>CAZCFM010000074.1:0-2153 GCA_964497855.1 uncultured Verrucomicrobiota bacterium | reverse complement strand
AGTTGGGTGCCGAGGAGGTTGGAGAAAATGTTCATGAAGGGGAGAATGGGTTTGTCTGGCGTTCCTCCCAGCGTGCCGCGGTAGCTGCGTCCGCCGTCGGTCGTGAGGTCGTAGCGACCGCGAATGGGTTGTTCTGCCAGAAGCGGTCCCTCGGCCAGATCGAAGAAGAGCGTGAAGTCGATGCCACTGCCGCCGAGGGTCGCTTTTGCGGCGGCGGGCGCGGGAGCGAGAAAGGGATCGATGGCCGCAAGATCGAAGCCGAAGAGTCCGAGGGCGAAACGAATCGGCGGCGCGGATTCCGGGCGATCGGGGTGGAGGGTGCCGATGCGCCCGATCATCAGCACGGAGGCGGGAACGCGGCTGGCCGGAGAAATGATTTTTACCTCAGCGCGGAAGGTTGCGGGCGCCTCGCCGGGGTTTCCGCTGATGCGGAGATCCTCGATTTCAAAGTGCAGGTCTTCGAGCGAAATTTGCCAGTTTTTGGCGAGATCCCGAAAAGCAAGGTCCACGTTTTCAAGCAAAATCTGCTGAACCCAAATCGCAGGCGGCGGGGCCGGGGTTGCGGGTTCTGAAAGCGCTTCGGGAGCTTCGGACGCTGCGGCGGGCGTCGGGCCGATGCGGCTGATATTGAGTACGCCTTCCGCGTTGCTGATCAGATTCAGGGAGAGATCTTCCACGCGGAGGTGGCGGACGATGATGGGTTTGCGGCGGAGGGCACTGCGGGAGGATGCGGAAAACGAAAGCTCTCCGAGTGTCACAAGTGCATCGCCTTCGAAACTGGCAGGCTGGGCAATCGTCAGGTCATGGAGGGCGCTGCGTCCCAAAAGCAGATTGAGGGAAATGGAGCCCAGAGAGGCTTCCGTGTTCAAGGCTTTGGGCAATTCGGCATTGGCGATGCGACCGGCAATGATCGGGGTGATGAAGTGGAGCAGGAGGAGGAGGGCAAACAAAGTCAGCAGCACGGGCTTCAAACAGCCGCGTTTGGGCTTCGGATTGGAGCTTTGGGGCTCGGCGTTCTGGGTCAGATTGTCCATGGCGTCTCAGCGGGAGGTGGCTTCATCAATGATGGCGGCAGCGCGTTCGGCCCGGCGTTGTCGCTCGGCAGTGTTGCTGTGGGACTGGGCTTCGATGTCCAGAAGGCCCACGTAGTCGATGTCGGCGCGGTTGCGCAGCTCGCTGGCGCAGTCGGGGGGCTCGCCCAGGTCCAGAATGAGGCGACGGAAGGACATGACCGGGAGGTGATGATCAAAAACCACCGGATGGGGGGCGGCGGTCGCGGTGACGATGACCGGGGCATCGTGCAGGAGCGGGGCCAACTCGTTGAGAGCGACAGCGAAGCCGCCCACTTCGTAGGCGAGACGGAGAGCGTTTTCCGGGCAGCGGGAGGAGATGCGTAACGGAAGTCGGGAGCGTTTGCCGAGGTAGCGGGCCACGCCGGAGGCGAGCGAGCCAGAGCCCACGATAGCGACGGGGGTGTCGGCGGGAACGGAATCAATGATGCGTCGGGCGGTGAGGGCGGCGAGTCCGGTCAGATTTTGATCGATGCCACTTTCGCGGCGGGCTTTGCGGGCGAGGGCGATGGCGTCCTGAAACAGGCGATCAAGACGGCTGTCTTCGGCGGCAAAGGATTCGCTGAAGGCGCGATAGGCTTCGCGCACTTGTCCAAGAATCTCCAATTCGCCCAAAATGCGGCTTTCGAGGCCGGCGGCTATACGGGCCAAACGGCGCAGCGCTTCGTGGCGTCCAGTTTCCACGCGCAGAGCCGAAGCCGGAATTTCCGTCGGCATGCGGCGTCCGTAGACTTCCAGCCGCTGACAGGTGTTGAGAACCAGGAGCGGGGGCCGTTTGACCGCACGCAAACGACGGGCCGTTTCTTCGCGGAGAATCGGCTCGGGGATTTCGATGGCGCAGGCAATCAAACTGTCGGGCATGGATTCGTTAAAATAGTAACAGAAAGGGAGGATGCAAGACCAAAGGCGGGTGGATTTCGCATTCTATTGCATCCCTTGCATATCCCCTCACAAGGTCTCCGAAGCCTCAAACCCGAGACTCCCGCAGAACTTACTTCACCTGCCGCAGCGACTTCATCCCGAGCCAGCCGCCTTTGATTGTTTTGCCCGCTTTCTTGCGTTTTGACCCAAAACAGCTCTTGT
>CAZCFM010000073.1:0-19172 GCA_964497855.1 uncultured Verrucomicrobiota bacterium | reverse complement strand
GAACTCTGCGACCTCCTCCGCCTCCCCCATCCCAACCCCGCCGGCGGCGACAACGCCTACGTCTTCGAACGCGATGTCTCCTTCCAGCACATCGACGGCTCCACCGCCCCCGGACGCATCGACCTCTACAAACGCGGCTGCTTCGTCCTCGAAGCCAAACAGGGCTCCGACGCCGGCGGCGCCAAAATCGGCCACGGACGCCGCGGCTCCCCCGGCTACGAACAGGCCATGATCCGCGCCCGCAACCAGGCCGACCGCTACATCCGCGCCCTCCCGCCCGACGAAGGCCGTCCTCCCTTCCTCCTCGTCGCCGACATCGGCCACGTCATCGAAGTCTTCGCCGAATTCTCCCGCTCCGGCGGCACCTACATCCCCTTTCCGGCCCCCGGAAGCCACCGCATTTCCCTTTCCGACCTTCGGATGGACACCGTCCGCGAGCGCCTCCGCACCCTCTGGACCGATCCCCTCGCCCTCGACCCCTCCCGACGCTCCGCCCGCGTCACCCGCGACGTCGCCGACAAACTCGCCCGCCTCGCCGTCTCCCTCGAAGCCCGCGGCGAAGACCCCCACGCCGTCGCCCGCTTCCTCATGCGCTGCCTCTTCACCATGTTCGCCGAAGACGTCCACCTCCTCGGCAAATACGGCTACCAGCCCTTCACCCGCCTCCTCGAAGACATCGCCGAAGACCCCGCCTCCTTCGTCCCCATGATCGAGGAACTCTGGGGCAAAATGAACAGCGGCGGCTACTCCACCGCCCTCCGCCTCAACCTCCTCCAGTTCAACGGCGGCCTCTTCGCCGAAGCCGCCGCCCTCCCCCTCGACAAAGCGCAAATCCGCCTCCTCATCTCCGCCGCCCAGTGCGACTGGCGCGACGTCGAACCCGCCATCTTCGGCACCCTCCTCGAACGCGCCCTCGACCCCGTCGAACGCCACAAACTCGGCGCCCACTACACCCCCCGCGCCTACGTCGAACGCCTCGTCCTCCCCACCGTCATCGCCCCCGTCCGCGAAGAGTGGGACTCTGTCCTCGCCGCCGCCATCAAACACGACAACGACGGCAAACGCAAAGACGCCGTCAAAGAACTCCGCGCCTTCCACCGCCGCCTCTGCCACCTCCGCATTCTCGACCCCGCCTGCGGCTCCGGCAACTTCCTCTACGTCACCCTCGAACACCTCAAACGCATCGAGGGCGAAGTCCTCGACACCCTCCAGGGCTTCGGCGAAACCCAGTCCAGCCTCGACATGGCCGGCGAATCCGTCGACCCCCACCAGCTCCTCGGCATCGAAATCAACCCCCGCGCCGCCGCCATCGCCGAACTCGTCCTCTGGATCGGCGCCCTCCAGGGACACTTCCGCAACCGCGGCAACGTCATGCCGCCCCAGCCCATCATCCGCGACTTCAAAAACATCCAGTGCCGCGACGCCCTCATCGCCGCCGACGGCACCGAGCCCGTGCTCGACGAAAACGGCAACCCCGTCACCCACTGGGACGGACGCACCACCAAGCCCCATCCCGTCACCGGACTCCCCGTGCCCGACGAATCCGCCCGCACCCCCGAAGTCCGTTATCTCAACCCCCGCAAGGCCGAATGGCCCGAAGCCGACTACATCATCGGCAATCCGCCCTTCATCGGCGCCTCCCGCATGAGGGACGCCCTCGGCGACGGCTACACCGACACCGTCCGCGCGATTCACAACGACATCGCCGAATCCAGCGACTTCGTCATGTACTGGTGGAACCACGCCGCCGAACTCGTCGCCCAAGGCAAAGTCCAGCGTTTCGGCTTCGTCACCACCAACTCCCTCAAACAGACCTTCAACCGCCGCGTCCTCGAAAAACACCTCAACGGCAAGCCCCCCGTCCACCTCGCCTACGCCGTGCCCGACCACCCCTGGGTCGACGACGGCGCCGCCGTCCGCATCGCCATGACCACCCTCGCCCCCGGCGAAGGACAGGGACAACACCAATCCGTCACAACTGAGTACAATGAAGGCAGCGACGGCTACAGCGTGGAACTCCACACCCAAATCGGCCGCATCGCCCCCGATCTAAGCGTCGGACCAGATGTAGCCTCGGCCGTAGCTCTAAGAGCGAATGGAGATTTGTCATCACAAGGTATGAAGTTGCATGGACAAGGTTTTATTATCGAAGAATCAGAATTGGAAAAATTTGGATACTTCAGCGATACAGAAATAAAACGGTACATAAGATCATTCAAGGGTCCAAAAGATATTGTGCAATCGAACAGAAAACGTTTTGCAATGGATTTTGAAGGTCTCAGCTTAGACGAACTCAGAACAAATTTCCCCGCGTGTTATCAAAAGTTATTCAACGAAGTGAAACCCGAAAGAGATCAAAATTCTGAAGAATATAGAAGGGTCAATTGGTGGTTGTTTGGCAGAAAAAACACAAAAATTCGGAATTTCATTAAAGATTTACACCAATACATCATCACTCCTAGAACTGCAAAACATAGAGTTTTCACAACGGTAACAAATGATGTAATTCCTGAAAGCGAAATTGTGGCAATTGGGTTGCCAGGCGGCTATTACTTGGGGGTTTTATCTTCAAATATCCATACCATATGGTCTTTGACTGCTGGGGGAACACTGGAAGATCGGCCCCGTTATAACAACTCTCTCTGCTTCGAAACCTTCCCCTTCCCAGACCCCACGCCCGAGCAACGGGAACGCATCGCCACTCTGGCGGAGCAACTGGACGCCCACCGCAAGCGGCAACAGGCCCAACATCCCGACCTGACCATGACGGGCATGTACAACGTCCTCGAAAAACTCCGCACAGGCGAAACCCTCGGTGCCAAAGACAAGACGATCCACGAACAAGGCCTCGTCTCCGTCCTCCAACAACTTCACGACGACCTCGACCGCGCCGTAGCCAACGCCTACACCTGGCCCCCCAATCTCCCCGAAGAAGAAATCCTCCAGCGCCTCGTCGACCTCAACCACCAGCGGGCCCAGGAAGAAAACCAAAACCAAATCCGCTACCTAAGACCCACCTACCAAAACCCCCAAGGCCCCAAACCCACACAGGAAGAGCTTTTAACCACAGAGAACACAGAGAGCACAGAGGAACCCCCAACTCCTAACTCCCAACTCCTAACTTCTGCCACTCCGTGGCCCAAAACCCTCCCCGAACAAATCCGAGCCGTCCGCGCCCTCCTCGCCACCCTCCCGCCCAACCCCACCCCCGCCCAAGTAACCGCCTGTTTCAAAGGCGCACGGAAAGCGAAGGTGGTGGAAATTATCGGGGTCCTGGAGGAGTTGGGGACGTAAAATGTTGCAAAAATTAATAGCACAACGAAAAACATGCTACAAATAAATCAACCAAAAATAAAATAACAGAGGTATAAAAATGAATATAATAAAAGCAGAAGATTTTATACATGTAAAAAACCATTTAAAATCGCAGTTTGAATGCTGCAGCCCAGTTTTATTTACTGGAGCTGGATTCTCATACGGTGCAAAAAACTTCGATAGCGAGAATTTGCCTACAGGTTACGATTTAACAGGTGAGATATGGAAGTTACTTTATCCCGATGCTGACAGAGAGGATAACATCGAACTCCAAGATATTTACCAGCTAGCTGTTGCAAAAAAAAATCATGGACTAAAAAATTTGCTAACAAAGAAATTAACCATTAATCCAGACTCATTGCTTGATTATCAAATGGAGTATTTTAAATTCCCGTGGAAAAAAGTTTATTCTCTGAATGTCGATAATATGGCAGATGCCGTTCGAGGAAAATCAAAGGCAATACGCAATCTTATTAAAATCGACGCTACTTCTACGGGGCAAATGAATCAGCATATTCATAAACAAGAATCATCAGACCTTCAATATATATATTTAAATGGTAGTCTTGATAATTATGAAAAAATGACATTTTCAAAATCATCTTACTCACGACGCCTCCTTAGCAGCGATCCATGGTATGTCGAGTTGATAAACGACCTGACGATATCACCAATAGTTTTTGTTGGATCGCAGATTGACGAGCCATCGTTTTGGTTAAATATTGAGGAAAGAAAACATAAAGGGCGCAAGGGAAACTTTGAACTTCGCCCAAAATCTTACTTAGTAATACCCACGCTAAGTCGTGCGAAACAAGAACTGCTGTCTGAATATAATATTTTCTGGATCCCCATGACTGCCGAAGAATTTTACAAAAAAATCCTTGAAACACTTACTGACTCAATTAACATAGGCTTGACCTACAACAAAACAATAGCGCAAAGATTCTCTGGCTGCATTGATTCATGCAATTTATCTGATATTCTATCGCGTAAAAATAATGCAACAACGGATTACCTGCGAGGCCATGAGCCCGAGTGGACAGATTTCGGAAAAGGAAAGGTTGCAGATCGTGTTTTCGACAAAGAGCTGATAAATATGCTAGACATAACTGAACACAACAGTAAAAAAAGATTTATTAATATTATTTCCGGTACAGCAGGTTCAGGTAAATCAACTTGCCTGAAAAAATTAAGTCTTCACTTTTACAATGAAGGTAAAATTGTGTATTATTTTGACAAAAACAATATGCCGATTGCAAATAGCCTTGTTAATGCATGTCGCGAGGGTAAACCATATATAGTTGTCATTGATGATGCAGATATTTTTGGAATGCACCTGTCTGTAATTTGCAGTCAACTTATTGAAACTACACCGTGCGAAATTATTGTTGGAATAAGAGGCTTCAAAAAAGATAGCTGCATTAACACATTGATCGATAAGCACATAAAGGAACACATTGTGCCAAATTTGCATGATGATGACATATCATCTCTAATTCAAGTTTTAAAATTACATAATCGACTTGGAGTTCTTGAGACTCTGTCTGAACCACTGCAATTTGAAAAACTCAGAGAAAAATGCGGAAGACAATTGCTTGTTGCTATGATTGAGGCGACCTCAGGAAGATCTTTTAATGAAAAAATTCGTGAAGAATTTTCGGAACTAGATCAGTCTTATAAAATAATCTATGGAGCAATTGCTGTATCAACTGCTTTAAGACATTTCATCGATAAATCTGATTTATTTTTAGTTTTTGACGATGCAGATAACAATTCATTCAATATTTTAAATAATTTATGTCGTAGCGGTCTTGTTTCAATAAACTCAAGTGGATCGTACCTTGCTAGGCATCGAGTTATTTCTGAAAAGCTTTTAGAGTTATTTAAAGAATCAGGGATTCTTTGTCATATTTTAGTTAGATTGTCATATGCGCACGCTTCTAAATGTTCTCCATCAATGTCATCATACAGCAACCCCAGAAGCTATTTATTGCGAATTATGAATCATGATTTTTTAAAGCACCACTTAGGTGTTGAAACATCACGTAAATTTTATAATAAAGTTGAGAGTTTTCTCTCTGATGATTTTGGATACTGGTTGCAGAGGGGCAGTTTGGAGGTTGAAACTGATAATCTCTCTGATGCAGAAACATTTCTAAATAATGCAAGAGGTAAAGCTCCTAATGACAGAAATACGTTAACGGAATGCGCTTATCTGTATTTTAAAAAAGCGATTCGCAATCCTGAATCTCTTGATGCGCAGGCGATGATTGATGAAGCAATTACCTTATTAACTGCAAATATTACAGCACGAGGCAGCAATGACCCGCATTCATTTCACGTTTATTTACATAACATGCTCGAATGGATACTTGTTAAAAACACAACAAAAGATGAAAAAGTTAACATTCTAAACAGCCTAAAGCCAATTGCTAGTATTGCTATACGTAGCCATCCGGCAAACGAAAGCATTCGCCACGTTTGTGAACGTATGCAAAACTTTCAATTTGAAATTATAAAAACAGTTTTGTAATTGGTAGCAAATAAGTGCTTCACCCCACGCCTATGAAAAACAATATGTTCGCTCCAGAGTAAATGCTAAAATACTGATATTATTTTATTTTTGAGAAGCCATTGCATTTTGTAATTTTGCATGTTTATGGATTTTTTTTCTGAGTACATGAGCTACTACTTTCAGTTTTTTTAAAACTCCCTTCGGCAATCAGTTCCCCGGCTTGCCTGAGACTATAGGCTTCGACTTTGCGTTCCTCACTCGTTTCTTTATTAACGAATGTGTACTCCGAAGCTCCCATGATTGCATTAATCGTGGAGTCGGTACCACCTGTGCTCTTTAGTTTCCATTCACTCATTTTACACCTCTTATTTATTGCCCCTAATGTTTAATATCGGCAAGAGGTGAGGGGCAAATACACCTCATGCCAAAATTCACCAGCTCGTATGCGGCTCGGGGTCAACCCGCGATTTTGTGTGTTCTTCATCTGCCAATCCCTGCCTCCATGGACTTCTTGCCGATGCGGACAGCGTTGCGGCGGTTGTTCCGTGCAAAGCGGTGGATCGACAGGGATGTGGAGGCTTTATGCCGCCTTTGCGGGCGTTCCGCAATCCAATTTTACCGATGCCGGGATGAATTTTTGGATCAACCCCGCCAACGATTGCGCCGGAAGCCGGAGCCGTCGGATGCGCGGGAGCGGTTGGACGCCGGGTTTCCGGGGGTCGGAAGGGCTTCGGGAGCAGGGTTCCGGGCTTCGGAAGTCGGGGAAAGGGAAAGGCGAACCCGCCACGGCGGGCAAGCGTTGAACCTTGAACGTCCAACGTCGAACGGCGGTCCCCGTTTACGCCCCCATTCTCTCGTGGGCACCCTTGTCCCCGGGGATCAAAGGGTTCAAACGCCACCTGAAATCAGACTTTTTCACCCACAGACCGTAACGCCCAGTTGACGATGGATTCATCGATCCAATACGATGAGGCCCTCAAAGACTTGAACAAGGGTGAGAGCGGGCCAACTTGACCCGCCCGATGGAGTTCCACCAGTACCCGGGCCGTGCCCACCACGGTCAAGCCGTAGACGTTTCTGGCAACTTTGCGTGCTTTTTGCTCATCAATCAACACTTGTGGAACCCCATGCTGTAACGCGGACTCAATTACGGACGCTTCCCCCAAATCCAGATGAATCCTTAACATCGGGTCCGGGATTGTGGCATCAAGGACCGCAAGAGAATCAGGCCATATTTTTGGAGCGGAACGCCACTCAAGGACCACGTTTGCAGGGACGATAATTTCATACAACTCGCTGGCGGGGAGGAGGCAATCGATTTTCGACAGCGCGATCAAAGGCCCCGTGTTCGTGATCAATCTGATTTTGCTCATTTCAAAACCGCATCGGCCTCGGCCTGTATTTCCTCATGACTCCACTTTACCGCGGGAACTCCGTAGCGTGGCAGTGTAAGCAGAAAGGTTTCACGGTCCATACCTGCCAGCTCGGCCGCACGGCCGGAACTCAGTCGTTCCAATTCAAAAAGTTTGACCGCCAAAAGGAGACGGGCTTCGTCGGACAATTCCTGACGGTTACGCAGTCCAAGACTGAATTCCAGAAGATCGGGTACAGGTATTTCCAATGTGGTCATGCCAACACTCTACAGGATGCCGCTCCAAATTCAATCCTCAACAGCGGCCACCGCTCCGGCTCGGGGTCAGCGCGGCTCGGGCACCCACACATTTTGTCTCGGGGGCAGCCTACACTTTTTGCGTTCTACATTAAATCATTCATTATGATGTATTTACGTAATTCAATTGCAGACGGTTCATCGAAAAGCTTGGTCCGCCGAAGAATCTCTGGATGCCGATTTTGGCGGATCACGTGTGAAAATCATGCAAATCCGCAGGTTTTGACTTGCCAGCATACATACCGGCCGCGAATATGAACTCGATTTGAAAGCTCTGAAACCCACACCGAAATCACTCTGGACCACTGCCCGCAGCAATGGCGAACGGCTCTTTGCGTTGCGGCGCTCGCTGGGCATTCCCCGTCCCCTGTTTTCGATTCTGGCCGATGTTTCGGAGCGTTCGCTGGCGAGTTACGAAACCCACCCGAAACTCCCCACATCCGTCCGCCCGCGCCTGACGGAGGCCCTGCGACTGCTTCAAGCCCTGCTCGACATCCTGCCCGCCGAGGATCTGCGAAACTGGCTTACCCAGCCCAATCCCGGCTTCCAGGACCAAACGCCCCTGTCCCTCATTCAAAAAGGCGAAAAAGACCTCATCTGGGCCATGATCCACCAAACCCGAACCGGCACCTACGCCTGATGTCCCAAGGGGTTCGAGGTCACCCACACTTTTTGCGCTTGAACGAAGTACCTTTGCACGGGAGCGCCAATCTCCGAATTGGCCGTGGCGAAGGGGGGACATGCACCGTGCCGAAAACCCCCTGTACCCGCCAATACGGAGATTGGCGCTCCCGTTATTCAGACCCCCTTTGCCCGCCAATGCGGAGATTGGCGCTCCCGTTGAAGAGCCGATGCGGAGATTGGCGCTCCCGTTGAAGAGCCGATGCGGAGATCGGCGCTCCCTCAGAGCAGCCGCGGGATTGGGGGGAGGGCGGGTAGGGTGTCGAGGAGGGTTTCTTCGGCGTCGGGGTTGAGGTGCATGCCGACGAGGCCGCCGGCCATGATGAGCATGAGCGGGTTGTACATGTCGTTGAGCAGGCTGTCGATGGCGAAGATGCAGATGAGCAGCGGGGCGGAGAGGATGGCGGTGATGGCGGGTTCTTTCCAGCGGGCGGGAGGGAAGCGTTTGATGAAGAGATAGGGCGGAACAAAAAAGAGGCCGATGAGGGCGGCGAGTCCGATGTAACCGCTTTTGCCGAAGGCGAGAATCCAGAGGCCGTCGGGCACGGAGACGATTTCGCCCTCGTCGTCTTTGACGAAGGAGCGTTTCCATTCGCCCCAGCCGAGCAGCGGGCGTTTCCAGGCGTGTTCGGTGAGAATGGTTTCGTTGTCGATGCGGTAGGCGAGGGAACCGGTGCGTTCGACGCTGGCGATGGAGGCGACGCCGCGGATCAGGTTTTGCCCGTCCCAGAGTCCGGTGGATCGGGTGATCACGTAGAGGGTGGGGATGAGCAGGATGAGGCGAAGCGGGAGGGTGAGGCGGAAGCTGCGGGTGGTGAAGAAAAGCAGCAGTCCGACGAGGAAGAGAGCGAGGGCACCGGTGGATTTGAGGAGGACGACGGTGACGGCCAGGGCGGGGATCAGGAAGAGGCGGAAGGGGAGCAGGAGTTTGGGGAGCTGGTCGCGCAGGCGTCCGGAGACGGCGAGGGCGATGCCGGAGAGCAGACCGCTGACCATCCACATGGAATTCATGAGGCCGTGGTGCATGAAGACGACGGGCCGCCAGCCGCCGCCGCGTTTGGCCTGTCCGAACGAATGGGGATGGAATCCGTAGATGATGCGGTGGAGGCGGGGGCTCATGACAACTTCGTAGAGGCAGAAAGGGATGTAGACGAGGGTGCCGATGAAGAAGCCGAGCATGAGTTCCTCGAAGCCTTTGCGCTGGTCGAAGTACATGCGTCCGATCAGGTAGGGCACGCCCCACTGGATGATGCGTCCGAGGGCGGCGTTCACGCCGTCGTAGGCGCCGAGCCCGTTGGAGATGGAGGTGAGGAAGGGCACGCCGCACCAGATCAGCAGGGGCAGGTCCCAGGGACTGAAGCGGATTTTCTGAAAGAGGGCCGGATGAAAGATGCCGGTGCCGATGAGCACGGCGTAGCCGGCGGCGCTGATTTTGTCGTAATCGGGAAAAAGCGGGAGCGGGTAGTGGTGGTTGGGCAGGAACATGAAGGAGAACAAAAAGCCAATGATCACGGCAATGCGCGGGTTCCGGGGGTGGCGGGTAAAGAGCCACAGCACCAGCGGCATGCAGGCGAAGAGGGTGATGGGGACCAGCGGGGTCACGCGCGTCTTTTCCGGATCGGGTTCATATTCCATTTGCTTTCTACCCCTTTTCAGGGGTAAAAGTAAATCCTCATGAATCTCTGTCTGGGTATTCTTGCGTACAATGAGGAAGATGGCATCGCGGAAACGCTTGCCGATCTGGCCCGTCAGGACCTGTGGCGCAGCGGCCACCGCTGCTCGTTGCTCGTGGTGCCCAACGGTTGCCGCGATGCCACGGCGGAAATTGCGCGTCGGGCGCTGGCGGATTTTCCGGCGGAAGGCCGAGTCGAGGAACTGACACGTCCGGGCAAAGCCAACGCCTGGAATGTCCTGGTGCATGACCTGTTGCCGGCGGGCACCGACATTCTGCTGCTTGCCGACGCGGACATCCGTCTGGAGCAGCCTCACGCCCTCCGCGCACTGGTGGAGGCCCTGGTCGACTGTCCGGAGGCGGTGGCGGCGGTGGACGAACCCCTGAAAAACCTTGGTGCCAAGGGCAAAAAGAGCGCGTCGGACCGCATTTCACTCGCAGCTTCCGCGCTGGCCTCCGCCGGACCGCCCAAGCTCTGCGGACAGCTCTACGCCGCGCGCGTCGCGGCCCTGCGCGGTATTTTCCTGCCGGAGCCGATGCTGGTGGAGGACGGATTTATCAAGGCGATGCTCGTGACGGATGGTTTCACCGCGCCGGAGAATCCGCAGCGCCTGGTGCGCGCGCCCGGCATCTGGCACCACTACGAGGCTGAGACTTCGCTGCGCGCCTACGTCAAACACGAAAAACGCATTCTCATTGGCACGCTCTGCAACATTCTGCTCTTTGAAAAGGCGCGGGAATGGGTGGCGGGGGGGCGGGCGGTGGGAACGGCCCTGCGCGCGGAACTGGAGGCGAACCCGGAGTGGTTTCGTCAGTTGATCCGCACACGTCTGGGTCCCGGAGCGAAAAACCGTGGCTTTTCGGCCTATCTGTGGGTTCCCTTGCGCCAGCTCCAGCGCCTCCACGGGATGCAGCGTCTCAAGGCCCTGCCCGTGGCCCTCCTGCGCACGCTGCTCAACCTCCGGGTGGCGGCGGCGGCGGTGGCGGACCTGCGCCGCGACCGCATTCGCTGGTGATTGAATCGTCCGCGCCTATGGGTTTCGTCCGTATGAATCGGAAGGACATTTCGCTTGACGCGGCAAAAAAGGGATGCCTAGAATTCGTTCAGGTCTTCTTCAAAAACGTACTACCCCGAAAACAATGAACCTGTTGCACCGCGCGTTCCTTTTGACGGCGTTCCTCTCTGTACTGGATGGGGGCTTTGTATCCACTGTTTTCGCGCAAGGTCCCGTCCTTCCCGTCCCCGATCCCTCCCGCCGCCTCGGCACGGTGGGAACTTCCACTTTTCCCGGATCGCGGGACGGCGGTGGAGCGGAGGTTGTTTCGCAACTGGAGGAGGAAAACCGCTTCGCGCCTCCATCGGCGGGGGACCGGGACATCGGGGATCAACTCATCTTGAAGGAAGCCCCCAAACAGCGCCGCTTCCGCGTGCTTGCGGATGGATATGTGTTTTGGACGGACAACGCCGGAAACACCCCGTCTGGGCAGGTGAGCGACACCTTTGTGGGCAGTCAAGTGCAGGCGGGGTGGCAGCCGCGACTCGCCGGACGCTGGTTTGCGGATATTGAACTCACGCAAACCCTGTTCCGCTATGACACCTACGATGTTCTCGATTTTGAAGTGTTCGAGGCCAACACAAACCTCGCCCACGTGCTGACCCGCTTCGGAAATGTCGTCGTCTTCGCGGGCCCGCAGTACCGGCGCATGACCACCAACAGCTTCCAGGATGAACTGGTTGAAAGCGTTTCGATGCTCGGCGGCGTCCAGAAAATATTCCTGCTGGACCGCCGCAACAGCATCCATGTCAGCGCGATGGTGGACCGGGATTTGTCCACCGATCTGGACCAGGTCTTTCGTCATGAATACATGGCGGAAGTCGTGTGGCGCCACAAAATCATGCGGGATCTCGTCTTGTCGCCCTCGATCCGGCACACCCTGTTTGACTACACCCGTGTTTCGCGCGACGACGCGATGACGGTCGCGGGGCTGAGTTTGACCTGGATGCCCAGACGCTGGGCGGAGCTGTACATCTCCGGCAACTTCAGCTCGAACGACTCCAACATCGATGTGTTCGACTTCGATACCGCCACTGTCGGTGGTGGATTGGGAGTCAAACTCCGTTTTTAATCCCCGCTCAAACCCGCCGCAATCCCATGAAACCGCATCCTCATCTCCTGCTCATCCCCCTCGCGGCGGCCGTCCTGTGCGGCGCGTCGCTCCCGGTCCGCGCCGCGCCGTTCAAATCGGCGGAAGTGACACGTGTGTACAACGACGTCCGGATTGTGCAAAAGGACAGCCCGGCCGTTCCGGCCAAAACCGGGGATTCCGTGCAAGGGGAGACCCGTCTCGCCACGGGGGACGAATCCCGCGCGGAACTGCGTTTTCCGGACAATTCGCTGACCCGCCTGGGGGCCAACTCGGTTTTCCGCCTGGAGGCCGGCAACCGCACGGTGGAATTGGAGCGGGGGGTCATGCTGCTGCAGGTTCCCAAACAAATCGGCGGTGCCAAGGTACGCACCGCGGCGGTGACCGCCGCCGTCACCGGCACCACGATTCTGGTGGAGTACCTGCCCGACGGACACATCAAGATCATTGTGGTCGAGGGGGAAGTGGACCTGTTTTTCAATGACAAACCGGCCGACTTCATCACGTTGCGACAGGGCGAAATGCTGATCATGAAAACCAACGCCAGATCCTTCCCAAACCCGGTGACGGTGGATTTGGAGCGTCTTCTCGCCACCTCCCTGCTCATGGATCTGAAGGTGTTTGACGCCCTGGGCAACCAGAGGGAACTCGAGCGGGCCCTGAAGGAGCAGGCGGATCTCAAGGAGAAGGGGGAGTTGCTCACATCGGCCTTTGTCATCGAAGGGCTGGGAACGCGTGTCGCCCTCACGCGGGAATTGCGCAAACAGCTTGAGCGGGGATCCCCTGCGGTGGAGCCCGTCGCCTCCGGAAAACCGCCGCCGGGCCGCGTCCCGAATGGGCCTGTGTTCGTTCCTCCGGTCTCCTACGTGGATAACAACACGGAGTTGTCCACAAACCCCAGTGTAAGTGTCTTCAACGATCCCGGAGGTTTTGCGTTGATACAAGGTCAGATCTACGAACCGGCGAAAGAGGGACCCGTGCGGGGGGTTCTGTTTGGAGCCCCGCCGGGTCCGACGGAAACCCAGCAGCGCTTTGATGAACGGGGACCTTGGGCCGCCTTCACGTTCTTCGACCTTGTGATCGCCGGCAATCCGGATATCGATTCCAGCTCCGGCCCCCGCAATTTGATTCTCGCCTCGCAGACCGGGGTGAATTTCAGCAATTCGAACGTGCCTCCGGAGCTGTCCACCGGCGGCGCCCTGTATCTGGACCCCGCGCTCGACGCATTGAGCGTGCTGGCCGCCACAGGAAACATTGTCATCCATCCGGGTTTCGGCATCGCCGGGAATATGCAGTTTTTGTTGCTCGATGCTTTTGGTCCCGAAAGCGATGTCCAGGTTCTGGGGGAGATAGAATCCAGCGCGTCGATCGAACTGGATGACGGCATCGCGCAGATCAATGCGCAGCGGGATGAACTCTGGGATATGGCGTCGGTGTTCAGCGGCCACGTCGGGATTCAGGCGGGGCAGGATGTCACGATCACGGACTCCTTCATCACTGCGGGCCATTCCGGCAAGGTGGTTGCGGGACGAAACCTGACCCTCACCGCGAGTTCGTTTCTCGTCACGAACAGCAGCGATCTGGGTCTGTTGACCCAGGCGGATATTGGCCAGTTGCTTTTGTTCGCGCAAAACGGGAGTGTGACTGTGGATGATGCCTTCCTGAGTGCCCTGGAGGTTCGCATGGAAGCGCAGACGGGCGACATCACGCTTCACAACGGCACGACGATTCAGGCCGACATTATCAAAGCGCGCACCCTTTCGCCCATTGGCATTCTGACGATTGGAGGCACGTCCGATCTCAGCGCCACGGGCTTGATCCGGCTCTATGCCGAGGGCGCGAACGGACGCGTTCACTTTACCGGGCCCGCCACCCTCAATGCCGCGCAAATCGACCTGGCCGGAGCGACCGTGCGGGTGGATGCGGGTGTGGATGTGAATGTGACCCAACCGGCGCAGTTCCGCGTCTACACCGACAACCCCCAGTTTTCCAACAACGTTTCCAATGGCTATGGCCGTTTCACCAGCGGGGGCAATCCGTTTCCCGTGCAGGGCGGGGGATTCGGCGACCGTCCCGCGTATTGAGGTCCACGCCTGGCCCGAGGCGCGGCCTCACTTGGTTGTGGCGGTGAAGACGCCATCCCAGGACGGACCTGGCGGGTGCTCGATCAGATCCCGGCATCGTTCCCGGTGGATGTGTGTGAGTTTGTCGTCCAGCCCCGCGTCCGCCGCCCGGTCGAAACAGACCAGGGCTTCGGCAAAGCGGCCGGCGCGGAAGGCGGACACCCCTTCCTCGTACGCCGCCAGTCCAGGAGGCGCTTCGTCTCCGGCACGGCCGATCACGGTGGATATCTCCAGGGCGCTGGTCTTTCCCAGCACCCGCACCACATCCACGCTGCGGAACACATAGAGCGACTGCGCGGGTTCGCGAAGGACCTGGCTCACCAGCAGGTCCGTTCCATAAAATTTGGTCAGGCCCTCCAGGCGGGAGGCCTCGTTGACAGAATCCCCGATGGCGGTGAATTCCATTCGGGTCTCCGAACCGATGTTGCCCACGATGGCCGGTCCCTGGTGCAGACCGATGCCGAAGGCCAACTCGGGCAACCCGCGTTCTTTCCAGTCCCGATTCAGTTCCCGCAGGGCCTCCCGCATGCACAGGGCCGTTTCGATGCTGTTTGCGGCGTCCTCCGCCAACTGCGCGGCGTCTGCGCGCTCCCGCAGCCGTCCCCACACGGCCATCACGGCATCCCCGATGAATTTGTCGATGCTTCCGCGCTGGGCGAAGACAATCTGCACCATGCGGTTCAAGTATTGATTCAGCTGCGCGACCAGCGCCTCCGCCGGATGGGTCTCCGACAGGCTGGTGAATCCGCGCACGTCGGAGAACAGGATGGTGATCACGCGGCGGGTTCCGCCAAGGGCGTGCAGATAGGGCGCGGGATTGCGGGCCAGTTCGGTCGCCATGTCCGGGGAAAAATAGCGAAGGAGCACGCGGCGCCGCTGTTTTTCCAGCACGAAATCATAACCCAGGCAGAACAGAACCGTGCCGCACCACGCCAGCGTGGGCAGCAGCATCGGCAGAATCAGAGCCTGATGGTTGAAGGACATCCGTTGGACCGCAAAGAGCCCAAAACAAAACAGGACCATGATTCCCAGAGTCAAGAGGGGGCGCCGGACCGTGGCGACGAGGACCCAGGCCAGCAGGACGCAGATCCACACAAGGGTCCAGCGGAGGCCGGGGGACGCCACGCCGAGCCAGTCGCCCCGGCGCAGCGCGTTGAACGCGTGGGCATGGGCCTGCACGCCAATGACACGGCCGACCGGTGTTTCCACGAAATCCTGAAAATGGCGGGCTGTGACCCCGATAAAAACGGTTTTTCCCTTGAAGAACGCGCCACCGTCAAAATTGTTTTCCCAGAGCGTTTCCACAAAAATCTCGTGGAACGAAATGGGGGAAAAGGCCTGGGGATGTCCGAAGCGGAAATACCGTTCCTCGTTGATGTCGAGGTCATTCGCGTCTCCGCCCTGCTGGAGGAGGATGGCCATGGCGAGGGAGGGAAAGGCCTCCGACGTATCCAGCGACCACCGCGGTTTCTGCGTGCGCACCACGTCCCCCGTTTCCTTCCAGAAGTTGAGGTGCCCGATCGACACCTGTCCCCGCGCGGAAACCGGCACGACCTCGACGCAGGGCATGACCATCCCCAGCGTGCTGTGTTGGCCCGCATTCGAACGCTCCTGATGGTCCGCCCCCAACACCACATGATCGACATGCCGCAGGATTGTCTCGCGGAATGCTGTATCCGCCTCCGCCGTGGAGGGGATGCCAAAGGTGAAGTCGAGCACCACGGATTTCGCGCCCGCCGCGACCAGGCGTTCTATGGCCAGGGCCCACACCTCGCGCGACCAGGGCCAGCCCTCTTTCATCCGCTGCAAGGCGGTTGATTCCGAAATGTCCTCCGGCCAAAGGCTGTCCAGGGTCAGGCTGGCGTCGTCGATTCCAAGCAAAACGATGTCCCCGGCGGGCTCTGCGAGCTTCCCGGACAGATGGACGCGGTCCGTGTGCTGCCATTCCTCCAGCTCGACGAACGCGGCCACCCAGGGATTCAGGGCCGCCAGGGTCAGGCACAATCCCGTCGAAAGCGCCACCGCGAACAGAACGACTTCTCGTTGCCGAAAGAGTTTGCGCAGGGACAGATACAGGTTTTCGAGGGGCATGTCTTCTGTTATCCCGCCTCCAAGGGGATACAATCCATAATTTCCGGGGCCTTGGGCGCGCATCTCCGAACCACAACAGCAAAACGGCTTGCACAACGCGCTTTCTTGGGACAAGGTGTGCGCCCTTTTCAACCCCCAAACCCGGCCTCACCATGCGTTGGTCCCAGCTTCTCATTCCCACCCTCAAAGAAATCCCGCAGGACGCGGAAATCATCAGCCACCAGTTGATGATGCGCGCGGGCCTGATCCGCAAACTGGGCAGCGGCCTCTACACGTATTTGCCGATGGGCCTGCGCGCGCTGCGCAAGGTCGAACGCATCGTGCGCGAGGAAATGAACCGCGCCGGGGCGCAGGAAGTGCTGATGCCCGCCATGCACCCGCGCGAAATCTGGGACCGCAGCGGACGCTACGAGTCGCTCAAGCACGTCATGTTCCGCGTGAAGGACCGCCAGGAGCGCGAAATGGTGCTCGGTCCCACCCACGAGGAAATCATCACCGACCTCGTCGCCCGCGAAATCACCTCCTACAAGCAATTGCCCGTCAATTTCTACCAGATCCAGACCAAGTTCCGCGATGAAATCCGCCCGCGCTTCGGCCTCATGCGCTGCAAGGAGTTCATCATGAAGGACGCCTACAGCTTCGACGTCACATCCGAAGCCGCCGACCTCAGCTACCAGAAAATGTACGACGCCTACGTCAACATTTTCCGCCGCTGCGGACTCCGCGCCATGGCGGTGGAGGCCGACACCGGCGACATGGGCGGATCCTCCTCCCACGAATTCATGATTCCCTGCGACTCCGGCGAGGACGGCATTCTCGAGGCCGACGACGGCTCCTACGCCGCCAACCTCGAGCGCGCCGAGGGGACCTGCGATCTGCCGAACGTTTTCCCCGGCGCCGAGCTGCCCCTCGAACGTGTGCCCACGCCCGGCGTCGGCAAAATCGAAGACGTGGCGAAATTCCTCGGCGTCGAGGCCCGCCAGCTCGTGAAGACGCTGATCTACCTGGCCGACGGCAAGGCCCTGGCCGCGCTCGTTCCCGGCGACCGCGAGGTCAACGAAATCAAACTCAAGAAAGTCGTCGGCTGCGCCGTCCTCGAACTCGCCGCGCCTTACCAGATCCGCGAACTCACCGGAGCCGACGTCGGTTTCGCCGGACCCATCGGACTGAAAATGCCGGTGTTCGCCGACCGCGCGCTGGCCGGACTCAAGGGCGGCGTGATTGGCGGCAACGATACCGATGTTCATGTGATTCATTTCGACCTCGAACGCGATTCCGACATTCGGAACTTCCACGACATCGCCTTTCCGAAGGTCGGAGACCTCGCCCCGAACGGAACGGCGCGGCTCCAGCTCAAACGCGGCGTCGAAGTGGGGCATGTCTTCAAACTCGGCACGAAGTACAGCATCGCCCTGGGCGCGAACTACCTCGACGAGCAGGGCAAGAGCCATCCCATGATCATGGGCTGTTACGGCATCGGGGTCAGCCGCACGCTGCAGGCGGTGATCGAGCAGTCGCACGACGCCAACGGCATTGTCTGGCCCGTGAATGTCGCGCCTTTTGAAGTGCTCATCACGCAGCTTTCGCCGAAAGACCCGGCCTCGGTCGCAGCGGCGGAGGACTTGCGTTTGACGCTGGAGTCCCAGGGCATCGACGTGCTGGTGGACGACCGCGACGAGCGCCCGGGCTTCAAATTCAAAGATGCCGACCTGCTCGGTCTTCCCCTGCGCGTCACCCTCGGCGAGCGCAGTCTGGCCAAGGGCATTGTCGAGCTGAAGGCGCGCACGGCCAAGGATTTCACGGCCGTGCCCGTCGCCGATGCCGCCGCCGCCGTGCTGGCCACGTTGACCGAGATGCGCACAGCCCTGGCCTGAAGCCGGGCCGGAGCGCGGACACTCCTGTCCGCCTGCCAATTCACAGGAACAGCGAACGATCTTTCGGAGGGTGCGCCAAACTCTTTGCTTGGGCTTTGCTTGCTAATTAGCCATAAACCCATATAGTGGCCCATATGAAAACAACTCTTGATCTTCCGGATGCTTTGTTGATGGAGGCGAAATCCATGGCTCTGCGTCGGCGAACCACATTGAAGGCCCTCATCGAGCATGCCCTTCGCAGGGAAATTCAGGAAAGGCCCATTGCCCCGCCAAGCGACGACACCCGCTTTGAGCGAAATGAACTTGGTTTTTTGGTTCTTAAACGCTCTCCCACCACCCGTCTGCGACTGGAAGACCTACGCCGTCTGGAAGAAACGATGGAAAAGGACGAATTGCTGGAAGCCCTTAAGCCCATGGGTGCCCCCTGATGCATCTCCTTGACGTCAATGTGCTGATCGCTTTGCTCGATCCCGCCCATCCGCACCATGCTCCGGCTCTTGCCTTTTTCAAACGGGTTTCGTTCGAGGGGTGGGCGACCTGTCCGTTGACTGAAAACGGCCTCCTGCGCATTTTTGGGAATCCTCTCTACCCCGGGGGTCCAGGATCGCCGACAGAGGCTCGAATCCTCTTGAACAGCC
The DNA here is from genome assembly GCA_964497855.1 of uncultured Verrucomicrobiota bacterium. Classification (GTDB taxonomy): domain Bacteria; phylum Verrucomicrobiota; class Kiritimatiellia; order SS1-B-03-39; family UBA6053; genus CAYLNG01. Next base: position 449 of record CAZCFM010000073.1, on the reverse strand, counting down.
TGACCGCCATGCCCGGACACCAGTTCTGGACGGATCAGGTTTCCCTCACCGACACCGACTATTTCCCGGCCCTCCCCTCCAGCCAAAAGCTGACAGATTTGTACTTGCTTGCCCTGGCGGTTTCTCACGCTGCCGTGTTCGCGACGTTTGATCGGCGCATAGACCCAGGTTGTATTCCCGATGGTCCGGCCGCATACCTTGTCCTCCCTGTCCGATGAGGCAACGAGACCCGGCTGTGATACGATTCTCAAAGTCATGAAGGCCCTGAACCTGAAAATCCATGCGGAGGCTGTGGCGTAGTCAACCCTTCCCGTCACCCTCCACTGCGAAACACTTGGAAGACGAATGAAGAAATGCAACCTGGGTGTTTGTTTTTTCAAGCAACTGGAGGATGGGTGTCGGCGCCAGGGTGAAAGTGGCGTGAGAATGCCGGGTTGAACCTCCGTTTT
>CAZCFM010000072.1:17558-19295 GCA_964497855.1 uncultured Verrucomicrobiota bacterium | reverse complement strand
CACGGATTGACCGCCCGGCGTTTCATGCATAAGAGCCACACATGTTGCATATCCATACCCCGTTTTACCGCCTTGAATTTCTGGACCCCAACGGCGACGCCGAATATCAGGGCACCCGCTATGTTCGCGGGGGATATCTCTGGCAGGCCCACGACCGGGAAAACCGCCCCCTGTTCACTGGGCCGCTGTATCCCGACCCCGTTCCGGACGTCTTTGACGGACAAGGCGCCCCCGAAGCCTTCCGCGAAGTCGACCTGCACGGGGAGCGGCCCCTGAATCCGGTCGGCGCGGACCTCTTCGTCCCCGGCGTCGGCCTGCTGGCAGCGACCTCCAACTACCGGATTTTCAACCTGCTCGATGCCCCGCAGTGGAAACACCACCTCGGCGAAAACCACTGCCACATGTCCTGCACGCATGGCGTCGAGGACCTGGCCTACCACCTGGAACGCGAGTGGACGGCCCAGGGCCCGAACCTCGTGTCCACGACCCGCATCCGCAACACGGGCCGCCGCCCGTTGCATCTGCAATGGTTTGCCCACCCCTTCTTCCCGCCCATGTCCGAAGGCCTGAGCCTCGATCCCGGTCCCGCCTGCCATCTTCCCGACGACGCGATGGCCTACAGCCTCGACGCCACGGGGCGCATCGACCACCGCCGTCCGTATACCGGCCCCCCCAAACAACGTTTCCAGCTCCTCCGTCTCGACGCCCCCGTGACCTGCGACCTCTCCCTCGCCCATCCCGTCTGCGGACGCGTGGAGCTGCGCGGCGACTTCCCGCTTTCCGACCTGCCCATCTGGTCCAACCCCAACACCTTCAGTCCGGAACCCTACCTCGATCTCGTCCTCGAACCCGGCGATTCCCGCGAATGGTCCCTGCGCTATCTCTTTGTTTCCTGAACAACTTTCCTTTGAACTTTCACAAGCTCCGGGGTACTCTATCCGCATGAACTCGCCCAAAACCGCCCCCGAACTCCTCGACATGATCTACCTCCACATGCGCTCGGCGCTGCTGGAAACCGCCGCCGCGTTTGACCGCATCGACGCCGCCCGCGGCGCGGAGGCCCTCGCCAACGACCCGCGCCTCCAGGCCATGCGCGAAGCCGCCCTCACCGTCGCCGGACCCGGCCCCGACCGCGTCCGCCGCATCCTTGAATCCCTCTCCGTGAAGTGAGACGCGCATGAAAATCATCGAACCCCACGTCCACATGATTGCCCGCACCGTGCAGGACTACGAACGGATGGCCCGCATGCACACGGTCGCCATCTGCGAACCCGCCTTCTGGGCCGGCTACGACCGCACCTCGCCGCAGGCTTTTCACGATTACTTCACCCACATCTCCGAGTTCGAGCCCACCCGCGCCAAACAGTACCTCATCGACCACTACTGCTGGATCTGCATCAATCCCAAGGAGGCTGAGGACGTGGCCTTCAGCCGCGAGGTCATCGCCATGATGCCCGAATTCCTCGCCAAGCCCAACGTGCTCGGCGTCGGCGAAATCGGCCTCAACAAAAACACCCGCAACGAGATGACGATTTTCGAGGAACAGGTCGAACTGGCCCTGAAATTCAAGCAGCTCATCTGGATTCACACGCCGCACCTGAACGACAAGCTCAAGGGCACGAAGATGATGCTCGACTACCTGACCGGCCACAAAGGCGTGGACCCGGAGCGCGTCTGTTTCGACCACATGGAGGAGCACACGCTGCCCCTCGTGCTGGACAAGGGCTTCTGGGGTGC
>CAZCFM010000072.1:0-17458 GCA_964497855.1 uncultured Verrucomicrobiota bacterium | reverse complement strand
TAATATCCCCTGCGCCTATACCCCACCTTCGGAGAGAGCATGAACCTTGTAACTCGCGGAATTCTAGCTAGTGCCTGCGTTGCTTTTGCAGGCGTTATTCGGGCGGAAGGCCCCACGGAGATGAGCGTGCAAATTCGCAACGCGCACCTGCGTGCCACTCCTTCGTATTTGGGAGTGAAAATCGCCACAACAGCCTATGCCGACAAAGTCACCCTGTTGCAAAGTGAGGGAGAATGGCGAAAAGTGAAATCGACCCGCACAGGCGAAGAGGGGTGGGTACATCTCTCGGCACTTCGCACGAAAGCGATTGAGGTGAAAACCGACGCGCAGGATGCCTCAGCCACAGCTTCCGGCGAAGAAATGTCCTTGGCCGGAAAAGGATTCAATTCGAAGGTGGAATCGGACTTCCGATCCAAAAATGCGGACATTGACTTTGGACCCATTGACAAGATGCAGGAGAAAAGCATCCCCACGGAAGAGATGATCCAGTTTCTGAATGAGGGCGAAATTCGGCCACGTGGAGGTAAATCATGAAGGCCTCCCCGGATTCGCGTTTGTGGTTTTCCGGCACTGCGGCGGGGGCCTTGTTGCTTCTGACCTCCTGCGCTGCGGTGTCGCAAATCTCCGATGTCGTGAACAGCGACCTGACCCGCACGGCCTACACCACGGGCAAGGGCGTGATGAAAGCCGTGGAGGAAATCACCCCGGAGCAGGAATATTATCTGGGCCGCGCGGTGGGTGCCTCCATCACACACCAGTACGGCGTGTTTGAGAACGACGATGCCACCCATTACGTGAACATGGTGGGCCAAATTCTGGCGCAGGCGTCTGACAAGCCCGAGACCTACGGAGGTTATCATTACCTGATCCTCAACTCGGAGGACATCAATGCTTTCGCCGCTCCCGGCGGATTGATCTTCCTGTCGCGCGGCATGCTGCGCCTCTGCGAAAACGAGGACGAACTGGCCGCCGTGCTCGCCCACGAGGTCGCCCACGTGAACCTCAGCCACGCGGTCTCCGCCATCAGCAACAGCCGCTGGACCGAGGTGGCAACCACGGTGGGCACCGAGTCCGTCAAGAATCTCGCCGGCGATCAGGTCGCGCAACTGACGAAGGCCTTCGAGGGCAGCATCCAGGACGTCACCTCCACCCTGGTCACCAGCGGTTACGCACGGGGTCAGGAAAAGGACGCGGACGCGATGGCCATTGAGCTGCTCCGCCGGGTTGGCTACGATCCCACGGCCTTGGCCCGGGTGCTGACCCGCATGGAATCCCAGCTCAAGCCCGACGGCCTCGACTTCGCCAAGACCCATCCTCCGCCCAAGGCCCGCCTGTCCGACATCGCCAAGCTGACGAAGGACGATGTTCCCCAGGCGTCCGTGGTGGCCCGGCAGGCCCGCTTTGACCAGGCCATGAAGGGATTGTGAGCGCGGGGCGACTCCGAGTTCCGAAGAAAGTCTGCACGGCACTCGTGCTGGCCTTCGCCACGACGGGGCTTTCAATGCTGGTGTGGGAGACCGGGGGCTTGCGCAGAATGGAAGCCGTCCTCTGGCGCTGGCGGGTCGAGCTCTTTGCAAATCCCTCCCCCCACACCGACTCGATCCGCGTCATCCTGCTGGACCAGGCGAGCCTGGACTGGGGCTCCACCGAACAGGGCTGGCCTTGGCCCTGGCCCCGCCAAGTCTACGCCCCGATCCTCGATTTCTGCCAGCGCGCCGGGGCAAAATCGGTTTCCTTTGATGTGCTCTTCACCGAACCCAGCGTGTATGAGGTCGACGACGACCGCCGCCTGGCGGAGGCCTTCGCCCGCGTGCCGTCGAGCGTCGCCGTTTTTGCGGGCCGCCAGACCAACCAACACGAACGCTGGCCGGAATTCGCCGCCCGGAAACCGTGGTTGATCGGCGAGCCCCCGGCGGTGCTGCGGGAGCCGCGCGCCTCCTTCCCCATTCCCGAAATCGCGGCGGTCGTCCCCTGGCTGGCCAACGTCAAGGACGTTCCCGACCCGGACGGCGTGTTCCGGCGCGCGGCCCTGCTGCGGGTGTTCGATGGGCAGCCCCTGCCGTCGCTGGGACTCGCGGCCCTGCTCGTGGCAGGAGAAAAGGACTGCCGCTGGGAGGAGGGGCGTTTTTCCGTTGCCGGGCGCTCGGTGCCCGTCGATTCCCAGGGGAGAATCATCCTTCGTTACCGAGGACGCTCGGGAACCCACCGCTCGGTGTCGGCGGCGGCGGTCATCCTCTCGGAAGCGCGACTGCGCGAGGGCGGCAAAAGCCTGGTCGATCCCGCCCTGCTCCGGGACTGCCACGTGTTCTTCGGCTTCAGCGCCCCCGGGCTGAAGGACCTGCGGCCCACACCCTTCGCGGGCGACTATCCCGGGGTGGAGATCCATGCCACGCTGCTGGATAATCTGCTGGCCGGGGATCCGCTGCAGGACACTCCGCGCTGGGCCAACGTGCTCTCCGCCTTTCTCCTGGCCCTTGGCGGCGGACTGGCCATTTTACACGCGGGCAGCGCCGCGCGCAACCTGCTGGTCCTGGGCGGCGCGGGCGCAACCCTGGCGCTGCTGGGCGCGGCCAGCTACGCGGGCGGATGGTGGTGGCCGATGCTGCCGCCTCTGCTGTCCACCGGGCTGGCGACGCTGGGCGGACTGGTGTGGAACTACGCCACCGAAGGCCGCCAAAAGCGCTTCCTGAAATCCGCCTTCAACCAGTACGTGGGGCCGGCCGTGCTGGACGAGCTTGTGGCTCAACCCGAAAAACTCCGCCTGGGCGGCGAAAAACGCGAACTCACCATGTTCTTCTCCGACCTGGAAAAGTTTTCGACCTTTTCCGAGCGGCTCAGCCCGCCGCAATTGGTGGACCTTCTGAATGAATACCTGACTGAGGTGGGTGGAATTCTGCGCGAAGAAGGGGCCTACGTGGATAAATTTGTGGGCGATGCGATCGTCGCCTTCTGGAACGCGCCTGTGTTGCAACCCGACCATCCCGCCCGCGCTCTGAGCGCCTGCCTGCGCTGCCAGCGGCGCGTCGAGGCGTTGCGCGCCGAATGGGCGGAACGGTATGGCTCCGTGATCCGCACCCGCATCGGCCTCAACACTGGCGAGGTCGTGGTGGGCAACATGGGCTCGCGCGACAAATTCAACTACACCATGCTGGGGGATGCCGCGAACACCGCCGCGCGCCTCGAGGGGGCGAACAAGGCCTTCGGCACCTATACGCTGGTGTCCGAGTCCACCTGGCGCGGCGCGGGCGACGCCGTGTTGGGCCGCGAAATCGGCGTCATCACGGTCGTGGGGCGTTCGCAACCTCTCCGCGTCTTTGAACCAATGGCGTTTGCGGGCGAAGCGCTGCCCGATTGGTTGCCGCGTTATGAAGCCGGCCTCGCGGCCTGTCGGTCCCGCGACTGGAAGTCCGCACTTGATTCTTTCCAATCCATCGGAGAGGATTCCGTGTCACGCATCTACACCCAGCGCTGCCAGGCCCTCCTGAACGGAACCGTGGCGGAGTGGGACGGCATCTGGAATCTTCACGAGAAATGAAATGAACCTGGTTATCGGCGGCTGCCGCGGAGCCTATCCCACGGCGAAAAATCCTTGCAGCACGTATGGAGGCGACACGACGTCGTTTCTGATTCAAGGGCACTCCGGCGACTCGATTCTCATCGACCTCGGCACGGGAGCACGCCTGCTGAACGGGCGCTTGCTGGCCGACCCCGGCTCGCACAAATTGCTGGCCTTGATGTCCCACTACCACCTCGACCACCTCGCGGGTCTGCCCGCCCTCACGCTGCTGCACGATCCGAAATGGTCCGTCACCTTTGCCGCCCCTCTCCTGGAGGGCCGCCGCGTGGATGCGGTGATTCCCCAACTGCTGTCCCCACCGTTTTCCCCCCTGCGGTTGGAGGACCACGCCGCCCACATCGACTTTCTTGAGTTGGGGGAAGAGGCCTTGTCCTGGGGCGCCCTCCGCATCCGCAGCTGTCCCCTGCAACATCCCGGCGGCAGCATCGCCTACCGCATCGAGGAGGGGGACAGCGCCCTGGTGGTGGCGACCGACGTCGAATGGGCCCGCTCCAGTCCCGCCCAGCGCGAAGCCCTTCTGCGCCTCTGCAGTCAGCCACATCCCGCCGACCTGCTGGTGATGGACGGCCAATACAGCCAAGCGACCTACCCCGGCCATGAGGGCTGGGGACACAGCACCTGGGAGGAATGCGTCGCGCTTGCCCAACTGGCCGGGGTCAAACGCCTCGTGGTCACGCACCACGCCCCCTCGGATGACGACGACTATCTTGACAAAAAAGCCGCCACGCTGCAACACCAGTGGCCGCAGGCCTGCCTCGCCCGCGCCGGCGACGTCCACCCCGTTCCCGCCACCCCTCCACGCCCCGCCCCATGATCACGATCCTCGCTTTCAATTTCAGCACCAAGGAGGACCGCACGCTTCTCCCCGAGGCCTTGCCCGAGGCTTTTGCCCGCGGCGACTATTGCTGGATCGACATCCAGTCCGATGACGGCGACAACGCCGCTCACAAGCCCCTCCTCGAAAGCCTCCACATCGACCCCATCGCCCTGGCCGAAATCCTTGGTCCCGACCGCGAGGGGCGCCACGACGTGTACGACGGCTGCCTGCACCTGGGCCTCAGCGAGGCGACCCTGGTCGAAGGCCGCCTCTGCTCCGTGCACGTCGATGTCGTGCTCGCCGAGCGCTTTTTGCTCACCTATCGCCGGCACGAGGCGACGTTTCCCCGGCAGATGCGCCGCACCTGCCGCGAGGACTTCCACAAGTTCGCCAAGAGCCCCGGCTTCCTGCTCTACGAGGTAGGCGACCACCTGATCAACACCTACCGCAACACCTTCCGGGGCTTCTCCGCCGCCGTGGAGGCCATCCAGCTCCGCCTCTTCAGCGATGTGGACGACAGCATCTTCCCCGAGGTGGCCCAGCTCACCCAGGACATCCTCGCCTTCCGCAAGACAGTGCTCGACTCCCGCGAACTCATGCACGAAATCGCCTCCCGCCGCTCCCCCTTCATCCCCGAAACCACCCAGCCTTTCCTCGAGAAAATGGCCGACACCCTGGAGCGCCTCGGCGGCGACATCACCACCGAGCGCGACGGCCTCAGCGAAAGCCTGAACCTCTACATGGGCATGGTCAGCCACCGCACCAACAAAGTCGTCAACCGCCTCACGGTGATCAGCGCAATTTTTTTGCCCCTGACCTTTCTCTGCGGGGTCTACGGCATGAATTTTGAAATCATCCCCGAACTGACGCATCCGAATGGGTATCTCTTCTTCTGGTTGGGGGTGCTGCTGATCTCCAGCGTCATGCTGGTGTTTATGAAACGGAGGAAATGGCTGTGACACGCAAAAAACGCATCTGGGACGTGCTGGACTGGAACGAGGAGGGCCCCCGATGGGAACAGGCCCTGCACATTTTTATTCTGCTGCTGATCCTGGCCAACATCCTGGCGGTGGTGGTCGAGTCCGTACCCGGGATCCACGACCGCTACGAAGGGTTCTTCACTGGATTCGAAATCGCCTCGGTGTCCATTTTCCTGGTGGAATACCTGCTGCGCCTGTGGTCCTGCACCGCCGCGCCGCGTTTTCGGCATCCCCTGTGGGGCCGCCTCCGCTTCGCCGTCTCGCCCATCGCGCTGGTGGACCTGGCCGCGATCCTGCCCTCCCTCCTGTTTTTCCTGCCGCTGGACCTGCGGATTCTGCGGGGTCTGCGTCTCCTGCGCCTGGTCCGCATCGGGAAACTGGGGCGCTACTCCGAGGCCGTAAACCTGCTGCTGCGCGTGGTGAAAACCCGCCGAGAGGAAATGTTGGTCTCCCTCACCGTGCTCATCATGCTGGCCGTGGTCTGCGCCAGTCTCATGTACATGATCGAGGGGCAGGCCCAGCCCGACAAATTCCCCCACATCCCGGCGGCGCTGTGGTGGTCCTTCATCACCATCACCACCGTCGGCTACGGCGACGTCGTTCCCATCACCGCCGCGGGTCGGGTGCTGGCGGTCATCACCACCCTCCTCGGCATCCTGATGGTCGCCCTGCCCACCGGCATCTTCGCCTCCGCCTTCCTCGACGAACTCAACCGCCAACGGCGGGAACACAAAGAGAACGGGGTGTGCCCCCACTGCGGAAAACACCTTCATCCGCCTAAAAACCCATGATTGTTCCTTGCGTGTCCCGATAGCGTAGCCCATAGAGAACGTTTCCACATGGGCGCTTCCCTTCTTACGGTTGTTCTCTTTTCCTTCTCGGCGCTCAGTGCCTCGCAGGCGTCCCGCCGCATGGGTCCCGTGAATGCGAACTTGTTTCGCCTGATCATCGCCACACTTCTGCTCGGGGCCTATGCGCATCTGTGGGGACAGGGGAATGCGGGTCCCGGTCGCTCCCTCTTTTTTTGGAGCGGCCTTGTCGGATTTGGCCTGGGAGATATGGCAATGTTCCACGCCTACGAACGCATCGGATCACGTCGCGCGATTCTACTGTCGCAAAGCCTCGCCGCGCCCTTCGCCGCCCTCACCGAATGGCTGTGGATGGGCACGCGCATCAGCCTGACACAAGGTCTGTTCGCCCTGTTGATTCTCGTCGGCGTCGCCTGTGCATTGATGCCGCACAAACGCAATCCCCTGCCCCGCGCCCAGCGCATCGTGGGAAGCCTTTTCGGTGTGTTCGCCGCCCTCGGCCAGGCCTGGGGCGCGGTCATCAGCCGCCGGGCCCTCGCCCTCAACCGCGCGGCGGGCATCGAACTCGACGGCTTGAGTGCCGCCTGGCAACGCATCGGCGCAGGACTGCTGGTGGGCGCCCTGTTCTACCTGTGGTTCCGCCTGCACAAACGCCGCTGGTCCGAGTCCGCATGGGTGCGGCTTCCCCGCAGCGAACGGCCCTTCGCGTGTTTTCTATCGATCCTGAATGCGGTCTGCGGACCCGTGCTCGGGGTGGGCTGTTACCAGTGGGCACTGAGCACTTCGCCCAGCGCCCTGGTCCTCGCCGTCGTCGCCACCACCCCGCTGTTCATGATTCCATTCACGTGGTGGATCGAAGGCGACCGGCCCGGACGCCTCGCCTTGCTGGGCAGCGTCATGGCCGTCGCCGGCGTCGCGGGCCTGGTCATTTGACCTCTATCCGACCCTCCTCTCCGCGGGCAGCGAATTCCTCGTGGTACATGTCCTGCACAAAGGCCGCCGGAAACACGTAGCTTCCCGGACTCACCGCGCGCGTCAGCAGCAACACATGCGCCTCGCCGCTTCCCAGGACATTCGGGAACACAAGAATGCGGTCGTCCCGCACTTCGAGATGCCGGGGACTCAGTCCGGTCACCGGGGGCTCGTTGCCCGTCACCGAACGCGGATTGGCCTGTCGCGCCGGCGGCAGCGGCTCCAGACCCGCCGGCAGGCGCTGATCGATCACCGCATAGTCCACCGCACGCGGCAACCCGCGCAGGTGCAGGTGCAGCATCACGATCTCGCCCGACGACACGGGGCCATCCACCAGCGAACCATCCGCGCGCAACAGGCGGCGCTCGACGCGGAACGCGTTGTCCATCTCCGGTGCCTGCAAGGGAATGCCCGCCTGCAGCTCCTCGACGTACAAAGGCCGTTTGCCCAGGTTGGTCAACTCGCCCACATCCGACATCGCAAGCTGCTGCGGCAACTTCCCGCCATTCCACTGGAACGATGGGGCCTCCGCCGGACCCGGAAAGGCCCGCGCATAGGCCGCCAACGCACGCACCACCGCCGCGTTTTCGTAGGTCGATCCCCAGCGTCCGCTGCGCTGCTGCGATTTCAATACGCTCTCCACCAGCGCCGCGATGCGTCCATCGGTGGGGTCGGTTTTTAAAAGTACACGCAGAAGGTTCGCGGTGTCGGCCGTGCGGCTGTACCAGCCGACGCTGTCCGACACCGCCGTCATGCCGCGCAGCATGTCCAGCGCCAGCGGACGGTGTCCGGCCTCCGTCAAGGCATCCGCCGCCACGATGCGCGCGCCGCCAAAAAGGTCCTCGCGGCGTTCGACGAGCCGCTGCGCCCATCCGGCGTCGAGTTCGCCGGCCTTGGCCAGCACCAGCGCGGCCGACGCCAGATTGCGGTTGTCCACACGTCCCTGTTCGTCCAAACGCCAGCGTCCGCGGTTGAGCCAGCCGCGCGTCCAGTCCAACGCCGCGCGCAAACGCTGTTCATCCACGGTGTATCCGGCCTTTTTGGCTTCGAGCAAAAACTCCAGCGCATGGAAACTGCCTTCGGCGGAGGCCTCGTCGTTCGAACCCCAATACCCGAAGCCGCCGTTGGAGCGCTGCTTGCCCCAAAGCGCGAAAATGCCATCGTTCACAACCTCTTTGGCTCCGCGCACGGAAGTTGCCGCCAGCTCGGGCATGACCAGTCCGGGAAAGGCCGCACTCGTCGTCTGCTCCACACAGCCGTAGGGATAACGCAGCAGGTATTCAACTGCGCCGGAGGCCTGCATCGCGGGCATCGCACTCACCCGCAGGCTGCGTTTCGCATTCGCCGCAAACCAGCCTTCGCGCGCCGGAAACGACAGCGTGGCTCCGGGGGCGAGAAGGTGACGTTCCGCCAGCGCGGTCCATGCCTCCACCGGACGCACCGCGATTTCAATCTCATCGCTCCACGTCTCACCGTTGCAGGAAAACTCCGCCACGCAGGTCGCCACACCGGCGTCGCGGTTGGCCACGACTTCCCCCGTGAGCAACTTCACTTCGCCAGGCGCGAGGGACAGCGTCTGAACGCCTCCAAGCGATGCCTCTGCCGGACCCGTGGTTTTCAGCGTAATGTTAACATCTGACCCTTTGTCACCGCGGTTGTGCACACGGAGCGTCCACTGCGCACGGTCGCCGGGGGCAAGAAACAGCGGCAGACTCTGCTGCGTCACCACGTCGCGTCCCACGCTCGAACGCGCCTCGGCGAATCCCAGTTTTGTTGGCGACACCTGCACCGCCATCCAGCGGATTTCGCCGCTGAACTCGGGAAGCGGAACCTGCAGCTCCAGCACACCGCTCTCCGGAAAACGCTGTGCGCCCGACCACCAGGCCAGCGGTTTAAAACGTTTGGCGTCGATTGGATTCATGCGGTTGGCCATCATCACATCCGAGCCTCCGCCCATCGCCGGATCCCCGGCCTGTTCCACCGATCCCAGTTCCGGCATGAGCAGGTCGTACATGTCCCACTGACGCGACAACACGCGGCGCAGCGCCGAAAACCAGCGATGCGGATCGGGCGTGGCAAACCGTGTGAGCAACAGAATGCCTTCGTCCACTCCCGCCAGCGTCACTTCCGCGCCGGGTTCGCCGCGCAGGATGATCTTCGCATTCGCCGCCGGACGCAATTGTGCGGCAGCCTCCAGGCGCAGCTCCGCCTGCTGTTTGGACACATCCATGCGCAATACCGTCGCGCCATCGGCCCGCAGCACGGGCTGGGCCCCGCCGCCGGGAATCGGACGCAGCACCACCGCACGCACCCACAGATTCGGATGTTTTGTCTCCGGAACCACCAGCGGAATCGACTGCTCGCGCCCGCTCAGTTCCACAACCTCGCTGTGCAGCAGGCGCTCGGCCTCCACCGTAATCAGCGCACGTCCGGCAAAAGGCGCGCGCAGACGCAGCGTGACCGCGTCGCCCGCCGAAACCGTTTCCTTGTCGAACACCAGATTCACGCGGTCGCCGCGCTCCGGATCCGCGCCCGCCGAGCCGGTGTACACCCGCTGCGACGCACTCACCTTGTCCGCCGCGTCCTTCACCGACACGCGATACTGCGCGTCCGCCGCGCCCTTCAGCACGAGGGACGCCCGGCCCTTCTCCAGCTTCAGCGTCTGCGCCGCCTCCTGTATCGCGATTTCCTCGCTCACCCAGGTGTGGCGCCCGTTGTCGTCGCGACGGTATCCGCTCTGCCACTCCACACGGTCGAGCTGCAGCTCCAGCTCCGCCGACGTGTCCCGAACGCTCCCGTCCGGCGACAGCGCCAGGACATCCACGACGATCGTCCCGCTGTTCTCCCCGCGAAGGCGCAGGCCAAGATAATACGGACGCAGATCGACGCGGCGCGAGACAAAGGCCGTCGCCGCGCGTCCCGAAAATTCACGCACACTCACGCCCACCACCGCGCGCAACGCCGAGGGAGGGTCCAGCTCGTCCGGAACCCGCACCGTGAAACGCCCGCGACCCTCCGCATCTGTCTGCCCCTGGCCCAAGGGACGGCTGATCGAACTGAAGCTGCTTTTCCGAACATCGGAAAACACAAAGTCAGGGTGTTCCGAACTTCGGAACGTTTCCGGACTGATGGTGACCACGGCCTCTGCGGGATGGTCGGCCGCGGCAGCGCCGTAGAGCAGTCGCGCCTGCAGGTCCACGTCAAACTGCGGCCCCACAAAGACGCCTCCGCCCAAGGTGCTGGCCTCCACCACGACCTGCGGCGGGACGAAGGACTCGATGAAGATGGAGGTCGAACCCATCGCGGGCGCGTCGTCGCCGGGCAGCGAAAGGGTCAGGTTGTAATTTCCGTTGGGCCATTCGTTGCCGAGGGGAATGTCGGCGAGCGCGGTGCCCACGTCGCTGAGCGTGGCGCGAGCGCTCCAGACCTTGAGGCCGGCGGCGGAGCGCAGCGTCCACTGCACCGGATGCGCGGAGGGCAGCAATCCTCCGGGTCCTCGCACAATGGCGCGGGCGCGCAACGTTTCGTTCGGACGGTAGATGCCGCGGTCGCTGAACACATAGGCTTCGCTCCCGTTTTCGAGGTAAGCACGTCCCACGTCTTCGCCCGGGAAGGGGCTTTCCGTGACCAGCGCCAGCACGCCGAGCCGGCCCTGCTTGCGGGCGACCACGGCGAAGACCTCCTCTTCCTTGTCCAGCGCACGCAGTTTCAGACGGGCCATGCCCTGCGCATCGCTGCGCCCCTCGCCGAGGAGCTGGCGCGTGCTGCTCCAGACCTGAAGCTCGGCATCGGCCACCGCCGCGCTGTCGGAAAGTCCCACCGCCCAGACCAGAAGTTCGTCGCTTCCCTGGCGACGCGCGAGCAATCCGAGGTCGCTGACGAGAAACAGCCGTTCAATCTGTTGTTCGGAGTTTTTGCCGCTGACCTGGAGTTGATAAACCCCATGACCCGCCACGGCGAGGGCTTCGCTCAGGTCGATGTCCACCGGCCCGCTGCCGTTGAGGGACAGCGTGTTTGTCCAAATGGGTTTGTCGAGGTTTTGGTTCGGGGCTTCACGTTCCCAGTAGAGGTCGCGGTTCTGTCGGGAGAGGAAGGCCAGCAGGTTGTTGTCGTGTACGCGGCGGAGTTGCAGGGAAAGCTGGCCTTCGTTTTCGGTGTCCACGCGCACGCGCCGTGACCCGGCGGCGTGCAGGATGCTGCTGTCGCCATGGGCAAAACGCAGGCCGGGATCGCGCTGGGGCAGCAGCACCGGGATGTCCGTGGCCTCTCCCAGTTCCTGTCCGTTGATGCCTTTGAGTCCGGCGCCGAGGCGCAGCGTGTATTTGGTTCCGGGCACAAAGTCGCCGCTGATGCGGACATTCTGCCGACGCCACCAGTCGCCCTGCCCAATCGACGCCTTGACCGGCGGGAGGATTTCCAGCGCGGGCGGGACCGAGCGCAGGTCGGGCGGCGAGCTGAAGGACAGTTCGACGTGTCCATCGCCGAAAGTGGGCTGTTGCGTTTCAACACCCGTCAGCGAAAAGCGCTCGGGCAGGGACAGTGAAACGACTTTGGCCACGCGGATCGCGCCGTCGGGTCCGTGCAGCGAGGCCAAGCCCGGGTTGAGGGAGAGCTTCAGCGGAGCCGCCGCGCCCACGCCGCAGAACAAGAGCAGTTCCTGCGGCGACGGCGTCTCGCGGAGGCTGGCATCCAGGCGGTTGCCAGTGGCATCGTGCAGATCGAGGTGCGCGCGGACCGCATCGGCGGAAACCGGGGCGTTGAAGACCAGCGACACCTGGAGCTGGTCCTGGGCATCCAGACGCTGGACCCGGGCGGAGAGCAACTGGAGTTCCGGACCGAGGAGGCTTCCCGAGTGCGCGAACGCCATCACGCGGCCGAGGTTGTTGGTGAGGGTGGTGTTCAGCTCGTGCCGCACCCGGCGCGCGGCGGGCCAGTCCTCCGACGGCTGGAATTCCAGGACGCGGTCGCTCACCCAGACAAAACGCCCCCGCTGCGGCGGATCGAAAGTCACTGGCGCGCTGGGGGGGATCTGGCCCACGGCCTCGTCGGCGACCACCGGCGCGGTCCAGACCCAGCGCAGTGGCGCGCGGCCCACCACAACCTGCTCCGCAGCGGGACTGGATTTTAGGCGCGCCCCGCCGTCCAGGCGACCCAAATGGGCATCCCAGAGAAACAAGGCCCGCCAAAGACCAAGGGCATTCACAAGCAGGAACAACAGCGAAAGAGACCACCAGCGATTTCGATTCATCAGACATCCTCCAAAGGGTTGTCCGCTTTTCCCACAACATTGTGACCGGAGGATGACGGGAGAACAGAATATGCGGAGGCGGATCGACGGTGGACGGGAGCGCCGATATGAAACAACATGAGTTTTGGCGTTTAACCAGAAGCGTTAGGGGAGGGCTAAATCAGAGGGTTTAGCCAATGCACTTGCCTACACACGGCCATCTACGGTTTGAGGGGCGAAGTACGGGCGGTTTCGGCACAGATTTGTTCGCCTTCAAGCCTGGCAATTTATCGGTCTGCGTCCCTGGGATGAATTATTTCAACAGTTGCAATATTGATTATATGAACTTTCCACGAAAGCCCTTTTGACTTCCACGTGGACTTCTCTAGGGTGAATGGATCACGTAAACCCTTGACCCATTGCGGATTCTGCATGAATAATTCCCAAGACCGCGTTCTCGCTCTCAAATTGCTCTCCCGCTGGCAGCAGGATGGCTCCCTTCCGGAAGACAACCCCGCCTGGACCACCGCTTCCGCACTTACCCGCGAAATCGTCTGGGGCTGCCTCCGCCACAAGGGGAGCCTCGACGCCTGGATGGACCACTTGAGCCAACGTCCCCCGTCTCCGGAACTTCGACCTCTCCTGGCCATGGGCCTCTACCAAGTCCTTCTTCTCGACGGGATTGCCGATCATGCCGCCGCCAACGAAACCCTCCAGGCCGCCCGTCATGAACATATCCCCACTCCCCTCATCGGCTACGCCAACGCCCTCTTGCGCCGCGCCACCCGCGAACGCGAGTCCCTCCACACGTGGCTTTCACAACAACCCGCCCCCCAACGCTTTTCGCATCCAGATCTCCTCGTCCGACGCTGGACCGAACGTTTCGGCCCCGCCAAAACCGAAGCCATCCTCCGCTGGAATCAGGAACGCTCCGTCACCTTTGCCCGCCTGACCGCGCTGGGCCGTCTGCATCGGGCTGATCAGGAAATTTCTTCCGACTGTGAAAGAAATACCGCTTTTCCGGGATTCTGGAAACTGCCCCGTGGCATGTCACCCGTTGATCTTCCCGGTTTTCCGGAAGGTCACTGGTATGTTCAGGATCCTTCGACCTCCCTGGCCCCTGCCCTGCTTGATGCAAAACCTGGCGAGACGATTCTCGACCCCTGCGCCGCTCCCGGCGGCAAGGCCATCCTGCTCGCCGAGTCCCTAGGACATGCGGGCACCGGTCTCACAGCTTCGGACCCGAACCCCAAACGCATTCCCCGTCTCCGCGAAAACCTCGAGCGTCTGGGCATGAGCGCCGTTCAGGTTCAACAAGGCGACCTTTCCGCCAACCCCGATACCTACGACGCCATTCTGCTCGATGTTCCCTGCTCCAACACCGGCGTATTGCAGCGGCGACCTGACGCCCGCTGGCATTTCACCCGAAGTTTTGTCAATCAGTTGGTCGTTCTCCAGGGCAATTTGCTCGACCACGCGGCGGAGCACCTGAAACCCGGTGGACGCATCGTGTACAGCACCTGTTCCATTGAGGCTGAAGAAACCACGCTTCAGATCTCCCGGTGGCTCCAGCGCCATCCCAGCTGGAAATTGACCCGGGAAACCCTTCTTTTGCCCGGCGAAAAGGGCTGCGATGGGGCCTATGCTGCCCGCTTGGAATCTTGTGCACAGGACCCTGTCAGCAACGTTTGAATTGTCCATTGCTTCCCTGTGCGCAAGTAGGGGGTTATGGAAGGCATGTGCGCAACCCAGGTGCAAGCGTTGCCCTTATCACAATCCCCTAACAATCCAAAATCTCTAAATCCTTTACTCCACAATGGCTTATAGAGTTATAAACATATGCACAGACCATAAGAAGAATATGACTTATGTCTTTATAGAAGAGTAGTCTTCTGAATTGCGACGATTTCACCCACCTCTCACCCGGTCACAGCTCGTCCCATCATACCTCATCTTGGACTAGATACGCTCTGGCCGAAAGGTAGGGGCCAGGGAAAAGCTGATGCACCAGGCTGAGGTCTCCATCCTGGGCCAACAGCTCCACCAGACTGGTGTAGGCCTCCCGGCTGTACTGCAACAACGTTTCCAGTTTGTGGGTGTTCACGTCCTGCACCACAAAACTCAGGTGTTCCTCGCTACACTCCCGCCCGTTCAGGAGCAGGGCTTTCTCCTCCGGCATAAACTGATCCAGATTCTGCGTGTAGATCAGGTACTTGACGTATTCGATGACCTGGGGGTTGAAACCGGCCTCCCGCACAAAGATGCGTTCCACCAGTTCGACTCTCGACAAGACCAGGTCCACCTCCGGCATGACCGCCCCCGACGGCAACAAGGCGCTCAGGTCCTCCAGTACATGGCGGAACTCCTCCTCCGCCTGATCGCTGCTTTCGATCGGGTGCGGGTTCAGATAAACCATCCATCCCGCCTTTGAATCGTTGTAGAGTAACTGTTTATCCACCCGGAAGCGAAAACCGCAGGCGTTGCACACCACGGCATTCAGCTTGTTTTCCATCAATAGCTTTCGCAATTCGGGTTCTTTGCCCACGTCCACGGTGTCGTAGAGCACTTCGTCCTGTTGGGAGTTGCATTTCGGGCAGCGGATGGGATAGGGTTCGGTTTGCGACATGGTTTTATTTCCTGAAGAGTTTTGCAACTAATCGCTTGCGCAAAGAAGTCAAGAAAGGCTAGTCTGTCCGTGTGGTCACTCTGACCGCAAAGGAAGGCCCCATTCATGAGTTTGGTTCATCTCACAGCAGGCAAAGAAGATTACAACGCCGACAGCTACACCGTGGTCGTGGATGGCCGTGCCTTGGATCTGTACAAGACCCCGGATGAGGTTCTGACGCCGAGGGCCCAGGTGGAAATCCTGCAAAACCTCGTCAAAATCCAGCGCGAGGAAAAATGGGACATCTGGGTGCTGTTCAATGGCGAGTCCCTTCGTCAGGTGGAACATGGCGGGGATTTTATGGGGTTGCGCGTCTTTTTCTCCCCCACCCCGCCGCAGCGCATTCCCACGTTGCTCGAATGTATCCGCGTTCTGGCCAAAAAAGGACGCAAAAGCCTTCTGATCACCAACGATGTGGTTGCCGAAGCCCGTGCCCTTGATTTGGGTGCCCTCACGTTGCGCGGCGATACCCTCCGCAAAGGCTATGAAGATCTTTTTGCCGTCCGGCATCGTCCCCAAAGCCGGCTCCTCTCCCACCGAACCCGAGATATGGACCGTGACCGTGTCGAGCGCGAGCGCACAGACAGCATTCGCGGCATGATCGACGTTGTTGAATAAATCATGAAACCTCCCGAATGGCTTTCTTCCGCCGTTTTTTACCAGATATACCCCCAATCGTTTTCCGACAGCAATCAGGACGGCATCGGCGATCTGCCCGGGATCGTCGGTAAACTCGATTACATCCGGTCGCTCGGCGTCAACGCCCTCTGGCTCAATCCGGTTTTTGATTCTCCCTTTGGCGATGCCGGCTACGATGTCCGCGATTTCAAAAAAGTAGCCCCCCGCTACGGAACAAACGCCGATCTGAAAAAACTGTTCCGCGAGGCTCACAAACGCGGCATGAAGGTTCTGCTCGATCTGGTCGCCGGCCACACCTCCATCGAACATCCCTGGTTTGAAGCCTCCCGTCAACACAAGCCCAATGCCCGCAGCGATTCTTACGTCTGGACCCCCACCGTGTGGACCAACGCCCCCGACGGCAAATGGATCAACGGACCCGGGCCCCGCGATGGAAATGTTCTCACAAACTTTTTCTGGTTTCAGCCCGCGCTCAACTACGGCTATGCCAGCCCGCACCCGGATCGTCCCTGGGAACAATCCCCGGACGCTCCGGGGCCCGCCGCGGTCCGCGCGGAACTTCGCTCCATCATGAAGCACTGGCTCGATGCCGGCTGCGACGGCTTCCGCGTGGACATGGCCAGTTCCCTCATCAAGGGCCCCCCCGACAGCGTTCCGCTCCGCGATCTGTGGCAGGAATTCCGGGGCTGGATGGGACAGGACTACCCCCACGCCATCCTGGTCTCCGAATGGAGCCACCCCAAACAGGCGATTGACGCCGGATTTCACATTGATTTCATGATCCATTTCGGCGAACCCGCCTACAACGCACTGTTTGGCACCTGGTGCCCGGTCAAAGGCGACGCCCGCGATCCGCATGTCTTTTTCGAACGGGCCGGTGGCGGAAATATCCGCGCCTTCACCGAAAACTACCTCGATCACTACCACGCCACCCGCGGAAGAGGATACATCGCCCTTCCCACCGGCAATCACGACTATCCCCGGCTCAAACGCGGCCGCAGCGACGCCGAGCTCCGCTGCGCCCACGGCATGCTCTTCACCATGCCCGGAATCCCGTTTCTCTATTACGGCGACGAAATCGGCATGGATTATCTGGAGGATGTACCCCCAACCGAAGGCAGTTTCGCCTTTCGCACCGGAACCCGAACCCCCATGCAGTGGACCCCGGGCCGGAACAAGGGTTTTTCCAGCGCCCCCGCACGATCGCTCTACCTGCCCGTCGACACCCGTCCCGGCGCCCCCGATGTCGCCAGCCAGGAAAACGATCCGCACTCCCATCTCCACTTTGTACGCAGACTGCTCGCCCTGCGCGCGAAAAGCACGGCCCTCGGCAACGACGGCGGGTTCCGGGTCGTTTATGCGGAAAAAAACCAATATCCTTTCGTCTACGAACGGTTTTCGGAAGACGAATACTGGCTGGTCGTCCTCAATCCCCGCTCGAAGGCCGCCCGGGCCACTCCTCTCGACCTTCCCGCAAATGCAACCTACAGCCCCGTGGAGGGCCAAGGTGTGCGTTTGAAGCACAATGACGGCGTCTGGTCTGTCCGCTGCGAGGGCATCTCCTGGACCCTTTTCCGTCGAAACTGACGCGCGCTTTTGAATCGCAATGCGATTCATCACGCGAAAAACCGTCCGATGGTCACGTTTGACAATGTCCAGGTGCCCTGCTACAACAGCCTTTCCCGGAGAGGTGACAGAGTGGTCGATTGTGACGGTCTCGAAAACCGTTGGTCCGCAAGGTCCCGGGGGTTCGAATCCCTCCCTCTCCGCCA
>CAZCFM010000071.1:9399-19708 GCA_964497855.1 uncultured Verrucomicrobiota bacterium | reverse complement strand
CATCACCCTGGAACGGGGAGAGCGTTCTGAACTGTCCGAGCTGGCCAGCGACCTCTTGTAAACCAGCACCGTCAAACCTGCATCACCCTGTCATGAACTCCCCGAAACTCCCCCTCGCCGTAGTCCTTGTCAGCGGTGGCATGGATAGTTGTGTGACCGCCGCCATTGCCGCGCAGACTCACCGCCTCGCCTTTCTGCACATGAACTACGGCCAGCGCACGGAAAAACGCGAACGACAGGCCTTTCTCGATCTCGCCGAAGCCTTCGGCGTCGAGGCCCGCCTCGAAATCAACGTCGGTCACTTCGCCCAGATCGGGGGCAGCAGCCTCACCGACACGCGGATCGCCGTCTCCGCCGCGGATTTGAGCAATACCGACATCCCCGCCAGTTACGTCCCCTTCCGCAACGCGAATATTCTCGCCGCCGCCGTGAGCTGGGCCGAGGTCATCGGCGCCGAAGCCCTCTTCATCGGCGCAGTCGCCGAAGACGGCTCGGGATACCCAGACTGCCGTCCTGAATTCTTCGAAGCCTTCAACCGGGTGATCGAAACGGGCACCAAGCCCGACACCCACATCCGCATCCACACCCCGATCCTCCACAACAGCAAGGCCGAAATTGTCCAGCGCGGCATGGAACTCAACGCCCCGCTCGACAAAACCTGGTCCTGCTACCAGTCCGAAGACCTCGCCTGCGGCGTCTGCGACAGCTGCGCCCTGCGCCTGCGCGGATTCCAGCGCGCCGGCGTTCCCGATCCCCTGCCCTACGCCCAACGTCCCTCCTACTCCTGAACCCCGGAAGAAAACCCACCATGAACCCCATCCTCTCCGAACTGATCTCCTCTGCCGGCCTGCAACTCCCCCAGGCCGAAGGTGTAGTGGGCCTGATCCTCCAGAAACTCAAAACCGTGCTGAGCGGCGCGGATTTCCAAAGCGTGCTCTCGACGATCCCCGATGCCAGCAGCCTCCTCTCCAAAGCCCCCGCCACCGGCGGCGGATTGCTCGGGGGCCTCGCCGGCAGTCTCGGCGGGGGAAAAGCCAAACTCCTGTTCGAACTCACCCAGGGCCTGTCCAAGCTCAACATCCCCACCGACAAAGCCAAACCCATTCTCAACGCCCTCAAAACCGCCGTCGCCAAACACTACCCCGCCATCGAGCCCATCCTCAAAAAGGCCCTGGAATCGTTTGCCTGACGAATCACTTCACCGCGTCCAGCAAATCCCCGATGCTGTGGTGGGATTCCAGCGGATGGCGCAAGGGCAACTCCCGGTTCACGTGGTAGTGGTTGCGCCGCCCCATCTTGCTCAAGCGCAACACGCCTGAGGCCGACAATTCCTTCACGATCCGCTGCACCGCCCGTTCCGTGATCCCCACCTGCTGCGCCACCGCCCGCATTTGCAGGTCCGGCTGCTTGGCCAGACAAATCAGCACATGCGTGTGATTGCTTAAAAAGGTCCAGACATCTTCTTTCTTATTCACGAAAACAATTTCGTGTTTTCGTTGACATATGTCAAGTCCGTGTTAATACGAACATAATTTCGTGTATTTAACATCGTAAAACAACCCCTGCGGAGGTCTTGACATGAACATGGAATCCTACGAACAAGACGGCAGCATCTCCCTGATGCTCCTGATTCCCCTCCTCTACGGAATCGCTGCCCAGCGGGTGGCAACCCGTCGAAATGACGCCGACGCCTGGCGTTTCGCCCTCGGCAGCGGGGCCGCGGGTTTGTTCCTCGCCCTGTCCCTGCTCTTCGTCACGCCTGTCGACAGCTCCCGCATCGCCGGACTCCCCCTCATCGGCACCTTTTTGACCTTCCGCCTCGACCTGCTTTCTCTCAGCATGTTGCTTCTCATCAGCCTGATCAGCCTCCTGATCCTCCGTTTCGCGCGGACCTACCTGCAAGGCGACCCCGGTCAACGTCACTTTCTCCGCTGGTTTTTCGGCACGATCGCGAGCGTCACCCTCCTCGTGGCCTCCAATCACCTTCTGCTGATGTTGGCCGGATTGACCGCCGCCAGCCTCTGCCTGCATCAACTGCTGATCTTCTACCCCGAGCGTCCGCAGGCGCAGCTGGCCGCCCACAAAAAATTCCTGCTCAGCCGTCTCGCCGATGTCTGCCTGCTCGCCGGATTTCTCAGTCTGGGACTTCGCTACGACAGCTTCCATCTGCACGACATCGTGGCAAGCGTGGAAGCCGCCGGAACTCTTCGCCCCGGAGATCACTTGAGCCTCGTCCTGCTGGCCTTCGCCATGACCCTCAAGTGCGCCCAACTTCCCTTCCACGGATGGCTGATTCAAGTCATGGAGGCCCCCACGCCGGTCTCAGCGCTCCTGCACGCCGGGGTCGTCAACATGGGCGGCTTTCTGATGATTCGGCTGGCCTCGCTGGTCTCCCTCTCCGCCCCGGCGCAGTGGCTGCTGGTGCTGTTTGGCGGACTCACCGCCGTGGTGGCGGGACTGGTGATGATGACGCGCATCAGCGTGAAAGTCATGCTGGCCTGGTCCACCTGCGCGCAGATGGGCTTCATGCTGCTCGAATGCGGACTCGGGGCCTATCCACTGGCCCTGCTGCACCTGCTCGCCCACTCCCTCTACAAGGCCCACTCTTTTCTCCGCTCCGGCAGCGCGGTCAACGTCTGCGTGCAGCGCCAGCTCCTGCCCATGGACGAACGCGGCACTCCGCTGGGCTGGCTCGCCGCTCTGGGACTCGGTTTTGTCGGCGTCAGCGCCGCCGCCTGGATCACCGGCGTTCCGCCCTCCGAAGAACCCGCCATCTGGGCCATGGCCCTCGTCGTCAGCGTCGGCATCGCCACCCTCATGGCCGAAGGATTCTCCGTGCCCGACCGACGCGTGGCCCTGCGCGCCGTGGCCCTGGCCGGCGGCGTCAGCCTGCTCTATTTCGAATGGGACAAACTCTTCCTGGACACCTTCCACCTGCCCGGCATGCACTCCGCGCCCTTTCCCGGCATGATTGCTTTCGTGATCCTCCTCTTCCTCGCCCAATACGCCCTCATGGCCGCCATCCGCCTGCGCAACGACTCGCCTCGCCTCCAGCATCTCCAATTCCTTTTCTACCACGGCCTCTACCTCGACGAACTCTTCACCCGCGCAACCTTCCGCATCTGGCCGCCCTCCTCTTCCACCTCGATCAAAGGATCCTGACATGAACGCCCTTCCCGACGCCTTCCTCGCCGCCGCCAACGCCGCCTGCGACCGCATTGCGCCCGTTTGGCCCCTGGACCAGTCCATCGCCGTCAATCCCTGGTGGAAGTGGGTCAACCAGTCCTTCGACGAATGCGCCGCCCGCATGGCCCTCGCCCACGGCGCACGCCTCTATCCCGAGGCGCGGGTGTTCGTGGAAAAATGGAACAACGGAACCCTCGACACCGAATCCCTCCGTCAGGCCGCCGCCGATCTCAACGTTTCGCTCAGCCCCGCCGACCTGCTTCTGGCCCTTGAATCGCCCGCCGAACTCCGCCGCATCTCGCTCGTCAGCGACCTGCTCGACAGTTGCCGCGACACCTTCCATCAGATGTCGTGGAAGCAGGAAGTCGTCCACCAGATCAGCCAATTCTGCGGCGCGTTTTTCGACGAGGGCCAAACCCAGTGGCATCTCAACCAGGGCAAATCCCTCTACCGCACCTGGCACGACACCGTGGCGCACGAACGCGGCATCGGCCTGCTCATGGGCGAACCCCGCCTGCACCTGCTCCTGCGCGAGCTTCCCGAAGACGCCGATACCCTCGTCCGCGAAACGCTGGCCCGCCTGGGACTGCCCCCGGAGCAGGCCGAAACCTACAGCCACGCGCTCTTGTGCTCGCTGCTGGGCTGGTCCTCCTGGTGCGCCTGGCTGGGCTGGCAGGCCCGCCTCGAAGGACGCGAAAACCGGCAGATTTTCGAACTCCTGGCCATCCGCCTCGCCTGGGAATCGGTCCTGTTTCGACTCGGCGAAGGGTACGGCATCGCGGCCGGCTGGCGGGAGGCCTGCGCCGACTGGGCGGCGCTGCTCGAACACAACCGCCGCGTCCTGCGCCCCCTCGCCGTCTGGCAGCGCGCCGCCGAACGCGTGTACCAACACAAACTCTGCCACGGGCTTTCGTCCCCGCCTCCAGCCGTCCCGGAACCCGGCGTCAGCCTCCAGGCCGCGTTTTGCATCGACGTTCGTTCGGAAATTTTCCGCCGCTCGCTGGAAGCCGTCAGTCCGCAGGTGCAAACCCTCGGTTTCGCCGGATTTTTCGGACTGCCCATCGCCTACCAGGCGCTCGGCACCGAACGCAAACGTCCGCAACTGCCCGGACTGCTCGCCCCGCAACTTTGCGTTCTGGATCACTGCGACAACCCCGACACGGTCCTCCACAAACGTCAGGAAAAACTCCGTCTCAGCGAACTCTGGCGGCGTTTCAAAAGCTCCGGCACCTCCGGCTTCTCCTACGTCGAATCCACCGGACTGCTCTACGGCTTCAAACTGCTCAAAGAAAGTTTTAAACCCAGCGCCGACGCCGAACACACGCCGGGTCTCGACGCCGCGACCGCAGCCAGCTTGAAACCCCGCCTGCCCCCTGGACTTTCCCTCGACGCCCGCGTGGACATGGCCGCCGCCGTCCTGCGCGGCATGTCCCTCACCCGCGGCTTCGCCCCGCTGATCCTGCTCTGCGGCCACGGCTCCCGCACCTCCAACAATCCCCACGCCGCCGGTCTCGACTGCGGCGCCTGTTGCGGCCAGTCCGGCGACGTCAACGCCCGCGCCCTCGCCGCCCTCCTCAACGAACCCGCCGTCCGCCGCGGATTGCGCGGGCGCGGCATCGACATTCCCGACGCCACCCATTTCCTGCCTGGACTTCACGTCACCACCTCCGACGAGATTCTGCTTTTCGACACCGACGAGGCACCCGTCACCCACGGCTTCCGCCTCGACCAGGCCCGCAGCTGGCTGCTCCGCGCCGGACATCGCGCCCGCGAAGAACGCATCCCCGCCCTCCAAGAGCCCGACACCCCCATCGCCCGCGACCGCGAATCCGTCAAGCGCCGCGCCGCCGACTGGGCGCAGGTCCGTCCGGAGTGGGCGCTCGCCAACAACGCCGCATTTATCGTCGCCCCGCGTTCCTTCAGCAGGCATCTCAACCTAGCTGGACGCAGCTTCCTGCACGAGTACCACTGGGAGCAGGACGAAGGCTTCCGCGTCCTCGAACAGATCATGACCGCCCCCATGCTCGTCACCCACTGGATCAACTTTCAGTACTATGCCTCCACGGTCGATCCCGAGCGCTACGGCGGCGGCAACAAAGTCCTGCACAACGTCGTGGGCGGACGAATCGGCGTGTTTGAAGGCAACGGCGGCGACCTCCGCATTGGCCTGTCACGACAGTCCCTGCACAACGGACAGCGCTGGATTCACGAGCCCCTCCGACTCAACGTCTTCCTCGCCGCGCCCCTCGCCGCCATCGAGGCCATCGTCGCCAAACACGACATTGTCCGCCAGCTCCACGCCCACCACTGGCTCACCCTCTTCCACCTCGATCCCAACACCCGCAACACCCTTCCGCTGTCCAGGGGGTGAGGGCGGCGGGGAGGTCTGTAAACCCATTGCCTGCGCTGGAACGGGATGGAAGCCTCCGCAAACCGAAAATTTGGAAAATATGGACTTGCCCCAAACACTTGTATGGTGGTAGGAGTCGGACATGAACATTGAAAATCCTTATTGGAACCCCATTCCCCTTTCAATCCGGCACAAAAACACCGTTTCCGCAACGCCGGGAGAGTTCTTTGGGGTTGTGGATCTGTTTTCAGGGGCAGGTGGTATGAGTTATGGATTCCATGCGCATCCCTTTTTTCGCATACGCGGGGCTGCAGACGCAGAAATTGCAAAACCAAGTATGCCCCGCGGAGCCTTGTCCTGCAACGGCACCTACAAAAAGAACATGGGAATTGAACCTGTCAACGCGGATTTGGGGAGCATAGATCCCTTGGAACTTCGCATGAAAATGGGTTTGTCCGATGAAAAAATCACTGTTTTGTGTGCGTGTCCCCCATGCACGGGTTTCAGTAGGGCAAACCCACTCAACCACATCCGGGATGACCACCGGAATTCCCTTGTGGTGCGTGTGGCTGACTTTCTCCGTGCATTTGATGCGGACATTCTGGTGATGGAAAACGCCCGAGAGCTTCTCAGCGGAAATTTCCGTGGGCATTACGACCGTTTGGTGATGGCGCTGGAGGAAGCAGGCTACGCCGTTACGGCGTCCAGCCACATGCTCACACGCTTCGGGCTGCCACAAATCCGGGAAAGAGCCCTCTTAATCGCCGTGCGCAGACCGTTAAAAATTAGAACCTTGGATGAACTGTGGTTGGGTATGGAGGTGGATCCGTCCGCCACGCATGTCCGCCGGGCTTTTGAGGCGATTCCGCGCAAGGCGACCCTGAGAGACACCTATCCGAGATTTTCAGATCCCTCTGTTTCGCGCAGACTGGAATGTACTCCCCATGACGGGGGGGCGTGGACCGATCTGATTCGCCATCCTGAAGCCATGAACCTTTTGACGGATGCCATGAAAAAGAGGATTCGCGCCGGTAAACTGGGGTCACATCCCGATGTCTATGGCCGCATGTGGTGGGACAAACCCGCACCGACCATCAAGCGCGAGTCGGCACATATTGGAAACGGACGTTATGCGCATCCCTCCGAAAATCGATTGTGCAGCGTCCGGGAAATGGCCACCCTGCAGGGATTTCCATTCGATTTTGCGTTCGAGGGTGCGGCGGTCTCCAACCTGTATCGTCACATCGGCGACGCTGTGCCGCCACTGGTCTCCCATCAGCTCGCATGGCTGTGCCACTGGATCCTGACCGGTGTACGTCCGGAGCTATCCGACATTCTGCTCCCGAAAACGCATCTCAACCCTGACGACCTTCGTCCGACGCATGAAAGGATCCTGGCGTATGCCTGAGTCGTTGTTAGCGTTGACTCCCGCAGAACTGCGCCGTGTTCAGGAACTTGTGGCAGCATTGCGGGTCCCGGTGTGTGTGGAGGTTTCCCCAGGTTCCCAATGGATGACACCTGGGTTCGTCGAGGAATTCACCAGCCGCTTGCTGGCACAGCATATCTTCCTGGGCAGCCCCCTGCAGCAGGATGCGTTTGATCGGGCCTTCATGTCAAGCGCCCGCCATGTCGGCGGCGATGTCGTGGAGGCTCCTTCCGGCCAACGGTTCTGGGACATGAAATGGAACGGCATGTCACTGAGTTTGAAAACTACATCCGCAAAAGGTCTTCGCAAGGATGTGCTGCATGTCAGCAAACTCACCGAGGCCGCATGGATTCAGGATTGCAGAACGGCCACAGCCCGCAGAAACAAAACCATTGAGTTGTTCAGGAACTATGTGGCGGCCGTGGATTCGATTTTGCAGTTCCGCTATTTTGTGAATGAGGGCCTCTACGAACTTGTAGAGATTCCATGCCCCTTGCTTCTGGGCGTACTGACGGCCGGGTTGGCTGACTTCAAGGCCGAGGGGCCCTCCATCAACATCCCCATCGGCAAGAACCCTCCCGATTTCACCCTGAAATTGGATCGGTCTGACGCAAAAATCACACTTGCGAACATTCGGAAAGACCGTTGCATTCTCCATGCAAGCTGGCGGCTTCCCGCCCGTACTCAATCGGTTTAAAACCGATCCGCGTTCATGACTCTGTTCCATGCGTTGACGAAGTCCCGCAGGAAGCGGGGCTGGGCGTCGGCGCTGGCGTAGACTTCGGCCAGGGCGCGCAGCTCGGAGTTGGAGCCGAAAACAAGGTCCACGCGGGTGCCAGTCCATTTCGGCTTTCCACTGGCGCGGTCGATGCCTTCGTAGAGACCGTCCTGTCCTGCCAGCGGCCGCCAGGCGGTGCCGAGGTCGAGCAGGTTGATGAAAAAGTCGTTGCTGAGCGTCCCGGGGCGCCGGGTGAAAACACCGTGTTTCGTGCCGCCGTGGTTGGCCTGGAGCACACGGAGTCCGCCGACGAGCACGGTCATTTCCGGGGCGCTGAGGGTGAGTAGTTGGGCTTTGTCGACCAACAGTTCCTCCGCCGAAACCGTGTAGCGTCCCTTGAGGTAATTGCGGAATCCATCGGCAATGGGTTCGAGCACCTGGAACGATTCCACGTCGGTTTGTTCCTGCGTGGCATCGCTGCGTCCGGGCATGAAGGGAACATCGAGGGTGTGTCCGGCGCGGCGGGCGGCTTCTTCGATCGCGGCGGAAGCCCCGAGCACGATGAGGTCGGCCATCGACACCTGTTTGACTCCGCAGTTGACGTCCGCGCGGAGGCCCTCGAGCACGCCAAGAACCTTGGCGAGTTGTTGGGGCTCATTGACCTGCCAGTCCTTTTGCGGGGCGAGGCGGATACGCGCGCCGTTGGCGCCACCCCGTTTGTCGGAGCCGCGGAAGGTCGAGGCGGAGGACCAGGCCGTGTACACAAGTTCGGAAATGCTGAGCCCACTGTTCAGGATGCGGGTTTTGAGCGCGGCGATGTCGGCGGCATCGATCAGCGGATGCGTGACGGCGGGAACGGGGTCCTGCCAGATCAATTCCTCCTGCGGAACGAGGGCGCCGAGGTAGCGGGAACGGGGTCCCATGTCGCGGTGGGTGAGTTTGAACCAGGCGCGGGCAAAGGCGTCGGCAAAGGCGGCCGGGTCGCGGTGAAAACGGCGCGAGATAGGCTCGTAGATCGGATCCATGCGCAGCGCCATGTCGGCGGTGGTCATCATGGGCGCGTGGCGGCGCGCGGGGTCGTGGGCGTCGGGAACGAGGGTTTTGGCGGCGGGGTCGGCGGGAACCCACTGCCAGGCGCCGGCGGGGCTTTTGACGAGCTTCCAGTCGTAGCCGAAGAGCATGTCGAAGTAGCCGTTGTCCCAGCGGATGGGATTGGGGGTCCAAGCGCCTTCAATGCCGCTGGTGATGGTGTCGACGCCATGGCCGCTGCCATGACGGCTCAGCCAGCCCAGTCCCTGGGCTTCGAGCGGGGCGGCTTCGGGCTCGGGTCCGACGAGAGACGCATCGCCCGCGCCGTGGCACTTGCCGAAAGTATGGCCGCCGGCGACAAGGGCGACGGTTTCCTCGTCGTTCATGGCCATGCGGGCAAAGGTTTCGCGGATGTCGCGTCCGGAGGCCACGGGATCGGGTTTGCCGTTGGGGCCTTCGGGATTGACGTAAATGAGCCCCATTTGCACGGCGGCGAGAGGGTTTTCGAGTTCGCGGTCGCCAGTGTAGCGCTTGTCGCCAAGCCACTCGCTTTCGGCGCCCCAGTAGATGTCCTCTTCGGGTTCCCACACATCCTCGCGACCGCCGCCGAAGCCGAAGGGTTTGAGGCCCATGGATTCGATCGCGCAATTTCCGGCGAAAACCAGCAGGTCGGCCCAGGAAATTTTTTCGCCGTATTTTTGTTTGATGGGCCAGAGCAGGCGGCGGGCTTTGTCGAGGTTGGCGTTGTCGGGCCAGCTGTTGAGCGGGGCGAAGCGCTGGGTGCCGGTGGAGGCCCCGCCGCGTCCGTCGCCCGTGCGGTAGGTTCCGGCGCTGTGCCAGGACATGCGGATGAAGAGGGGTCCGTAGTGTCCGTAGTCGGCGGGCCACCAGGCCTGCGAGGTGGTCATCAGCGTGAAGAGATCCTGCTTGAGCGCTTCGAGGTCGAGCTGTTGGAAGGCCTCCGAATAGCGGAAGTCCGTGCCCATGGGATTCGACAAGGCCGAATGTTGTCGCAGGATGCGGAGGTTCAGTTGATTGGGCCACCAGTCGCGGTTAGAGGGGGCTTTTCCGCTGGGAGCGGCGTGCATGACAGGGCATTTTCCCTGGGGGGCGGCGTTTTCAGGTGTGCTCATGCGTGCGGTTCTCCGGTGGATTGGGATGTTGAAAGATCCTGCGGTGTTTTCCCGAAGAGACGGGAGATGTCGTCGATCACGACGTACAAACAGGGCACGAGGATCAGCGAGATGGCGGTGGCGAACAGAATTCCGTATCCCAAGGAAATCGCCATGGGAATCATAAAACGTGCCTGGCGGGAGGTTTCGAAAATCATCGGCGCGAGTCCGAAAAAGGTCGTCAAGGTGGTGAGCAGAATGGGACGGAAGCGGCGGACGCCCGCCTGGTGCATCGCCTCGAAAGGTCCCTGATCATTTTCAGCCCGCAATCGGTTTGCATATTCAATGAGAATCAGGGCGTCGTTGACCGATACCCCGGACAGGGCGATCATGCCCATGACGCTGATGATGCTGAGGGTATAGCCCATCATCATGTGCCCCAGCACCGCGCCGACGATGCCAAAGGGAATCGTGAGCATGACAATCAG
>CAZCFM010000071.1:1211-9299 GCA_964497855.1 uncultured Verrucomicrobiota bacterium | reverse complement strand
CGGACGCGAACGGTCAGTTCGTTGCGGCCTCGCTGTTGACGAATCGCTTCCCCGCCCGTGAGCGCATCGCGCACTTGGCGGGCGACGGATGCGGACGTGAGGCCCAGGGCGCGCCCGCTGTCGCTGAGGGCGAGGTCGAATTGGGCTTTGCCGGGGCTGTAGCCGCTGTCGATGTCCTTCACGTTGGCAAATTCGGTCAATCTCTCCGCAAGGGCCGAGCTGGCGGCGTCCAAAATGGCAATGTCGCGATGGGTGAGTTCGATGGTGAGGGCGGCGCCGGAACCGGGGCCGCCGCGGTCGGCTTCGAAGAGCAGCGAGACGAGGCCGGGCACGGAGCCGCTCGCCTCACGCCAGCGCTGCGTGAACTCGCGGGTGGGAAGCGTGCGGCGCTCCACCGGCACCATGTACGCCGTCACCTGAACACGGTTGCCCTCGATTTCCGAATATACACCTTCAATCAGATGGGCAAGTGCTGGGTCCCGGGTAATGCTGCGGGCGGCGTTTTCAAGATGATCGCGCACACTGCGCAGGTTTTCAATCGGGCTGCCATACGGCAATACGGCCGTCACTACCGACTCATCGGCCTCCACGCGGGGCATCAACACAAAGCCGATATGGCCGCCCTTCACATACCCCAGAATGCCAAACAGCGTTGCCAAACCGATGGAAAGGAACAGCAGGCGGTGGCGGAGGGCGAAATCGAGAAAGGGCCCGTAGACCTTTTCAATAAATACGCCCAATTTCCGGCTGAAGGCCTGCTGTCCACGGTGCAGCCATGCCGTGACCCCGCTGCTGGGTTCGCTCCGGGTATGGGCCAGGTGGGACGGCAGAATCAGAAGGCTTTCCAGCCAGGAGATCAGAAAAACAGTGATCACCACCGCCGGAACGACACCCCAGGTTTTCCCCATCATGCCCGGAATAAACGCGAGCGGCAAAAATGCCGCCACGTTCGTCAGAATGCTGAAAGCGATGGGAATGGATACGTCTTTTGTCCCCTGAATCGCCGCCTCCAGATGGGTCATGCCCTTTTGACGATATTCATAGATGTTCTCGCCCGCCACGATGGCGTCATCGACCACAATCCCGAGGGCGATGATGAACGCGAACATGGAAATCATGTTGATGCTCACCCCCATCAACGGCAGGAACAGCATTGCGCCCAAAAACGAAACCGGGATGCCCATGGTGACCCAGAACGCGAGTTTGAATTCGAGAAACAGCCCCAGGGTGACCAGCACCAGCACCAGGCCCATGAACGCGTTTTTCAGGAGCAGCTCCAAGCGTTGACGGTAGATATCCGAGCGGTCGTTGTTGATGGCGGTGTACAGGCCCTCCGGAATTTCCCCCTGCATATTTTCGAGAACTTCCCTCACCGCGTCAGAGACACCGATCGGCGTTTCGCGACCCACGCGCATGATCCGGATTCCGATCGACGGCATCCCTTCAAACGTGGCCTCATCTTCGCTGTCCTCAAAGGTCTCCTCCACCTCCGCGACCTCCCCAAGCCTCAGAACCACACCCTCCGGACTTTGGATCAATGGCAGGTCGGCAAACTCACGCGCCCAGTCCCGGCGCTCATTGAAGCGGACCAGAATCTCCCCGCCATCGGTCTTGACGCCCCCGGCGGGCAGCTCCACCGCGCTGCTGCGAAGGGTTGCGGCCACCTGCTCCAGCGTGAGGCCGTGCGCACGCAGCCGCTCCGCCGAAACGGACACCAGAACTTCCGGATCGCGCGCCCCGCGCAAATCCACCTGCGTGATTCCAGGATGCTGCAGCAATCGATCGCGGATGTCCTCCGCCTGATTGCGCAGGGTTCCGGCATCCACGCGTCCAAACACCTGAAGATCCACCACGCCCATGCGCCGCACATCGAGCGAAATTTCCGGGTCTTCCGCATCGATCGGGAACGTATTGATCCGATCCACCGCCTGCCGCAGCTCCTGATAAATTTTTTGTCCATCCGCATTTTCCTCCAATTCCACCCGCACCACACCGCTTCCCTGCGAGGCCGTGGCACTGATTTCCTTGACGCCATCGATTCCCCGGACCGCTTCTTCCACCGCCAGAACAATCCCCTGCTCGACTTCTTCGGGACCGGCACCCGGATACGGGACGCGAATCGTCACCGTATCCAGATCAAATTCCGGAAACACCTCCTGTTTGATGCGCGTGCTCATGAAAAAGCCGCCCACCAGGAAAAAAATCATGAGCAAATTGGGAGTCACCCGGTTGTGCACCATCCAGGCCGGGAGGCCCTTGTCTTTTGGCTCCGTCATGGACCTTTCCTTTCCGCCGGAACATCCGCCGCCGTCCGCAGGGCCATGCCCTCCACCGCAACGGGAAGATCGGTCGTGATCAGTTTTTCTCCCGCTTCAAGGCCCCCGGCGACATACACATGATCTCGTCCGCGGAACACAATCTCCGCCTTGCGCAGCGCCAGCCGCTTGTTGTCATCCATCACATACACATCGTTGATGCCGTGCACATAGCGCCGGGGAATCGCCGCCGCGTTTTCCAAGGGCCGGCCTTCCAGTTCCAAGGTGGCGTAGGCACCCCACAGCAGCGGATCCGCCTTTCCGTCGCGGGCCAGCGGGTCCAGAACCTCCACCAGCACCCGCGCCAGGCGCCCCTGCGTTTCGATGTCACTCAAACGACGCAACACCCGTCCCTCGCGTTCGCCCGCGCCCACGATGGAGACCTTGACCGGGCTTCCGCTTTCCCCTTCTGTCTTGGGAATATTCAGCCAGCCCAACACGTCGGCCGGAAGCGCCGCCTCAATCCAGGCCCGATCGGTGCCCGCCAGCACCGCGATGACCGCAGAACCGTTCAGGTACGTTCCCACGTCCGCGTTTTTCGACAGCACCACCGCATCAAAGGGCGCGCGGATTTCCGTCCGCTCCAGATTCAGCTTGGCCTGGGCAAGGGCCGCCTCCGCTGACGCCACTGCCGCCTCCGCCGCGCGGATTTGCGGTTCGCGGCGGATGAGCTGACCCGCCTCGGTCTCCGGCGGAATTCCCGACCACTCCGCTTCTTTGGCCGCCACCACCCCCTGCCCCCGTTCCAGCATGAGATCGCGCCGCGCCAGTTCAAGCGACGCTTCGCGCTGGATGAGCGCCAGCCGGAAATCCTCATCCTCGATTTTCAGCAACAGGTCGCCAGCCTTCACAAACGCGCCGGGCTCGAACGAATCTGAAACCTCGGAAACACGTCCCGACACCTGCGCCGCGATCTGCACCTGCCGCGCGGGCCGCACTTCACCCATCGCCCGCAACACAATCCGCTGCGGACCAAATTCCACCGGCTTCACCTCCACCAGCCGCGCCTGCACCTGGGGGGGCTGACGACGGGCTTTGGGCGGGTTGGCAATGAGCGTTCGGGCCAACCATACCCCGCCTGCAAAAATCAGCACGGGCAGGATAAAACGAATGATCTTGCCAACAAGCGAAGATCCGGAGGAAGAGGGTTTGTTCATGGGCAAGAAACCTAGACTCCCGCACAGAAATTACAAGATGTGGCCTGAAATTTCCTTGTGCGCTTAGTTGCCCACAACCAACAGGACACGTTTTGGAAGTCGAAATTTTCAGAAATAACTGAAAATACAACTTTACTTATAAATATCTTCAGCCTATATGTAAGGACGTGAATTTAAGAACGAACCTATAAATGCATCTCACACTACAACCCTTGAGGCCAACCATGAGTGAAAATGACAGTACCTTTCGAGCTTACCTCCGCAGCATTTCCAAGGAACCCCTTCTGACCCGTGAACAGGAAAACGAGTTAGCCGTTCATATCAAACTCGGGGATCAGGAGGCCATTGACAAAATGGTGCGCGCAAATCTTCGCCTGGTCGTGAAAATTGCCCGCAACTATGCCGGGTTGGGAGTACCTTTGATGGACCTGATTGCGGAAGGCAACATGGGCCTGATGAAGGCTGTGCGCCGCTTCGATCCCGAAAAAGGGGGCAAAATGAGCACCTACGGCGCCTGGTGGATCAAACAGTCCATAAAACGAGCCCTCTCGAACCAGAGCAAAACCATCCGTTTGCCCTCCCACTTGCTGGAAAAGCTCACGCGGATGCGCAAGTTCATCTACGCGCACCACGAACAGTTTGGCCGCGAACCCAACAACGCCATCATCGCCGAACACATGGGCGTAAAACCGGGTCAGATCGCCCACTGGAAAGCCATGTCTGTCAACCCCACTTCGCTCGACGCTCCCATTGGCGACGAAGATGGCGGGACCTTTTCCGAGGTGATTGCCGACGTCAGTTCCAAAACGGGCTACGAAGTGATGGACGATCTTCAGGTCCGCCGCAGCGTGGGACATTTGCTCGATCATCTGGACGAGAGAGAGCTGAAAATCCTCAATTTCCGCTATGGATTGGACGGCCGAGAGCCCGAAACCCTGGAAATGGTCGGCGAACGTTTTGCCATCACCCGCGAACGTGTTCGTCAGATTCAGAAAAGCGCGCTTGAAAAACTCAAGGGATTGTTCGATGATTTCAATCAGCCCCGATTGAACACCCCATCCCCTGAAGCCTTTGCAACCTGATTCATCACTCCCACGCTACGCACGCTGCATTCGCGACGTGCCGGATTTCCCCAAACCCGGCATCGTTTTCAAGGACATCACCCCGGTTTGCGCCGACCCCGGCGCTTTCCGGGATTTTGTTGACCTGATGGCCGACACCTTCCGTCCCCAGAAACCCGACGCCATCGTGGCCATTGACGCCCGGGGATTTGTTTTCGGGGGCGCTCTGGCCTATGCCCTCGGCATCGGCGTCATTCTCGTCCGCAAAAAAGGCAAACTGCCCGCCCACACGATTTCGGCCGACTACGATCTGGAATACGGATCCGCAACGCTGGAAATGCACGCCGACGCCCTGAAACCCGGCGCTCGGGTGGTCATTGTCGACGACCTCCTCGCCACCGGCGGCACCGTGGCGGCTGCGATTGACCTCTGCCATCGCCTCGGAGCCACCGTTCTCGCCTGCGCCTTCCTCGTCGAACTCCGCTTCCTCCATGGACGCGCACGACTCTCCGGAATACCCGTTTTTGCCCCGGTGGAGGTCAGTGGCGAATGAAACTCATTCTGCGCATTCTCCTGATTCTGCTTTCCATCTCCCTCTGGGTGGTTGTGTTTCTTCCTCCTTCCCCATCGGAACTCCCCGCCACCGCCAGTGGCCCCGAAGATGCCATCACACCGACAACCACGCCCGCCCCCGCCCACTCCCTCGTCAGCGACCTGTTCGGGGCCAAACAGATCCGTGCCGGCCAAAAAGCCCGTGAGCAACTCGACAAGGTCAAAGCCCAGCGCGACGCCACAATGCAGGAACTGGAATAATCCAGCCTCCCAACATGAACGCAAAAGTTTTTGTCACGCTTGTCGGCTTGCTCACCCTCTGCGCCTTCGGCGATCCCGGCGCACGGGAAGCGGAAATCAGCCACCTCCTGACGTTTGTGCGCACTTCAGGAGTGGTGTTCCTCCGCAACGGAGATGAACACAGCGCGGAAGAGGCGGCGGAGCACATCGCGAAAAAGGCTAAACACTTCCAGAAGGACATCGATTCAACAGAGCGTTTTGTTGAATTGACGGCCACACGAAGCCTTGTCAGCAAAAAGCCCTACCAGGTCCGTCATCCGGATGGCACTCTCCAACCCTCAGGCGAGTGGCTGCTCGAAGAACTGGCGCGTCACCGGCAGTCTCAACCGTCCTCCCCTCCATAGATCCATCGCTGAGGAGTTACAATGGAGGGGTGGCGCCCCCGCCGCCACCTTGTACGTTCAATATTGCATCTGTTGCAATAATGGCATCTCCCACCTCCTCACGTTCGTGCGTTTAATATTGCAGCTGTTGTAATATTGATGTCTTGCCGCCAGCGGCCGGGGGGGAGTCCGTTTTGTTTTTTGAAAAAGGCGCTGAAGCGGGCGGGTTCGGGGTAGCCGATGGTCTCGGCGATGCGGGTGAGGGGCCAGGTCGTCTCGCGCATGAGACGCTGCGCTTCGCGGTTGCGCAGGGCGAGCAGGCACTGGTAGGGCGTCTGGCCGCCCTGTCGCTTGAAGGCGGTTTCGAAGGCGCGGCGGGACATGCCGAGACGGCGGGCGAGATCAGCCATGCTGGGAGAGTGGGCAAGGTTTTCGAGGAAAATGCTTTCGACGCGGCGAATCAGCAGATCGCTCAGACTGGGTCGAAGGGTGCTGGAGCGGGCGATGACGGGCCCGGGCGGCAGGACGATGTGACGCGGGGGATCGCCCCGCAGCCGTTCGCGGAGGAGTCGGGCGGCCTCCTGTCCGAGGCGTTGCTGCGGCAAAGGAATGGAGCTGATTTCGTGTTCGGCGACCACGGCATCCCAAAAGCGGTCCCCGACACCGAGAACGCAGAGTTGGTTCGGAACCTCGCACCCGAGGCGACGGGCGGCCAGGAGCGCGCGCCGGGCCTCAAAATCGCTGGCACAAAACAGTCCCAGCGTCTGGCCTGTCGCCAGAGTGGATATCCGGGAACTGACCTCATCCAGGGTGCGGGCGACGGGCACGGACTGCCCCCGGCCAAAGCCAGCCTCCAGTTCGGAATCGAGAATGGGAGACCACAGCAGCATGTGGGTGCATCCACAGTCTTCAAGGTGTTGACGGGCCTTTTCGCCCATCCGACGCCCATCAAAACAGACGGAAGCGACACGCGGGGAGAGTCCGCGGCGTCCGGCGTGAACCAGCGGGATTTTGTCTGGCACATCGCCCAGCCAGGCGTCGCTGATGAAGTCGGAAATGACCCCATCGACGGCCCGGGCGCGAATCAAACGCGTCAGGGTGGACTCGAAATGCTCGTGAATGCTTTGCAGATGCCAGCCTTCTTCCAAGGCAATTTCGTTCACGCCCTGATATCGCTCGACATCTTCCTGCAATCCGGCACTGAATCCAAAGAGTATGCGCTTTTTCATAATGTAAACTTACGCTTTATCGCATTGTCAAGCGAGTCAAAAAAGAGGAAGATATACGCCTTATGAAAAAAGCACTCATCACCGGCATCACCGGCCAGGACGGATCGTATCTGGCGGAACTACTCCTCAGCGAAGGCTACGAAGTACACGGCATCATCCGCCGCGCATCGAGCTTCAACACGGAACGCATCGACCACCTCTACCAGGACCCGCATGTGCACGGCACGAAGCTGTTTCTCCATTACGGCGACGTGACGGACTCCTCGCAGCTCGCGAGCCTCCTGCACGACGTCCAGCCGGAGGAAATTTACCACCTGGCCGCGCAGAGCCATGTGCGCGTCTCCTTCGACACGCCGGAATACACCGGCGACGTGACCGGACTGGGCACGGTCCGCCTGCTGGAGGCGATGCGCAAAGTCGGTTTGAAGGGCGCCCGCTTCTATCAAGCATCCTCCTCCGAAATGTACGGCAAAGTGCTGGAAGTTCCGCAGACGGAAACGACGCCCTTTTATCCCCGCAGTCCCTACGGCTGCGCCAAGGCCTACGCCTATCACCTGACGGTCAACTACCGCGAATCCTACGGGATGCACTGCAGCAACGGGATTTTGTTCAACCACGAGTCCCCCCGCCGCGGCGAAACCTTTGTCACCCGCAAAATCACCCGCGCGGCGACCCGCATCAAGCTGGGCCTGCAGGACCGGCTGTTCCTGGGCAATCTGTCCGCGCGCCGCGACTGGGGCTACGCTCCCGACTACGTGCGCGGCATGTGGCTGATGCTGCAGCAGGACCAGGGCGATGACTACGTGCTGGCGACCAACGAAACCCATTCCGTGCGCGAATTCGTGGAGGAAACCTTCGGTCTGCTCGATCTGGACTGGGAAAAATACGTCGACCACGACAGCCGCTACGAGCGTCCGGCGGAAGTGGATCTTCTGATTGGCGATCCGGCCAAGGCCAAACGCCAGCTCGGCTGGGAGCCGGAAGTGACCTTCAAGGATCTGGTGCGCATCATGGTCGAATCCGACCTGAACCTCGCCCGCCGCGAAAGCGCCTTCAAACAAACCCTGGCGGATCTCGAAGCCAAACCGTAGGAAGAAGTGACGAGTGACGAATGACGAGTGACGAGTGAAGTCCTCGGTCGGAAACCGGAA
>CAZCFM010000071.1:0-1111 GCA_964497855.1 uncultured Verrucomicrobiota bacterium | reverse complement strand
AGTGACGAGTGACGAATGACGAGTGACGAGTGAAGTCCTCGGTCGGAAACCGGAAATTCTTCCTCTTCAACCAGAAACCAGAAACTTGGAACCAGTAACTCTTCTTCAGCCTTTCCACGACTTTCCCCGGCGGGGTCCGCCGTGTAACGGCCTAAACTTCTCGGCGGGGTCCGCCGAGCTACATTTCAACCTTCCAACCTTCAACTTTTCAACCTTCACCCCCCATGTCTCCCCTACCCTCACGACTTTTCATTTGCGGCCACCGGGGCATGGTGGGTTCGGCGGTTTTGCGGGCCTTGACGGCCTGCGGACAGACCGAAATTCTCACCCGCACCCGCGCGGAACTCGACCTCTGCGATGCGGCGGCGGTGGACGCGTTTTTCGCGCGGGAAAAACCGGAGACGGTGATTCATTGCGCGGCGCGGGTCGGCGGCATTCATGCCAACCGGACCTATCCCGCCGAGTTCATCCACGAAAATCTGGCCATGGCGATGAACGTTATCCACAGTGCCTGGCGTCACGGGGTGAAACGCCTGCTGTTTCTCGGCAGCTCCTGCATCTACCCGCGCGACGCCGCGCAGCCCATGCGGGAGGACTGCCTGCTCACCGGTCCGCTGGAGAGCACCAACGAAGCCTACGCGCTGGCCAAAATCGCCGGACTCAAACTGTGTCAGCATTACCGCGCCCAGTATGGCGTCTGTTTTCACAGCGCGATGCCCACCAATCTCTACGGGCCCGGCGACAATTACCATCCCTTGCACAGCCACGTCATTCCCGGACTGATCCGTCGTTTTGACGAGGCGAAACGCGCCGGCGCCGACGCGGTGACGATCTGGGGCAGCGGACGCCCCCGCCGCGAATTCCTGCACGTGGACGATCTGGCGGCGGGTCTGCTGCGCCTGCTGGAGGTCGATAATCCGCCCGACTGGGTGAACCTGGGCTGCGGCGAGGATGTGACAATTCTGGAGCTGGCGGGAAAGGTCGCGGCGGCGGTGGGATACAGCGGACGCATCGAACTCGACCCGTCGATGCCCGACGGCACCCCGCGCAAGTTGATGGACATTTCGCGGATGCGCGCCCTCGGCTGGGAACCCCGCATCGCCCTGGACGA
>CAZCFM010000070.1:8559-19847 GCA_964497855.1 uncultured Verrucomicrobiota bacterium | reverse complement strand
AACGGAGGCCTTGCGACCCGGAACTGAGCGTCAAGGTTCTGGCGCAGGAGCTGGACTGCCACCCGGACTATTTGTCGAGGCGTTTTGCGCTGGAGGTGGGTGCACCGCTGATGCGTTTTGTGCGGGAACGCCGGATGGAGGTGGCGGCAGACCTGCTGCGCGGCATGAGCCTGCCCGTGGCGGAGGTGGCCGCGCTCTGCGGCTACCACGACCATTCGTACTTCAGCAAGGTGTTCCGCGAAACCCAGGGCCTGACCCCGCTGGAGTTCGCTGCGGCCCGGCGGGGGTAGAAAGGGATGCGTGGGACGCAAGCGGAGGCGTGCTGAGGAGGAAAAACACGTCGGTGAAAGGGAAATGGATTGCGGAGCGCAGACAGATGCGTCATACTTCCGCTGCTTCACGCGCCATCCCTCTCTTATTCAGGATTTGTCAGTTCATTGCGCTAAACACAAAAATGGAATTATATGAAAACCACTGCGCTGAGTCAATTTATCCGCTTAATCATTATATTAGCACTTCACTATCACTCCCATGGGGCTGAGGTGAAGGTATTAACACCTACACCAGAATCAAGACGAATAAGTCGTATGGACCGACCAAGCTTCTTACCTGAATTTATGGATGGGATTGAACATCCAAGATTATCGGAACTTCTTATTGATTCTGAATATGCCACTCCATTCCATTTTTTCAAAAGATTCCCCAAGGATAATGAGATAATAAAAAGTATAGGTACTATGGGTGGGCAAATTGATGCGCGCATTATTGGGGAGGGGACTCTGATTCAATCTTCTAGTGAGGGTATGGGCTACTTTATGTATATGGTGTTTCTCGTCAAGAATCCAAAAACATCCCTTGGTATGCCAATATCCTATGCAGCCGAAACACCCGAATTAGTTGTGGCGATCCCTGGTTTATATAATTTCAAAGAAATTGAGGTTATTCATGATGGCCACTCTGTCTGGACAATTGCTCGTAAAAGTGAACTTAAGGGATCTTTTGATTTAGTTGAAGATAAAGATGGTCGACAAAGAGTTGTGAAAACATATCCTGTGGATTTAAACCTTGACGACGCTCGAGGCACATTAAAATCAGGTGATGATTTATTGGTTCTGAATCGACGTATGGAAGGTTTCGCTAAAGTTATGCCGGTGAATTCATTGGAGGGATCTCCGTGGTCACGTTTTTGGAAAGTTGGGGATGGTCTTGTGGCATTTGAGATTGATGATAAAAATAAATCCATTAAACGGATGGGTTATGTTTTGTGGTTCGATACTGAAAAACCTGTTGTAATCCCATTGAAAGAAATTCATTTGGAAGATGGAGAAATGTCATTAGACATTCCGCCACCTCCGGCGAAAATGGATGAATCCAACAATATGCCCTTGCCTGAATAAACCTTGATGTGCCGCCCCCCCAGACTCCCAGAACTCAGTTTGTCGGACATGATTGACGAAACGGATCGCAAATTCCAATGCGTCTGTTTGCGAATCCGATGTGCGGTGAAAAGGCCGTGTCATCGCTTTGTTTCCTTCTGTCACCCCGGTTTCCCATCCCTGCACTTCGGCAAACCAGGCCAGGGCACCGGGTGATCTGCGCGGACCTTCGGTCCGCACGGCATATGCCTCGTCAACCGTATTTGAATTTGCGAGGGAATCCGCTCTTGAAAGCCTTCAACTTGAGGCCAGAAGTACGCCCCGCGTCCGGCAGGAAGTCCGCTGGAGACGTCTTTCCCCGGAGCGGTGACGCGTCCGGCTGTTGCGCGGGAATCGCGTCACGTGAGTGCCGCGAGCACCTGTTCGGGATGTGTCTCGGCGTTGGCGACTTTTTTCCAGTGACGGAGGACCTTGCCGTCGGGTCCGATGAGCACGCTGGAGCGGATGACGCCAACGACGGTCTTGCCGTACATGTTTTTTTCGCCCCAGGCGCCGTAGGCCGTCATGACCGCCTTGTCGGGATCGCTGAGGAGCGTGAAGGGCAGATTGTATTTGGCGGCGAAGGCCGAATGCTCGTCGGAGCCATCGGGGCTGACGCCGAGAACAACCACGTTTTTGCCGCTGAAATCGGCGTGTAGGTCGCGGAAGCCGCAGGCCTCCTTGGTGCAGCCGGGCGTGTCGTCCTTGGGGTAGAAATAGAGCAGGACGTGTTTGCCGCGGTAGTCGGCGAGGGCGTGGGGCTTGCCTTTCGCATCGGCAAGAGTGAACGGGGGGGCTTGTTTTCCTTCAACAACGGGCATAAGGTTCTCCAGGAAATGGGTGTCCCCTACCCTACCCCACAACTCTCCTTCCGCAAGCGATGAACTTCTCCAGACTTTCCATTCTGTTTGGCCTCCTGCTGCTCCCCTCCGCCGCCCTGGTCTCGGGACTCCTGCAACGACGCCTTTCCCCGCCGGCCCTCGTCTCCGCCGATCCCGCCGCGGCGCTGCGCGCGGAGATCGAGAACGAAGGCTTCCGCTGGGTCGCCCGTCCCGAACTCGACAAGCTGCTGCAGGCCGGACAACACCTGCTGCTAGACGCGCGGGACCTCCGCGACTACGCGGCGGGGCATCTGCCAGGCGCGCAATCCCTGCCCCTGCGCGATTTCGAGGCCACCTTTCCAGAGCTGCTGCCCGTGATCGCCTCCGGCATGCCGATGCTGCTCTATTGCTCCGGCCCACGCTGCGACGACGCATTGCACCTGGCCCGCCGTCTCCGCGAAACCGGATTCGCGGACGCGACGATCTACGTGGGCGGCTGGGAAGACTGGAGTGCGCCATGAGACGATGGATCTGGCTGCCGCGGCTGCTTCTGGCCGGACTCTTCCTGTATTCGGGCGTCGTGAAGGTTCTGGACCCTGCGGCTTTCGCCCAGGCCATCGCGGGATACCGCCTCCTGCCAGACGCCTGGATTCCGGGAGTGGCCTTCATCTTGCCCTGGATGGAAATCTGGTGCGCGTTCGCGCTTCTGCTGAGTCCGCTGCTCCGCCCCGCCGCCTGGATCTGGACGACGCTGCTGCTGCTCGTGTTCACGGTCGCCAAAATTTCCGCCCTGCAACGAGGTCTCGACATTTCCTGCGGCTGCACGACCTCCAACGCCCCCATGACCTGGAGCTCCGTGGCCGAAAACCTCTTCTGGCTCGCCCTTTGCGTTCCGGGTTTGCGATGGGATGTGGTCAAAAATCCATAGATCTATGGATTTTGCGCTTTCCGAATCTCGGAAAGCGTGCTTGAGTGGAGTTCCGACCTTCGGAAACATCAGAATGGAGCCAACCCCATGACGTCCCGTATTCCCACTGCCCTTTTGTGTGCTTCTTTCCTCGCGCCCCTGCTCTTTGCGCAGGATCTCGTCCGCGTGGAAAACAACAAACGGTATCCCGTTCCGATTGCCACGGAGGCAAAATTCCTCAATCCATGGCCCGCAGCGGAAGAGGCCCGGTTCATGGAAAAAGCCGCGCACCTGATCGAACTCTGGGGACCCCAAAAAAACAGTGGCAGCACCGTGAACGAGCGCGAGAAGGACCTCTATCCCCGCGCGATGTTCCAGATCCTCGCCGGCAAGGATGCGGAGGGCGTTGCGGCCCTGACCCAGCCCCAGCGTTTCGACCCCCCGGAGCACCACGCCTACACCGACGGCTTCGATTTTTGGTACGGCTTCACCCTCAAAGGTGCCGTCCGCAAGTATTTCCACTTTGGCCAGAAACTGCCCGCCGACTACCGCAAGCGCTTCGAGACCGCGTTCGCCAAATGGACAAAAACCGATCCGCGCGAAACCCCGCATCCGTTTTATCTGAAATACAATCCGAAACTCGAGGGCTGGACCCCCGAGCGTTTTGGCAACCGCCAGGTCGACGGACGCCGCACGGACAACCTCTACGCCATGACCACCGTCGCAACCTACCTCTTCGCCGAGGCGGCGGGCAACGAGGCCACGCGCAAGGCCACCTGGGATCGCATCCGCGATTACGGCGTCACGATGTACATGAACGGCATCGGTGAATGGGACAGCGAAAACTATCTTTCGCACACCATGTCGGCCTACGTCAATCTCTACGACTTCGCCAAGGACCCGCAGGTGAAGATGCACGCCAAGGGAATGCTTGACTGGATTAGCATGAGCATGGCTGTCAAATACTGGCGCGGCGGCTGGACGGGTGCCGTGAAACGCGACTACGGCAACATCATGGCCCTCAGTGGAAACGCGCTGTTGGCAGGGCATTTGTATTTCGACGATTTGGGCCTGAAGTGCGAGGGCGACCGCGACGATGTCCACCACATCACCAGCGCCTACCGCCCGCCCTACGCCGCCGTCCAGATCGCTCGCAACCAGATTGCCCTGCCTGCGGAACTGCTGATCAGCCACCCGACCTACGAAAACTGGAAAGTCGAAAACGGAGTGACCGGTCGCGACCGTCCTGAATTTTTCGAGACGCTTTTTTTCGGCCACACGTTTCGCTTCGGCACACTCGTCAACGGCAACGGCGGCGATGTGTCCGGCTTCCGCATGATCACGGAAAACGCGGCGCGCGGTGTGGACTATTTTATTCTCGGACACAGTCTGTCCAAGGAACAAAAGTCGATGAATGAAGGGAAAACCGTGACCCGTTCGACCTTCGGAACGACCTCCGCCGGCGCGGCCAACGTTGCCCACTACCGCAACCTCGCGATCTATGTGGTCAACAAAGGCGACGCGGATTTCTATATTTTGTGCGCTCCGGGATCGATTGTGCAGAACGAACGCGGCATCCAGTTCCTGCGCCACGAGAAGACCTGGATCGCACTCACGCCGATCGGCATGGAGTGGAAGGGGCGCGACGAAAAAGCGAGTGCGACCTTTGCTCCGGCCGGCGACATCCTGGTTGGCAAAGGCACGGGCGGGGCCCACGCGGGTTTTGCGATGGAAGTGGGCGAGGCGCAGAGCCACGGAA
The DNA here is from genome assembly GCA_964497855.1 of uncultured Verrucomicrobiota bacterium. Classification (GTDB taxonomy): domain Bacteria; phylum Verrucomicrobiota; class Kiritimatiellia; order SS1-B-03-39; family UBA6053; genus CAYLNG01. The sequence continues at coordinate 14,945 of CAZCFM010000070.1, read as the reverse complement.
CCTTCGAGCAGTTTGTGCAGTCGGTGCTGGCCAAGAGCAAACTCATCCCGGCGGGTCCGGGCGTCTGGACCTACAGCGGGGTGGACGGCTCATCGGTTGGACTGGCCTACAAGGGTTCGTTGCCCGGGGCCATGGCCCCCGGAACGATGGAACAAGTGCTGGCAGGTTTTCCCGTGGTGCAGCGCAATGGCAAGACGCATGACTGGCGCGAACATTTCGCCCAGTACCGCAACCCCGCCACCCCGGAGGCCGGACCCGTCTATCTCGGCTTCAAGGAAGGCCGGATGCTGCTACAGTCCAACAACGCCCGCTTCGAAGGGCGGATGAGCCCCGACGGAACCTACAGCTTCAGCAACAGCGCGAAATAAGCCCCGTTCCGGGCTTTTGGGTTCGATAAACGGCGATCGTCCGGATAAGGGCTTTCGCCATGAACTCTCCCCTGGACAACATCCGCATCGTCTGTGTCAAACCGCTCTTCGGCGGAAACGTGGGCTCCATTTGCCGGGCCATGCGCAACGCCGGACTGTCCAGGCTGGTGCTGGTGTCCCCCTCGCCGTCGATGGACAAAGTGGAGCTGCGCAAAATGGCCGTGCGCACGCTGCACATCTACGAGGAGCGCAAGGAGTACGCGACCCTGGAAGAGGCCGTGGCCGATTGCGGAGCGGTGGCGATGACCACGGGTGTGGAGGGATTTTACCGGGACCAGGCCCGCAGCCCGCGCGATCTGTGTCCCAGCCTGCTGGAGATCGCCGCCCGTTCGCCCGTGGCCCTGGTCTTCGGCACGGAGGACAAGGGACTCGGCCTCGACGAACTGCGCATGGCCACGCACATGATCCGCATCCCCAGCCATCCCGACTACCCCAGCCTCAACCTCGCGCAGGCCGTGATGGTGCTGTGTTACGAGCTGTACCTCGCCTCGGGTGAATTTGAAATGCCCGTCGAAAAATCCCCTCCCGCCGACCACGCGTACCGCGAGCGCATGTTCGACACCTGGCGGCAGACCCTGATTGATGTGTCCTTCTGTCCCGACGAAAAACTCGACCACATGATGTTGGGCCTGCGGCGGATTTTTTCGCGCGGAGAGCTGACGGCCAACGACGTCAAAATCCTGCACGGACTCGCCCGTCAAAGCTCCTGGGCCGCCAATCGCAGCAAGGGGCAAGATCAGAACACCTGACCTCCGCAGGTCAGCCCTTTTCGCCCACAGGCGCGCATTCTGGCTTTACTCCCCCGGCGGGTCTTCGTAGGCTGTGGACATGCACGACTACGAAAAACTGGGTGTGTTTTATCTCGGCCGCGAACTGGAATCCCTTGGCGGATCCACCGCCGCGGCGCCGTTGTTGTACGATTCCAAGGATCTGACGACCCATGCGGTGTGCGTGGGCATGACCGGCAGCGGCAAAACAGGACTCTGTCTGGCGCTGATCGAAGAGGCCGCGATGGATGGCATTCCGGTCATTGCCGTGGACCCCAAGGGCGACCTGGGCAATCTGCTGCTGCAATTCCCGGACATGCGGGCGCAGGATTTCGAGCCCTGGGTGGAGCCAGCCGAAGCCGCGCGCAAGGGCCAGGATGTGGCCACCTTTGCCGCCGCCACCGCAGCCACCTGGCAGAAGGGCCTCGCCGCCTGGGACCAGGACGGCGACCGCATCCGCCGCCTGCAAGCCCAATGCGATTTCCGCATCTACAGCCCCGGCAGCTCCGCGGGCCGTCCCCTGAGCCTCCTCCGCTCCTTCCAGGCTCCGCCGGAAAACCTTCGCGCCGATCCGGAACTGCTCGCCGAACGCGTGGACGCCTCCGTGTCCGGACTGCTCGCCCTCCTGGGCATTGTGGCCGACCCCCTGCAAAGCCGCGAACACATCCTGCTCGCCAACATCCTCCGCCACGCCTGGGAAAGAGGCGAATCGCTCGACCTCCCCGGCCTGCTCGGAGCATTGCAATCCCCGCCCTTCGCCCGCGTCGGTTTCCTCGATCTCGACACCTTCTATCCGGCCAAGGACCGCATGGCCCTCGTCCTGCGCCTCAACAACCTGCTCGCGTCGCCCGGCTTCCAGGTCTGGATGCAGGGCGACCCGCTCGATGTCGCGTCGCTGCTGCACGCGCCCGACGGGAAACCGCGCGTCTCCGTGCTCTCCATCGCCCACCTCGGCGAAAACGAGCGCATGTTTTTCGTGACGCTGCTCCTGAATGAAATCGTGGCGTGGATGCGCGCCCAGCCCGGCACCTCCAGCCTGCGCGCGCTCTTCTACATGGACGAGATTTTCGGCTACTTCCCGCCCTCCGCCAATCCCCCCAGCAAAAAGCCCATGCTCACTCTGCTGAAACAGGCCCGCGCCTACGGACTGGGCTGCGTCCTGGCCACCCAGAACCCCGTTGACCTCGATTACAAGGGCCTCGCCAACACCGGCACCTGGTTCATCGGACGCCTCCAGACCGAACGCGACAAACTGCGCGTGCTCGATGGCCTCGAAGGTGCCTCCGCCGGGCACGCCTTTGACCGCGCCGCCATTGAAAAAACCCTCTCGGCCCTCGGCAACCGCCGTTTCCTGCTGCACAACGTTCACGACAAGGGTCCGGTGCTCTTTGAAACGCGCTGGGTGATGTCCTACCTGCGCGGACCGCTGACCCGCGATCAGATCCGCAAACTGACGCCGTCGGAAACACCGCCTGCGCCCGTGGCTGCGCCAGCGCCCACACCCAATCCCGCGCCAGTGCCAGTGCCGGCCTCCGCCGGAAGCCTCGCCCCGCCGCCGGGCGTGCCGGTGGCCTGGCTGTCGCCGACGCGTCCGGGTCCCCTGCGCGGATACGCCCCCTGTCTGCTGTTCAAGGCCAAGCTCCACTACGTGCGGGCGGCCGGGGCGATTGATCTGTGGGAGGAGCCTCTGTTTTCCGTGCCGATGGAGGAGAGTCCCAAGGCCCTGCGCTGGGAAGAACTTGAAAAACAGGCCGATGAAACGGCGCTTTCGGAGTCGCCGCTGGCCGGGGTGCCCTGCGATCCCCTGCCCGCCGCCGCCACGGTGCCCAAATCCTACGGACTCTGGGAGCGGGAGGCGAAACAAGTGTTGTTTGAACAATGCCCCTTGGTGCTGCAACGCTGTCCGGCGCTCAAGCTGCAAAGCGAGGTGGGCGAGAGTGTGTCGGCCTTCCGCACGCGCGCCGATCTCGCCTTCCGCGAGGAGCGGGATGCGGAGGTCCAGGCGCTGAAAAACCGCTACGAAAGCCGCTTTACGACGCTGCGCAACCGGATTCGTCGCTCAGAGGATACGCTGGAGAGAAGGGAGGCGGTCCACAAGGAACGCAAGATGAGCAGTGCGGTCAATTTCGGGAGTTCGCTGCTGGGGGCGCTGCTCGGGCGCAAAGCCGTCAGCGCCACGAATGTGCGCCGGGCCGGATCGGTGTTGAATTCCGCCGGGCGCCTGGGCAAGAGCAAGGAGGATATCCAGCGGGCCGAGGACGAATACGCGGCGCTCCAGGAGGAATACGCCACGCTCGAAACGCGTTTCTCCGAGGAGATGACGGCGCTTGAAACGACCTACGCGCGCGAGGCTCTTGTCATCGAAGAGGTCCGCATTCCGGCGAGGAAAACGGACCTGCGCGTCACCTACATCGGTCTGGGCTGGATGCCCACCTGAGCGCGCGGATCAGAACATGAACCGGACGCCGAGGGCGCCGAGCAGGTTCTGCGCGTCCATATCGCCTTCGTCCTGCCAGAGGTCTTTGTTGCTGAGCAGATAACTCACTTCGGCATACACAGAGGCAACGCTGCAGACCTTGACCATGAGGCCCGCGCCGATTTTGCCGACGAGGCCCTGCTGATCGCCGGATCCGTCGCCGTCCTTAAGGTCCGTCCATCCAAAGCCGAAACCGGCGATGCCGTAGGGGACGACGGTTTCGCTGAGGGGGAAATACTGTTCAATCGAGAGCATAAAGGCGTTGTACTCGTAGCCGCTGACGCTCATGTGGCTATAGGAGACCAGCAGCTGCTGGAGGGGGTAAATGACGGAGCCGTAGCCGGCCTCGAAGCCACCGAGGCTGTCGCCATCCGTGCCGCCGCCGTCGTGGTCGTAGAGCCAGGCCAGGCGGATGTTTTCGCCTTTGGGGCCGTCCGTGATCAGGTGCTGGGCACGCAGGGCAAAGGCGGACAGGCAGATCAGGGAAAGGCAAAGGGCGCGCAGGGTCTTCATGTCTGTTTCTCCAGGGGATGGGGTGATAAGGCTGCACTCATTTTCAGGAAATCAGCGCATTTGTCAATGCGGGAAGAGAGGAGAAGTCTGCACGGTGTGCCCGGCGCCGGGTAACACCCCATGGCGGGGCTTCGCCTCAAGGTCTACACTGCGAAGAAAATTGACCCGCAGTTGCCTCCATCCACCTCAAACACATCCCAGCAGATCCCCCATGCAAATTTATTCCTCCTGTCCCAGCCCCGAATTGGAAAGCAGCCCGCGCATTCCATTGATCGGCGAACCCGCGCCCGCCTTTTCGGCGCAGACCACTCAGGGCCCCATCACCTTTCCCGATGATTTTCGAGGCAAATGGGTCATCCTGTTCAGTCACCCGGCCGACTTCACACCCGTGTGCACCACCGAGTTCATGACCTTCGCCACGATGTGATCAGACGTGTCGGCCTTGATGAGCGCAGCTTTCCTGTTGCATTCGCATGTCGATCTTCTAGGAAACCTGCATGAATCTCCGCCGCCGTTTCCTCCGTTTTCCGCTGAACGTTTTCCTCTGTGCCCTGTGATGTCCATGGTCCCGCCACGTTATGCTGTTGGAATCGATTTGGGCACCAGCAATTGTGCGCTGGCGTCGCTGGATTTGAACCTCCCGGACGCCGTGTCGCGGGTCTTCGACATTCCCCAGGCCTCCGACGCCGCCCGCCGCAGCGCCTCCCCCACCCTTCCCTCCTGCCTTTATCTCCCACCCGACGGCGGCGACTGGGTGCCCGGCCTCTGGGCCCGCGACATGTCCTTCACCCAGCCCGGACGCGTCCTGCACTCGGCCAAATCCTGGCTCTGCCACCCCGCCGTCGACCGCGAAGCCCGCCTCCTTCCCTGGCAATCCTCCGATCTGCCCCCCGACCTCCGCCTCTCCCCCGTCGAAGCCTCCGCCCGCCTCCTCCGACATCTCCGCGAGGCCTGGGAAGCCGCCCACGGTCTGCCCCTCGCCGAGCAGGCCCTCGCCCTCACCGTTCCCGCTTCCTTCGACGCCGCCGCGCTGCAACTCACCCTCGAAGCCGCCCTCCTCGCCGGTCTGCCCGCCGACACGCACCTCATGGAGGAACCCCAGGCCGCCTTCTACCGCTGGCTCGAAGAATCCCCTTCCCTCGCCGTGGACCGCCCCTCCACCCTCCTCGTCATCGACATCGGGGGCGGCACCACCGACTTTTCCCTCTTCGACATCGAGCCCGGCACCCCGCCCCGCATCCGACGCCGCGCCGTCGGCGAACACCTGCTCCTCGGCGGCGACAATCTCGACCGCCGCCTCGCCGAAAGTTTCCGACAAGCCCTGGAAACCGACGCCCCCGCGCTCACAGCCCGTCAGCTGGGCTTTCTCCTGGCGGAAAGCCGCCGCCTGAAGGAAGCCCTGCTCACGCCCGGCATCCCCGTTCCCGCCGAACTCCTCTTGCCCGCCTCGGGCGCTGGACTTTTCGCCGGCACCCGCAGCGTCCCGGTGGATGCGCCCCGACTGCGCTCCGAACTTCTCGAAGGTTTCTTCCCCGAGGTTGCGTCCTCGGATCGGCCCCGCAAAGCTCGCGCGGGCCTGCGCGAACTGGGGCTTCCCTACGCCGCCGACAGCGCAGTCACCCGCCATCTGGCCGCGTTTCTGGACGGACAGCCGCCCGTCGATTTTCTGCTCTGCAACGGCGGAACGCTGGCCACGCCCCTGCTGCGCGAGCGCCTCTGCGCCCAACTCGCGGCTTGGAATCCCGAATCCACGCCCCAGGTACTCGACAACCCAGAACCCGATCTGGCGGTTGCCCGGGGAGCCGCCGTCTACGCGGCGCGTCGGAAACAAGGCCGGGGCCTGATGGAAGCCGGGTCGGCGCAGGCCGTGTATCTCGAAGTGACGGAACGCAAAACGCGGGACACGCACTATCTCTGCATTTTGCCACAAGGCACCGCCCCGGGCCAGGTTCAACGGAGCGATGCGCATCCCTTGAAGGTTCTGGTCAACACCCCTGTTCGTTTTGGGGCCGCCTCCAGTCCGCGACGTCCCCAGGACCGCACGGGCGACCTCCTGACAGCCGACGGGGACGACCTGCACGTCCTTCCCCCCTTGCAGTCCCTGATCGAACTCCCGCCCAAAACGCCGCGTCCGGCCAACAACCTCGTCGAGGTCACGGTCGAAGCCTGCCTGACCGATGTGGGGCTGCTGAAAGTCCGCCT
>CAZCFM010000070.1:0-8459 GCA_964497855.1 uncultured Verrucomicrobiota bacterium | reverse complement strand
GGCGTCGCCCTCGACCCCGCGCGCATCAACGACCTCTGGCGTTTGCACGAACTCGGTCTCGCCTTCCCGCGCGAAGCCCGGAACCGCACCCAGGTGTGGATTCTCTGGCGGCGGGTGGCCGGGGGACTCGACGCCGAACGCCAGCGCCTTCTGGCTGAAAGCTGGTTGGAACCCCTCTCGCAACCCGGGGCCAATCCTGGCGAGCTGATCCGTCTGGCTGCGGCCCTCGAACGCATCGACCCCGCCCAGAAACGCCTTTGGCTGCACAGCTGGACCCAGCGCCTGCCCAAGGCCGCCCGCGACGAAGCCGCCGCCATCGCCTGGGCCTACGGACGCGTGCTCTCACGTGTTCCCTTCGGCGGCGGACCCGAAGATGTCCTGCCCGCCAGCGTTGCCGAAAGCAGCTTGACCGACCTCCTGGACAGACCCGGCCTGGACTGGAGCCTACCGGAACTCCGGCATCTCCCCCTGCGCGCCGCACGCCTTACCGGAATCATCGGATTCGACGTGCCCGAAACCCTCCGCGAGCGACTCTGCGCCCACCTGACCCAACAAGGAATCCCGGAGGAGGATCTGCGGGTATTGCGGGAGGTCATTCCCGTGGAGGAGGTCGACCGGGCCCGCCTCTTTGGCGAATCCCTGCCGCCCGGACTGCTGCTCTCCAGGTCCTGACGCCGTTTTTCACCATAAAACCATTGACCTTTGCGGGGTTGTGGCGTACAGAGTCCGCCCCTTTCTTTCCCCAACCCCAGTGAGAAACTAGATGAGCGTTCAGATTGAAGAAATTTCCCCTTGCCGCCGCAAACTGACCGTCGACGTCCCCGCCGAGACCATCGACAAGGAATACAACGAGGCTCTTGCCATGTACGTCAAGAACGCCTCCATTCCTGGTTTCCGCCCCGGAAAAGCCCCCAAAGCCATGGTGAAAGCCAAGTTCAACAAGGACATTCTTCAGCGCCTGCGCGACCACTTGCTGCCCCAGACCTACCGCGACGCGGTGACCGAGCACAAACTCGACGTCGTGCAAATCATTGACATGAGCGACGATGTGAAAATTGGCCTGGGCGAGCCCATGACCTACTCCATCACCGTCGATGTTCGGCCCGAGATCAGCCTGCCGGAATACAAGGGCATTGCGCTCACCAAAAAGGCGATTGACCTTGCGGACGCCGATGTGGACGGCCGCATCGAAGAACTCCGCAGCCAGCACGCCCGCTTCGAAGACCTGAGTGACCGCGGCGTGGCGCGCGGCGACATGGCACAGGTTGACTTGTTGGGAACGCTCGATGGCGTGGCCCTCGAAGAAGCAGTTCCCGAGGCCCGTGGCCTGGGACAGATGAAGGATTTCTGGATGCAGGCCAGCGGGGAGGCCTTCCTTCCCGAGCTGGGCGAAGGCCTGGCCGGCATGGCCATCGGGGAAACCCGCTCGATCGACGTTTCCTTCAACGAAACCTTCGCGCTGGATGCGCTTCGCGGCAAAACCGTCTCCTATCAGGCGACCCTCAAGGCCCTCCGCGGCAAAATCCTGCCGGAAATCGACGAAGCCTTCTGCACCCAGCTCGGTGTTGAAAGCGTCGAAAAACTGCGGGAAGAAATCCGCAATGTGATCTCCTCCGAAAAAGACCGCGAGCAGCAGGATCACCTCCGCCGCGACATCGAAAAATTCCTGATGGACACCTGCACTTTTGAAATGCCGGAAAGCATGGTGGCCGAGGCCTCCTCCCGCCAGGTTCGCCGGATTGCCGACGAGATGTCCCGCGGCGGCCTCAAGGAAGAACAGATTCTCGCGCAGAAAGACGAAATTCTCCGGTCAGCCAATGACATTGCCCGCAACTCGGTGAAACTCCGCCTCATTCTCCAGACGATCGCGCAGAAAGAGAACATCAAGGTCAGCGATGCCGAATTGCAACGCGAAATCCGCATGATGTCCTACACCTACGGCATGAAGCCGGGCGAACTCGAAAAGCGCATGAAAGACAGTCCCGAACTGCGCAGCGACATGGCAGTCGACGTTCAAATCCGCAAAACCCTCCAGTATTTGCTGGATAACGCCACGATTTCCGCTTGAATCCACCCCATATGAACGAACATAACTACATCCCCGTCCCCTACGTCATCGAACAAACCGGCCGCGGCGAACGGTCCTACGACATTTATTCCCGCCTGCTCAAGGACCGCATCGTGTTCCTGGGCACGGAAGTCAACGACGTCGTGGCGAACCTGATCATCGCCCAGATGCTGTTCCTGCAGAGCGAAGATCCCGCCAAGGACATCAGCCTCTACATCAATTCTCCGGGCGGTTCCGTCACTTCCGGGCTCGGCATTTACGACACGATGAAGTTCCTCAAGTGCGACATCGCCACCTACTGTGTCGGCCAGGCCGCCAGCATGGGGGCCTTTTTGCTCTCCGCCGGCACCAAGGGAAAACGCTTCGCCCTGCCCAACGCCCGCATCATGATCCACCAGCCCTGGGGCGGCTTCCAGGGACAGGCGACCGACATCGACATCCACGCCCAGGAAATCCTCCGCCTCAAGCGCCGCCTCAACGAACTCATGGCCGAACACTGCGGCCGCGACGTGGACGAAGTCACCCGCGACACCGAGCGCGACAACTTCCTCTCCTCCGAACAGGCCAAGGCCTACGGACTGGTTGACCACGTCGTCACCAAACCCCTCTGAGCCCCCCCCCATGTCCGCGAAAACCGAAGAAGCCCGTTGTTCCTTTTGTGGAAAATCCCAGCGCGAGGTGACCCGCCTCATCGCGGGTCCCGGCGTGCAGATCTGCGACCAGTGCGTGGAACTCTGCAACTCGCTCATGGAGCGCGAAACCGCCAAATCCACCCGCACGCCCTTCCGCATGAAGGTGCCCAAGCCCCACGAACTGGTGGCCATGCTCGATGAACACGTGATCGGCCAGTCCCATGCCAAAAAAGTCCTCGCCGTCGCCGTCCACAACCACTACAAACGCATTCGCGACAACGAAAAACGAGCCCTGCCCAACGAAGATCCGCACAAGGACGTGACCATCGAGAAAAGCAATATTCTCATGATCGGCCCCACCGGCAGCGGCAAAACCTACCTCGCCAAGACCCTCGCCAAGTTCCTCGACGTGCCCTTCAGCATTGCCGACGCCACCAACCTCACCGAGGCCGGCTACGTGGGCGAAGACGTCGAAAACATCCTCCTCCGCCTCCTGCAGGCCGCCGACTACAACGTCGAAAAAGCCGAACGCGGCATCATTTACATCGACGAGATCGACAAAATCGGGCGCAAGACCGAAAACGTGTCCATCACCCGCGATGTCTCCGGCGAAGGCGTGCAGCAGGCGCTGCTCAAGATTCTCGAAGGCACCATCGCCAACGTTCCCCCGCAGGGCGGACGCAAACATCCGCAGCAGGAATACATCAAACTCAACACCGAGAACATTCTTTTTGTCTGCGGTGGCGCGTTTGTGGGCCTCGACGAAGTGGTCAAACGCCGCCGTGGCAAAGGCGTCATGGGCTACGCAAACCCGCAGCTGCCCGGCGCGGCCGGTCTCTCCGGCGAAACCGTCATCGAACCGCACGACCTCGTCAAATACGGCATGATCCCCGAGTTTGTGGGCCGTCTGCCCGTGGTCGCCGTCCTCGAAGAACTCACCGAGCAGGACCTGATCCACATTCTCACCCAGCCGAAAAGCGCCATGGTCAAGCAGTTCGCCAAACTGCTCGCCATGGACGGCGTGGACCTGAGTTTCTCCGACGGCGCGCTCGCCGAAATCGCCCGCGTTGCCTGGAAACGCGGCACCGGTGCCCGCGGCCTTCGCGCCATTCTCGAACGGGTCATGCTCGACATCATGTATGAAGTCCCCATGAATCCCGAAGCCAAAAAACAGCTCCGCATCGGCAAAACCATGGTCGCCACCCGTCTCGCCGCAATGGAACTCGCCGCCGACCAGCGCCGCATCGCCTGAGCTTCCGCTCGCACACTGCTTTGAGGTGGAAATTCCGATGACAACTGGGTATGGATGATCCCCGCATGAAGCTTTCCATCGTCATCCCCGTGTACAATGAGGTCAACACCCTCCCCAAAATCATCGAGGCCGTCCGCGCCTCGGAAACCGGCCTGGACCGCGAAATCATTCTTGTGGACGACGGATCCAGCGACGGCACCCGCGACCTCCTGCCCCAGCTCGCCGCGCAGTATCCCGACGTGTTTCCCGTTCTGCACGACGTAAACCAGGGCAAAGGGGCCGCCCTGCACACGGGGTTCGCCCGCGCCACCGGCGATATCGTCCTCATCCAGGACGCGGATCTCGAATACGACCCGCTCGACTACCCCGCCCTCCTCCGACCCATTCTCAGCGGACGCGCCGACGTTGTCTTCGGCTCCCGTTTCCTCGGCGGCGGCGCCCACCGCGTCGTGTACTACTGGCATTATCTGGGCAACCGCTTTCTGACCGCCCTCTCCAACATGATGACCAACATCAACCTCACGGACATGGAGGTCTGCTACAAAGTCTTCCGGCGCGAAGTGCTGCAAAAGATCACGCTCCACGAAAAACGTTTTGGCTTTGAAGTGGAAATCACCGCCAAAGTCGCGCGCAGCGGCGCCGTGATCTACGAAGTGCCCATCAGCTACTACGGCCGCCGTTACGAAGAAGGTAAAAAAATCACCTGGAAAGACGGTTTCCGCGCCATTTGGTGCATCCTCAAATACCGTTTCCGCGACTGATATGAAAATCACGGGCGGAATCGGACGTGGCCTCCCCATTGAAACCCCAACCGGGGATCGGACGCGGCCGAGCACCGACCGCATGCGCGAAAGCGTGTTCGCCATCCTCCGCGACCTCCTTCCCGGTGCCCGCGTGCTCGATCTCTTCGCCGGTTCCGGCTCGCTCGGCCTCGAAGCCGCCAGCCGCGGCGCCGAGGAGGTCCACTGGGTCGAACAACACGCGCCCACCGCCGCCCTCATCCGCAAAAACGCCGCCCGTCTGCCTCCCGCCGGTGTCTCCTGCATGTTCCGCGTTCATGCCGCCGACGTGCTCTCCTGGCTGCGCAAAACCGAGCTCCCGCCCTTTGATATCGTTTTCGCGGACCCGCCCTACGAAACGCTCCAAACCCCGGAACACTTCGCGGCCCTGCTGCAGGCCATCTCCTCCCGGCCCCGCATCTCTCCCGAAGGACTTCTTGTGCTGGAATGCAGCGGCCGTTTCCGCGCCGACCCGCCGCCCGGCTGGTCCCTGCTCCGCCGCGAAAGCTACGGCAGCTCCGCTGTCCTCTTTCTCGACGCGAACATCACAGCAGCCTCCCCCGGTTGACTTCCCCCGTTTTGCCCCCACACTTTATGCGGGTTTGGGCTTTCCCATCCCGCTTTCCTTGAGTAAAGACAATCATCCATGAAAATTGAAACGTTTCTGTCCCATTGGCACCTGCGCGAAAACCCCTTCGTGGCCGAAGAGGCCCGGGATGACCATATCTACCAGAATATCATGCGCGAGGGCGTCGCCCATCCGGAGTTCGAGAAAATCTTCGGACGTCCCGAGCGCCCCAGCACCTCCGTGGTCTTCGGGGAAAAAGGCAGTGGCAAAACCGCCCTCCGCCTGCTCATGGAACAGCGGCTCAAGGAATACAACGAACAAAATCCGGCGAAAAAGACCTGGATTGTCCGCTACGACGAATGGAACCACATGGTGGACCGCACCATCGGCGCGGCGGGTGCCGTCAATGCCGAAAACTTCAAACGCATCCGCCTCGAAGACCACATCGACAAAATTATTTCCCTGGTGGTGACGGAAATCGTCGATGCCGCCAGCCGACCCGCCTCCTCCAAGGTCGCCCGCGAACTGGGCAAAACCCTGCGCAAACTTCCCCGCCAGCACCGCCTCGACCTCGCGTATCTGACCGTTCTCTTCGACCAACCAAGCCTCAGCACGCGCACCGAACGCTGGCGCAAACTGTCCCGCGCCCTCAAGGTGTCCCAAAACGTCACCCCCATTCACGCCATGTACGCGTTCGGCGGCGGTATCGTTCTGGTGATCCTGAGCCTGGTCGACTTTTTCGTCACCCAGGCCGCGTTGCCCTGGACCTTCCTGACGGCAGCCATCGGCGGTCTTGTGACGTTTCTGGGAAGCTGGCTGGGCCTCGGTCAATTCCTGAAAAACATCAAGCGCCGCAAACTGATTCAGAGCGAAATCAAGGTGGTGGATCACCCCAGCTCCATGCTTTTCCGCCAACTGGGCTCCCTGCGCGCCTCCGAATTGGACGCCCTGCCGCTGCCGACTCCCGGCGATCAGGACTGCCGCTACGAACTGCTCGGACGCCTGCTCCGCCTCATCAAGGGCCTCGGATTTGTGAGCATGACCGTGTTGGTGGACCGCGTCGACGAACCCAGCCACGTCAACGGCGACGCCAAAAAGATGCGCAACCTGATCTGGCCCCTCTTCACGCATAAAATCCTCCAGCAGGACGGCCTCGGCATCAAAATGCTGCTGCCCATCGAACTCGGCTACGAGCTGAAACGCGAAGATGGTGACTTCTTCCGCCGTGCGCGCCTCGACAAGGGCAACCTCATCGAGCGCCTCGAATGGACCGGCGTCAACCTCTACGATATTTGCAACCACCGCGTGGTCGGTGTGTTCGACGGCGAAGGCACTCCCACAACCCTCAAGGATTTCTTCGAGGAAAAAGTCTCCGTGCAGGACCTCGTCGATGCCCTCGACCAGATGAAACAGCCCCGCGACGCCTTCAAGTTCCTCTACGAAATCATCATCCAGCACTGCAAGGGCTCCACCGACGCCGACCCGGAATTCCTGATTCCGAAACTGACGCTGGAACAAATTCGCCGCCGCCAGGCCCAGCGCGTGCAGGACCTCGGACGCGGCTACAGCGCGGCGTGACCTCCGACATCAACCCTCTGCGCTTCTTTCTCACGGACTTCGTTGGAGTGTTCATCACTCTTATATTGTACCCGTTGCAATATCACCAGACCAGGTTTTCAGCACCATCGGTGCGTCCGCAACCCAGCCAGGGGTGCAACCCCTGGAACGCATGGCGGAATAAGGATGCGGTCTGTAGGACCGCCGCATACCCGTTGTGCCGAGCACGTCGGCATGTGCACCGCGAATTGCTGCGGTCCTTCAGACCGCTGATCGTCTTTTGTTTATGCCTTCCAGGGGTTGCACCCCTGGCTGGGTTGCCACGCCCCGTTGGGGCTACAACCATCAGCCCGCCTGAGCCATCAGGTGCTGGACGGTTTCGCGCACGCCGTCTTCTAGGCGCGTGAAGGAGTGCGTGTAGCCCGCCTCCCGAATTTTGCCCATTTCGGCCTGTGTGAAGTATTGGTATTTTTCGCGCAGATGCGCCGGCAAGCCAGAGCGTGAGGTCGACCGCGTCGCGTACGAAGAAGAAATCGCGGAGCTGTTTGCCATCCTCGTAGCCAGGCCGGGGCTGGGTAAAGGAGCGCCGAAACTCCCTCTTAAACTGAGGTCTGGTTCCCGGGACTGGCTCTATTTAGTTTTATCCAATATTATTTTTTGCGAAGCACTTCCATTCCATAAATCTGATTGAAACCTTGAGGGAATTGAAGTATCCCTAATTTCAAGCGTAAAAACAACCTCGAATTTTCCAACAGCATTCTTGAAATATTCACGCTCAAATTGTTTAGCATTTGAAGCATCATCCACAACTGCATCATAAAGCATTTCTCCACAATCCAAAGTAAAAGAATAACTATCCAATGAACCTAGCTCAATTATATTGTTTTGAGTCAATCTTTCGTAGCGTTTTGGAAAAAATATAAAATATCGTTCAGGATCATTTACATCTGTAATGTTTATTCTGTATCCATACCAACCGCCGTATTTATTAAAAAGTTCATTAGTGGCTTCCGGAAGTCTAATAATATTATATGCTTTGTTCTCAATCGTTACCTTAATCAAACTTCCTTGAACATGAGAGATGTTTAACTTCAGGTCATTATTATCAGGCGCATGATTGTGTAGACCTGGGTCATTCCCACATGCAACAAAAGTTAATGTTATAAATGTAAGTAAAATATTTTTCATATCAAAAGACTGGGGGAATTTATCACCGAGGAAGGGGCCCGCGATATTTAGTGTTTTTCATGTCACGATCAACGCTCCAAGGAGTTTCTTGCGGATGAGGGTGGCGGCCCGGCTGTTGTCCCGGGCGAAGCGGTTGATCGCCAGGGAAGCCGTCGAAGGATGCCCCATCCCTGTGCGTTCCGCAATCCATTTTCCCGTCACCGAGGTGTTTTTCTTGATCAACCACGCCAAGGCCTGCTTTTCCATGCGTGTGCTCTTCGCATTTTCTTCCACAAAACGCATGAAGCGCTCCAGCTTTTCGCGATAGCCCCGCTGACTCCACGTCTCCCCTTCCGTGAGCCCCCAGGTCCTCATCACCTTCTCCCGTACTGTATATATTGTACCTGTTACAATATCACCACCAGCACCATCGGTG
>CAZCFM010000069.1:0-20146 GCA_964497855.1 uncultured Verrucomicrobiota bacterium | reverse complement strand
CGGAAGCCCCAAGGCGGTAACAAGTTCCCGCAGTCCAAGGCCTTTTGCCCCCCCCCCGCAACAAGTTGCGGAAGCCCCAAGGCGGTAACAAGTTCCCGCAGTCCAAGGTCTATCGCTGCGGCTGGGTTGGTTTCGGCGTTGTTTCCGGGGGAGCTTTGGGTATGGAGGGGGAATGTTGCCGCCGCATCTCTCTCTGCCTTCCGCCTTGTTGGCATTCCCTCTCCGCGAGGGGGTGTTGTTGTCGTCGCTGGGGACCTTCCAGTTGGGCGGCGCGGCCCGCTGGGTGCTGGAGCTGTCGTCGCCGGAGTCGCTGCGGCGGGTGCGTGCGGCGCTGGCGGGGTCGGGCATTCCGGCGGTGCTGATCGGGGAGGGCAGCAACCTCTTGTTTTCGGACGAGGGCTGGCCGGGTTTGGTCGTTCGCTATGTGAATCCTGAGGCCCTTCCCGAGCCGCTGGGCGGGAATCTGTGGCAGGTTTCCGCCGCCATGCCGCTCGATGCCCTCTCCGCCTGGGCGGTGGACCGTGGATTGGCCGGACTGGAGGCCTTCAGCGGCATTCCCGGAACGCTGGGCGGGGCGGTGGTGGGCAATGCGGGCGCCTGGGGACGTCAGATGGAGCAGGTTGTGGTGTCGGTGCAGGTGATCGACGCCACCGGCGCGGAGCAGACCTGGCTCAATGCCGACTGCGGGTTTTCCTACCGCGATTCACTTCTGAAAACCGAGGATGTCTGGGTGGCTTCGCTGCGGTTCCGGACCGAGGCGGGGGATCGCTCGGTCTTGCAAGCCGAACGCGCCCGCATTCTGGCCCTGCGCGCGGAAAAACATCCCGACTGGCGGAAAATGCCCTGCATCGGCAGTTTTTTTCGAAATGTGGAGCCCAGTTCCGCCGCTGAACGCCGCCGCGCCGCCGGCTGGTTTCTCGAAGAAGCCGGGGCCAAAACCTGCCGCGTCGGCGGGGCCGCCGTTTTTTCCAAACATGCCAATATCCTCATCAAGGCGACGGAAACCTGCCGCGCGGCGGATGTGGCGGCGCTGGCCCGTCTGCTGCAGGAACGCGTTCGCTCGCTGCAAGGGCTGGACCTTGTGCGAGAAGTGCGCTATCTTGGCGACATCCCCGGCGAAAGCGCCGGCCCCTCGTTTTATTGACCCTTTTTCCCAGGAGTTTTCATGCGTTCGCGCCATGGCGGCAAAGAGTTTCGTTTTCAAGTGGCTTCGCTGGTTGTGATCAGCGTGCTGGTTCACAGTGCCTATGCCCTGCTGATCCGTCCTCGGGCAGATGCCTGGATGAAGGAGGCCGCGCGCGTGCGTGCCGAGCAGCCGATGGCCGATCTGCCCTCGCCCCTCGTGGTCCTGCTGCGTGACTACGAACAGGAGGCCTGCTTTATCCTCTGCTTCTGGGCGATCGCGATCATGGGCTACAAGGCTCAGCGCCTCCGCTCCGACATCGGGCTGCTGGACCGAACGTTTGTCAATCTGGACGAAGGCAAACGCGTGTTGCCAGTGGATGCGCGCGACCTGAGCCGCCAGCTGCAGGCCCTTCCCGAAGACCAGCGCCGCGCCCTGCTCCCCCGCGCCCTTCTCGCGGCGCTGCACCGATTCGAGTCCACCCACAGCGTTCAGGACGTGTCCGACACCGTGGGAGCGCTCTGCGCGGCGGAAGGCGAGCGCCAGGAGTCGGAATTGGGCATGATCCGCTACATTGCCTGGGCCATTCCCAGCATCGGATTTATCGGCACCGTCCGCGGCATTGGCATGGCGCTGAACAAAGCCCAGGCGGCGGTCGAGGGCGATATCGGTCCGGTGACCGAAAACCTGGGCACGGCCTTCAACTCCACCCTGATTGCGCTTTGCCTGAGCATCCTGCTCATGTTCACGGTCCACCAGTTGCAGTTGCAGCAGGAACGTCATGTGCTCGACGTGGAAGACTACGCCGAGGAACATTTGATCCGCCGCCTTCATGTCGTCCGGGAGGAACTGTCATGAGATTGCTCGATTTGTCGCCTTTGCGGATCGGGGAAGGATCTTCCGCCCAACCCGGCCTGTCCATGCTGCAAAACGAAAAATGGACCCACGGGAATGAGGCCCTCGCCGCCTGCCGCCTCGACCCGCAGTCCGTTTGCGCCGATGTCTGGGTAAAATTAAGTCTTGACCCCATTGTGGGCGCCGACCACCGGGCCATGCTCGCGGTGCAGCAGCTCACGCAGCGGATCAGCAACCGATCCGGCGTCTGGACGGCGCTCACGCCGGATGCCTGGGCAAAACCGGCGCTGCAGGTGTTTCTCGGCGTGGCCCGTGAATGCGGGCTGGATGTTCGCCTGCTGCTGTCCCGCGCCGTAGCGGTGGCCGCCCTCTCTGCCGTGGGCGACAGTTGCAGCGTGCTGGAATGGGCCTGGCACAGCCTCCGGGCCGTGCATGTCGTGCGCGACAATGACGGCTGGCGCTTTGCCGACACACGGCTGCTGGTTGAAGGGGGCGTATTTGATTTTTACCGGCGTGAATCGCGCCTTGCCGCCGAAATCGTCCTTGGCAAAACCCGCCGCGATCCGCTCGACACGGCCGCGAATGACCAAGCCTTGTTTGACGGCTGGTGGAACTGGCGGACCCGGGGTACGCCCTGGATCTGCGGCGATCTGGACCTGAGCGCCGAGGAGCCGCGTTTTCGCGCCCTGCATGAGGATTGGCTGCAAAAACTCGCCCTCAAAGACACTCCGGAGACCATTCTTCCGGCTCCCCTGCGCAACCTGCTGGGCTTTTCGGAGGCCCAGACGGAACCCGCACACCTGATGGGGCTTCTGTCGCGTCTGGAAGAACCAGCCCAGCCCGGCGCGCGCTGGAAAGCCTCCATTCCGGCCCAGGCTGGCCCAGCGCTTCCCCCGCCTGTTCCCCTGACGGTCACGCATGTCGTGGTCAATGGCCTCGCCTCCCGCTGCACAGCGGAGCAGGCCGCAGGTCTAAGCCCCGGGCGCAGCCTGGTTTTGCCCGACGGACGCAGCGCCCTCGCGATCCACGTCCCGGAGTCCTGATATGGCCCGACGGCCTTTCAATGTGTTCAGCCTCAGTTTTCTCGACTGCATCTGCTGCGGATTCGGGGCCGTGATCCTTCTCTTTGTGCTCATGAATGCCGGCGCGTCGCAGTCCCGCGAGGAGCTGACGAAAGACCTGCGCGGGGAAGTGAGTATGATCGAGGTGGAAGTGCTGAAAATGGAGAAGGAAAAAGTCCTGGCCCGCAATTCCCTCGACGAGGTGATCGAGGAATTGGCCGAAACGCAGGGCCTCAGCCGCGACATCGTCGTGCAACTGACCGAGTCGAAGGAGGAACTCGCGCGGATGGATAAATCGACGCTGGCGACGAAGGAACACGTGAACCAGTTGAAGACCGATTTGCTGAGTCTGGAGGAAGGACTCAAACGCCTCAAGGCCGGAGCGATTTCGGAAGATCCTGGAGAATCGGCGCGGGCCTTTGCCGGGGACGGACGGCGTCAATACCTCACCGGACTTCAGCTCAAAGGCCGCCGCACGCTGATTTTGGTGGACGTGAGCGCCAGTATGCTCGCCGAAAAAGTTGTCGACATCGTGCGGGTGCGCAATTTGCCCCCGGAGGAGCAGCGCACGGCGCCGAAATGGATGCAGCTCAAAAAAACCGTGGAATGGCTGCTGGCGCGACTTCCCATGGATGGCGAATTTCAGATTGCGGTGTTTTCAGAGAAAACGAGCCCCTTGCTGGAAACCAACGGTTGGTGGTCGGCGGCGGATCCCATTCTGCGCGAGAGCGCGGCCAAGGCCCTGGAGCCAATTGTTCCCAGCGGAGGCACGAGTCTGCACAATGCTTTTGCGTATGCCGCAGCGATGAATCCAGCCCCGGACAACATCATCCTGCTGACCGATGGATTGCCGACCATGGACCGTTCCGCGCCCACGCTGCGCCGTTCTGTCAGCGGCAACCGCCGCCTGTCGATGTTTGTCGATGCCGCCGGACTTTTGCCCCGGGGCGTGCCCGTGAACATCCTGCTCTATCCGATGGAGGGCGATCCCATGGCCGCCGTCTCCTTCTGGCGTCTGGCGATGGACAGCAAAGGCAGTTTCCTCACTGTCACGGAGGACTGGCCGTGAGCCGCCGCCGCAAACGCGAATTCGAGGTGTTCAGCCTCAGTTTTCTCGACTGCATCTGCTGC
This sequence comes from uncultured Verrucomicrobiota bacterium, assembly GCA_964497855.1. Classification (GTDB taxonomy): domain Bacteria; phylum Verrucomicrobiota; class Kiritimatiellia; order SS1-B-03-39; family UBA6053; genus CAYLNG01. The sequence continues at coordinate 15,976 of CAZCFM010000069.1, read as the reverse complement.
GGGTTCGGGGCCATCATTCTGCTCTTCGTGCTGAGCAAGGCCGGTGAGCCGCGCGTGATCGAGGGCGTCCGCGAAGACCTCAGCGGACTCCTCAAAAACCTTCAGGAACAGCTCTTTGAACTGCGCGGCGAAGTCAGCGTGCTCAACCGCGACCTCCCCGGCAAAAAACAGCAGCTCAGCGACGAAAAGATCCGTCTCGCGCGCCTGCAAGGAGACCTGTCCGAACTCAAAGGCGAATTTGCGGCGAGCAAGGATTTGTCGCAGGTGCAGAACATCGTGGCCGACAAACTCGCCGAAGCGAAACAGAAACTCACCGAGGAAATGAAACGCATCCTCGCCCAGGCGGAGAAACCACCGCCCGAAGATCAGCCCATTGGCGGGATTCCGGTGGACAGCGAGTACGTGATCTTCGTCATCGACACCTCGGGCAGCATGGTGCAGGGCGCCTGGCCGCGCATGATGTCCAAAATGGATGAGATTCTCGACATGTATCCCAAACTCAAAGGGCTGCAAGTGATGAACGATATGGGACAGTACATGTTTCCGCAGTACGCCGGACAGTGGATTCCCGACACGCCTGCGCGGCGGCGCGCGGTCATGAGTGTTCTGCGCACCTGGTGGCCCTTCAGCAACAGCTCGCCCGTCGAAGGCATTGAAGAGGCGATTCAGCGCTACGCCAACGACAAGGACAAAATCAGTTTGTTTGTGCTGGGCGACGAGTTCAGCGGCGGCGACATGCAGCGCGTGTTGGAGCGGGTGGAGCGCCGCAACCACGGACCCGACGGCCTGCGCGTGCGCATTCACGGCGTCGGCTTCCCCACGGTGATCGGCGGCGGGATCGGGGGCGACAACACGGGCGTGCGCTTTGCGATGTTGATGCGCGAAATGTGCCGACGCAACGGCGGAACCTTTGTTGGAATCACCGAATGAACCCCACCCTCCGCTTTGTGATCTATCTACTCGTCGGGATGCTGCTCATCGCCCTCGCGGGATGGGTTTGGCTGTAGCGATTTCTCAACAACTCCCGTGGGAGGCTTCCCAGGCCAGAGAGCCGGGAACATCGTCGCGGAGGTAGAAGTGCAGGCAGCCGCTGACGGGGCCGGTGCTGGTGTGGAAGGCGGAGGCGCAGCGGCTCAGGCGCTGCTCGTCCAGGAACTGCGCGCCCCGATAGTCGCTGATGCCAATGTTGAGCAGGCCATAGTGACGAGGGCGCAGCCAGAGGCCGAAGAGATGGCGGAGCAGTCCCGGCAGGCGCAGCGGTCGCAGACTGGCGAGGAAAAGGCCCAGAGGCACGACGCGGGTGCTCCACCAGGAGCGCTTGAGTAGGCATCGACCCATCCGGGCGCTGAGGCGGTCCAGATGGACGTAGCGGTTGAGGGGCGTCACGCCGCGCGGGGAGCGCAACAGCAGAATGTGTACGCCGCAATCGGGATGGACCTGCAAGCCCCAGGGAAGGAAGGCGGGCATGGGACGCACATCGTCCAGGCTGAAGGGCGCGCCGTCCCGGTTTTCGGTGAGGGCGCTGAGGATTTCCTCCCGGTCCACGGAATCGCTTTCGGCGATGTCGAAGCGTCCCACCGGGGCGGCGGTGCCGAAGGTCATGTTGCGCACCTGGAGTCCAAGGTCGAGACCGTGTTTCAGGAGGGCCTGCAGTTCGGGCAGGTTTTTGCGGGTGGTGGTGCAGTTCAGGCCCAGGTGCAGATCCGCTTTCAACACGTGTTCAATGGCTTTTTGTTTTGCCGCGAGATGGTTGCGTCCCAGAAAATTCAGCGCGGATTCCGCAAAGGAGTCGAACTGCAGGCAGACCCGTTTCAGTCCGCAGGCCTTCAGTTCCGCAGCCAGGGCGGGGCGTTGGCCGAGCAGGAGTCCGTTGGAGACGAGGCCAACGCTGAGGCCCATTTCCGTGAGGCGTCGAATGATGCCGGGGAGTTCCGGGTGCAGGGTGGGTTCGCCGCCGAAGAGGTGCAGAACCCTCGCGCCCTGTTCGCGCACCCGGCGGGCCCGCTGGCAAATGTCGTCGAGGGACAGGAACACGTGGGGGCCGGGTCCGCCCGCATTTGTCGCGCACACCGTGCAGCGGAAATTGCAGGAACTGGTGATGGACAGGTAATTGAGCAGGAACGTGAGATTCGGAGGGGCGGGAAGCTCCACCTGTGTCGGGCTTTGGTTCGTGATGCGTTCGTACAAGGCCGGGTTGCTGGAGAGCAGGACTTCCTGCGTGCCCTTGGGACAGTGGGTCAGGCCCAGCACCTTGCCGTCGCGGACGACGACTTCGGCGGGGTGGGATTCGTTGCAGATTCGGCAGCGGGCGGTGGTGGCGCGCAGGGTTGTCATGCGGATGCGGCCTCCGGCCCGTAGTCCGCCGTGCAGCAGGGCCGCAGTTTTCCGTCCCGGACAATGGCGGTCGGGCAATACACACAGTGCTGGAGTCCGGTTTCGGGATGATGGAAAGGACCGTCATCGTAGACGATCATTTTGTGGCGGAGTTCCCTGCCGGGCAGAAAACTGTGGGCGAGGAAGTAGAGGGACTGGAGGATGCGAGGGGAGCTGAGGGCGTTGAGGGCGATGCGGAGGCGGGTGACCGTTGGATTTTGGGTGGTTTTGTGGATATAGGTGCCGCTGATCCTGCGGGCCAGTTTCATGAGCGCGACGTCCATCCAGGTGGAGCGGTAGCGGAGCCGGGTCTGTGGCCCGCTCCCGTTTTTCGGGAAGAGGATCGGAACAAACCAGGAGATCCAGACCGGCGCATGGCCGTTGGTGGCGGGAATGCTGGAGAAGGGCTCCAGGCCATGGCGGGAACGAAAATAGTCGCTGATGCGCCGCACGCCGTCTGGCGTTTCTGCGGAGGGGAGCGGGGTCCCGGCGACTCCGAAAAAGGAGGGGGCGTCGACGGCCTTGGACAGGAACAGAAAGGTCACATCGGGGTGATTGAGGAAATATGTGGCGATGGGATCTTCATCTCCGGGCTTGTAGAGGATGGTCGACAAGGACACATCCAGATCCATGGAGGCGGCCAGACGGATCAATTCGTCGAGACGCTGGGAGACAGCGCCGAAGTCGGGGTGTTCCGGCAGGTCGCGCCGCCGTTGACCGGTGTCCACATGGAAGAGGATCGAATCCAGGCCCGCAGCCTTGAGGTTGGCAAGCATCGGGGGATCGATGAGTAGACCATTGGTGAGGAGAAAGCAGTGGAGGCCGCGCTGTTTGACGCTGCGGATGATGGCGGGCAGTTCCGGGTGCAGCGTGGGTTCCCCGCCCGTCAGGGTGACCGTGTGGAGGTCCCGCAGACGGCAGGCGTCGTCCAAATCCTCTGCGATCTGCTCCAGACTTCGCACCTTGTTCGAGAGCTTGTGGTAGCACACCCGGCATTTCACATTGCAGCAATCCACCACCTCAATCATCACATTGGGGGCGGTTTCGTTGGTCCACGGCATGCGAATCATGGACAATCCCATGCCCGGCAGCAGGACGGGAGTCAAGAGGAAAGCTCCATCCGGCACCGCCACAGGTCGCCGTATTTTTATCCATCCATCGGCGTGACACCGCGCGGAGCTGTGCTAAGGAAGAGCTATGACAGCCCCCGTTCCCCAATTCCCCACCCAGCCCGACGCAGGCGGCCACTTCGGTCCCTACGGCGGAATGTTTGTGCCCGAGATCCTCGTCCATCCGCTCCTGGAGCTGACCGACGCCTACCGCGAAGCCCGGATCGATCCTGCCTTTCAACAGGAGCTGGACCGCCTCCTGCGTGACTTCGTCGGCCGCCCCACGCCCCTCACGTTCGCCAAACGCATGACCGAAGCCCTGGGCGGCGCGAAAATCTATTTGAAACGCGAGGACCTCTGCCACACCGGCGCCCACAAGATCAACAACAGCCTCGGGCAGGTCCTGCTCGCCAAACGCATGGGCAAACGGCGCATCATCGCCGAAACCGGCGCAGGCCAGCACGGCGTCGCCACCGCCACCGTCTCGGCCATGTTTGGCCTCGAGTGCGTGGTGTACATGGGCGAAGTGGACATGGAGCGCCAGGCCCTGAATGTGTACCGCATGCGGCGTCTCGGGGCCAAGGTCGTGGGCGTTTCCGCCGGACAGAAAACGCTCAAGGACGCGATCAGCGAAGCGATGCGCGACTGGGTGACGAACATCCGCGACACGCACTACATCATCGGCTCCGCGCTGGGGGCGCATCCGTATCCGATGATGGTGCGCGATTTTCAGTCGGTCATCGGACGCGAGGCGCGGGCGCAAATCCTCGAACGTGAAGGCCGTCTGCCGGACGGTCTCATCGCCTGCGTGGGCGGAGGCAGCAACGCGATCGGCCTGTTCTACGAGTTTCTGAAGGACGAATCCGTGAAAATGACCGGCGTGGAAGCCGGCGGACTGGGGTCCGGACTGGGCCAGCACGCGGCGCGTTTCCAGGGCGGAAGTCTCGGCATCCTTCAGGGCACGAAGACCTACGTGCTGCAGGACAGCGAGGGCCAGATCAGCCTCACCCATTCGGTCAGCGCGGGCCTCGACTACGCCGCGATCGGTCCCGAACACGCCTGGCTCAAGGACCTGGGCCGCGTGGAATACGCCGCCATCGGCGACCGCGAAGCGGTGGATGCGCTGAGTGCCCTGAGCCGCTGGGAAGGCATCCTGCCAGCCTTGGAAAGCGCCCACGCCGTGGCCTGGGCGATGCGCGTGGCTCCGGACATGGGCAAAGACAAAATCCTGATCCTCAACTGTTCGGGCCGCGGAGACAAAGATGTGCAGGAACTGGCCGCCTGGGAAGCGCGACAAGCCGCATCCAGCACTGGGGCCGTTGCATGAACAGTATGACCGGTTTCGGCGAGGGAAGTGCCCAGACGCCCCGCGTGTCCGTCCGCGTTGAGCTGAGCGCGGTGAACCGCAAGAATCTCGACATTCTGATCTCCCTGCCGCGGTCCTACAGTGCCTGGGAAGCCCGTTGCCAAACGATGCTGCAACCCTTTTTCCATCGCGGACGGGTGCAGACCAAGGTTTCAATCGACGTAAAATCCAGCGGCGTTGGATGGAGTCTGGACACGGAGAAAGCGGCGGAGATTTTGCGTCAGACCCAGGCTCTTGCGCAACAGCAGGGACTCGAGCCCATTCGCAGTGTGTCGGAACTCCTCCGCATTCCCCAGATGTGGCGCGAGCAGAACGTGGAGGACGACGAAACGGAGGCCGCCTGGCCCTTGCTGGAGACCTCTCTTCAGGCGGCGGTGACCGGACTCTGTGCGATGCGCGCGCGGGAGGGCGAACACCTCCGCGAAGTGCTCGCCGCGCTGCTGGAGGGCATTCGCGCCGTGGCGGAAGAGATTGCGCCGCTCGTGGAATCGGCGAAGGCGGAGCTGGAGGAAAAGCTGCGGGCGAGCGTGGCCAAACTCGGGAGTGTGTCGACGGAAATGGAAGCCCGTCTGTTGCAGGAAATCGCGCTCTACGGCGAGCGCTCCGATGTGCAGGAGGAGATCGACCGCATCCGGGGGCATGTGGCCCAGTGCCGCGAAAAACTCGATGCGGCGGAACCGGTGGGGCGCTCCCTTGATTTTCTGTGTCAGGAACTCGCGCGGGAGTTTAACACCCTGTCGGTCAAATCGTCCCGTGCCGACATCAACCGCTTCGCCCTTCTCGGCAAGGAGCGTGTGGAAATGTTCCGCGAACAAGTACAGAATGTGGAGTGACCCTATGATCCCGAAACGACGCCCTGTTTTGTTTGTGGTGAGTGCGCCATCCGGTGCCGGCAAGACCACGCTTTGCAAACGATTGCTGCAGGCTTGTCCGGAGCTTCGCTTTTCGGTGAGTGCGACCACGCGCGGGCCCCGCAGCGGGGAACGCGATGGCGTGGATTATCATTTTCTGCGCCGCGAGGCCTTTGAGGAGGGCATTCGCGCGGGCGCCTTTCTGGAGCACGCCGATGTTTACGGCAACTACTACGGGACGCCCGTGGCGCCGCTGCGCGCGTGGCTCGCAGAGGGCGCTTCCGTGCTGTTGGATGTGGATGTGCAGGGGGCCGCGCTCATTCGCAGTGCGCTGGCCCGCGCCGAACTCACCGAACTCCGCCAGGCCTACGCGGATGTGTTTATCGCCCCGCCGTCCCTCGAAAGTTTGCGCGTGCGTCTCATCGGTCGCGGGACGGAGACCGACGAGGTGATCGAGCGGCGCATGCGCAATGCGCAGAGTGAAATGGCCCAGGCGCGTCTCTACGCCCATCAGGTGGTCAACTGCGATGTGGCGTGTGCGTTTGACGATCTTCTTGCCGTGTATCGCGCGGCTGGGTTGCGGACGCCCCCCGGATGACGGCAACAGCCCGCCTAAAATAGTAGGCACGTGAATTTTTTTTCATTCCCGCCTCGCGCGGGTTTTGACGAGATAGGCACGGGGGATGTAGAACTGACATGTAAGACGGTGTCAGGTTTAAAGTTTTCCGCAACGGAACGTCCGAACCTTCGGGCGGCGGAAAAACAAGAACCCGGACCGTTGAAACCAGGGAAACCGATTGTCGGGATCCCGCCCTCAACAGGAGGTAGAAGAGTGCCTGCTAAAAAAGTCCCGGCCAAAAAAGCCGTAGTGAAGAAAGTGCCTGCGAAGAAAGCCGCAGCGCCCGCCAAAAAAGCCCCGGCTGTCAAAGCCGTTGCGAAAAAGGCTCCCGCCGCCAAAGCCGCCCCCGCGAAAGCCCCGGCCAAAAAAGCTCCCGCCAAAAAAGTCGCGGTGAAAAAAGCCCCGGCCAAGAAGAGCCCGATGGCAGTGAAGAAAGCCGTTGCGAAGAAAGCCCCGGCGAAGAAAGCCGCTGCTCCGGCCAAAAAAGCCGCTGCGCCCGCGAAGAAAGCTGCTGCTCCGGCCAAGAAGGCCGCTGCTCCGGCGAAGAAGGCCGCTGCTCCGGCCAAAAAAGCCGTCGCCAAGAAGGCTCCGGCCAAAAAGGGATAACGACAAAAAAAACGGGGGCGAGCCCCGGAAAAGGCGCGTCCCCGTTCCCGCCTCTGGCGGTGAAGAGTGCGAGAGCATTCTTCACCGTCTTTTGTTTTTTGTCACGACTTCAGCACGGAAATTGCCAAAAAAAGCCCATACCCCAAGATGTAGGGGGTTAATTTTGAGGGGACACAAGAGGAAGAAGTGCGGAATGTGGAGTGCGGAGTGCGGAGTGTAGGCCCGGACGTCCCGGACGGGCAAGGGGTAAGGGAATGCGGAGTGGGCTGCCAGAGGCGATTACGGGGCCCTTTTTTTCTTTTCGGGCACGGGGTCGTGGCCGGAGCCGCCCCAGGGGTGGCAGCGGGAGACGCGGCGGACGATGAGCCAGAGGGCGTAGACCAGGTTGTGGGTTTTGAGGGCCTCGATGGCGTAGCGCGAGCAGGTGGGCTGGAAACGGCAGCCGCCGCCGAGCGGGCCGGTGATGAGATGCAGTGCCGGGGAGAGTACCCAGCGGTAGAAATACAGCAGGAGCAGGAAGGGGGCGGCGAGCAGGAGTCGCAGGATTTTCACCAGGCCTCGTCGAGTCGTTGCAGGTCCCCGGCGCCGGGAAGGGTGTCCAGAATGTCGGCCACGCTGCGCGCGGTGCCGGGAAGAATGCGGTCGGGCCGGAGTTCGGCGAGGGGCTGCACGACAAAACGCCGCTGGGCCCAGCGGGGATGCGGAACGACCAGTGCCCCGGTGCCGATCAGTTCGTCGCCGGCGAAAATAATGTCGATGTCCAGTTCGCGCGGCGCGTTTTTGTCACCCGCGATCCTGGCACGCCCGAAACGGCGCTCGATGTCGCCGATGTGCGCCAGCCAGGTTCGCGGGGGCAGGGCGCTGCGGAGAATGAGCACGGCGTTGAGGAACTTAAGGTGCTGGAATTCGGGACGCACATCCACCGGCTCCGTTTCCCAGAGCGAACTTTTTCCCGCCAGCTCCGCCGACGGGTCCGCCGCAAGCAGGGCTTTCGCCGCCGCGCGCAGATGCGCGACGCGGTCGCCCAGGTTGCTGCCGAGGGAGAAGCCGATTTCGGGGAGGGCGGGGGAGGGGGAGGGCATTATTGTTTAACCACGGATAAACACGGATGAACACGGATGGGGACTGGTGCGGCCGATTCGAGATGAGTGTGTGCCTTTCCGCAGGTTGACAAGGATCCGCTGCGCTTCGGCAACATCAAGGATTTTGAAATTATCCGTGTTCATCCGTGTCCATCCGTGGTTGATTCCTCTTTCCTTCCCGTCGGTGGTCTCAGCTGATTCCGAGCACGTCGCGCATGGAGTAGAGGCGGGTGGGGGGCTGGGTGAGCAGCCAGGCGGCGGCTTTGAGGGCGCCGTAAGCGAAGGTTTCGCGGCGGGTGGCGCGGTGGGAGAGGTCGATCAGTTCGCCGTCGGCGGCGAAGCGGACGGTGTGGTCGCCGACGACATCGCCGCCGCGGAGGGCGTGAAAGCCGATCTGATGGGCGGGGCGTTCGCCGGTGATGCCGGAACGTCCGTCCTGCTGCACGTCGGCGAGTTTCCATCCAGCGCCGCGGGCGGCGGCTTCGCCGAGAAGGAGCGCGGTGCCACTGGGGGCGTCTTTTTTGAGGCGGTGGTGCATCTCGGTGATTTCAATGTCGTAGCCGAGATGGGCCAGCCGCGCGGCGGCCTGTTCGACCAGCGACGCGAGCAGGTTGACCCCGAGGCTCATGTTGGCGGAGTGGAGCAGGGGCATTTGACGGCCCATGTAGTTGAGGGCCTCCGTTTCCAGCGCACTGAGTCCGGTGGTGCCCACAACGACGGCCTTTTTGGCGTCGGCGAGCACTTGCAGGCGTTCGCGGATACCGGTGTGAAAACTGAAGTCGATAAACACGTCGCCCTGATCGACGAGCGCGGGCAGGCTGGCACCGAGGACGATGCCGCAGGGGGCGCGTCCAGAGAGCAGGCCGAGGTCCGTGCCTTGCTTGGGGTTCTGGGCCAGGTCCACGGCCCCGGCGAGTTCGAGTCCGGGCACGGCGCCGTCGAGCAGCGCACCGGCCAGGGCCTGTCCCATGCGTCCGGCGCCGCCGATGAGAACGACCCGGCTCATGCCGTCACTCCGTTGTCGTGCAGGATACGCGACAGTTTTTCGCGTTTGGCGTCGTCCATCGGGCAGAGCGGCAGACGGAACACTTCTTCCACTTTGCCCAGCAGCGCGAGTGCGGTCTTGGCCGGCAGCGGATTCACGTCCAGCGAGAGCAGGGCGGTGAAGAGCGCGTGGTTGCGCAGGTGCAGTTCGCGGGCTTTGGCGAAATCGCCGTCCAGCGCCAGGCGGACCAGCTCCACCACGCGTTCGGGAACGACGTTGGAGGCGACGCTGACGACGCCCTTCGCGCCCACGGAGATCATCGGCAGGGTCAAAGGGTCGTCGCCGGAGAGCACGCAGAGGTCGGGCTGGCGGGCGAGAATCTGGCTGACGCGGTCGACGCTGCCGCCGGCTTCCTTGACGGCGATGATTTTCGGATGGGCGGCGCATTCGACGATCAGGTCGATGGACAGTTCTTTCCCCGCGCGTCCGGGCACGTTGTAGAGCATAACGGGCAGGCCGACATCGGCGACGGCCATGAAGTGCGCGAGCAGTCCGCGATCGGAGGGTTTGTTGTAATAGGGCGTGACCTGGAGGGTGGCGTCGCAGCCGATCTCCAGCGCGGCGCGGGTGAGTTCCAGGGCCTCGGCGGTGGCGTTGGCCCCGGTGCCGGCGATGATCTGGCAGCGTCCGGCCGCGCGTTTGTGCACGCGGCGGATGACGGCCATGTGTTCATCCATGTCGAGGGTGGGGGACTCGCCGGTGGTGCCGACGGGGACAAGCCCCGCCACACCGGCGGCGATTTGCGCGTCGACCAGACGCTCCAGAGCGGCCCAGTCGATGAGACCGTCGGCGCTGAAGGGGGTGACGATGGCAGTATACACTCCGGAAAACATGATCAGACCTTGTTGAGTTTGGAGCGCATGCGGAGGCGCAGGGAGTTGAGGCGGATGAAGCCGTGGGCGTCTTTCTGGTCGTACACGGTGTCTTTTTCGAAGGTCGCGACGTCCTCGTCGTAGAGGGAGACGGGCGACTTGCGGCCGGCGACGCTGACGGAGCCCTTGTAGAGGCGGAGGCGGGCGGTGCCGGTGGTGTTTTCGGCGGCTTTGTCGAGCGCGGCCTGGAGCATGAGGCGCTCGGGGGCGAACCAGTAGCCGTTGTAGATCAGTTCGGCGTACTTGGGCGCCATGCCGTCGCGCAGACGCAGCACTTCGCGGTCCATGGTGAGCTGTTCGACGGCTTCGCGGCCGACGTGCAGGACGGTGCCGGCGGGGGTTTCGTACACGCCGCGGCTCTTCATGCCCACGTAGCGGTTTTCGACGAGGTCGACGCGGCCCACGCCGTGTTTGCCGGCGATGATGTTGAGTTTGAGCATGAGGTCGAGCGGGGAGAGACGTACGCCGTTGAGCGAAACCGCGTCGCCTTTTTCGTAGCCGATTTCAATCTCCTCGGCCTTGTCGGGGGCCTTCTCGGGATCGCAGGTGAGCAGGAACATGTCGGGATCGGGCGCGTTCCAGGGATTTTCCAGGACGCCGCCTTCGAAGGAAATGTGCAGTAGATTGCGGTCCATCGAATAAGGCTTTTTGGCGGTGACGGGCACGGAGATGTTGCGCGAGGCGGCGTAGTCGAGCAGGTCGCTGCGGGACTTGAAATCCCAGAAGCGCCAGGGGGCGATCACCTGCATGGAGGGATCGAGGGCGTAGGCGGTGAGTTCGAAACGCACCTGGTCGTTGCCCTTGCCGGTGGCGCCGTGGGCGATGTGCGTGGCGTTGTGCTGGTGGGCGACTTCGACGAGGCGCTTGGCGATGAGCGGGCGGGCAATGGAGGTGCCGAGCAGGTAGCCGCTTTCGTAGATCGCAGCCCCGCGGATCATCGGGAACACGAAGTCCTTCGCGAATTCAGCGCGGACGTCGTCCACGATGCATTTGCTGGCGCCGTGTTTCAGGGCCTTGGCTTCGAGGCCATCGAGTTCTTCCTGTTGGCCGACGTCGGAAGCGTAGCAGACGACTTCACAGTTGTATTGTTCTTGAAGCCACTTGAGGATGATGGAAGTGTCGAGACCTCCGGAATAGGCGAGAACGATTTTCATGATGGATTTTTCTCCTGGTTGATGATCTGTGCCTGCCATTCCGCGCAGGCTTTTTCAATGATGTGGACCGCCTGTTTGATCTGGGCGGCGCTGATGGTGAGCGGCGGCAACATGCGGATGACATTGCCGGCGGTGCAAACGGTAAGAAGACCGCGATGGGTCAGGATTTTCTCGAATTCCTTGGCGGGGCGGTCCATGACGAGGCCCACAAGCAGGCCCTTGCCGCGAACCCCCTTGATGAAGGAATACTGCTCGGAAATCTTGCGCAGGCGGGTCATGAACAGCCCGCCCAGGTCGGCGGCTTTGCTGTCGAGGCCCTGTTCGTGGATCACCTGGAGCACGGCGCGCGCTGCGGCGCAGCCGAGGGGCTGTCCGCCGAAGGTGGTGCCGTGGGAGCCGGCGACGAAGACGTCCTGCAATTTGGGTCCGGCCACGACGGCGCCGATGGGGAAACCGCCGCCGAGGCCCTTGGCCAGCGACATCGCGTCGGGGGTGATGCCGTAGTGCTGGTAGGCAAACATGCGGCCCGTGCGTCCGATGCCGGTCTGGATTTCATCGACGAGCAGGAGCAGGTCGCGGTCGTTGCAGAGCGCGGCGAGGGCCTGCACGAATTCGGGCTGGGCGGGAATGACGCCGCCTTCGGCCTGCACCAGTTCGAGCAGCACCGCCGACGTGCGCGGGGTGATGTGCGCCTTCACCGACTCGATGTTGTTGTACTCGGCGTATTTGAAGCCTTCGGGCAGGGGTTGGAAGCCGTACTGGATCTTTTCCTGTCCGGTGGCGGTGAGGGTGGCGAGCGTGCGTCCGTGGAAGGAGTTCCGCATGGTGATGACCTCAAAGCGGTCGCCGTTGGCGTTCCCCCACTTGCGGGCGAGTTTGATCAGGCCTTCGTTGGCCTCCGCGCCGGAGTTGCAGAAAAAGACTTTTCCGCCCAGCGACAGTTCGGAGATCGTCTCGGCCAAAAAAGCCGCCTGGTCGTTGTAATACAGGTTCGAGACGTGCATCAGTTGTTTCGCCTGCCGCGCGATGGCCTTGACGAGGCGCGGGTGACAGTGTCCCAGCGCGGTGACGGCGATGCCCGACACGAAATCCAGATATCGCTTTCTGTCCGCGTCCCAGAGATGCGCGCCGCGTCCTTTGACAAAGAGCAGAGATGGGGAGTAATTGGGCGTGTGGTAACGCTGATGCAGGGCGTGTACCTGCTCGGTCAGCGAGAGCTTCGCCGGTTTCGGCGGAGCGATTTGGGCAGAATTGGGTGTGTCGGTCATGGGAACTGACACCTTTAGCAAGGATTCAGGGGGTGTCAATTCCATCGCGGTGCGCGTGTGCGTTTGCAACAAGTCTTCTTTTGGAATAGCCCCCTGACAGGGATTGTGGCACACTGCCCCCCATGACAGACTCACCGCCTCCTTTTCCCACCCACCGTCGTTCGCCGGCAACACGCCCTTCCTACAATCGCGTTCATCCTGCAGGGATCATCGGATTTCTCATCCTTCTTCTCATCGCAGGCATTCCAATTTTCATCTGGTACGGATGCCGCATTGAGCCGAGCGAAGGCAACATCGCCGTCCTGATCCGCAAAACCGGGAAGGACTTGCCGACAGGTCAGATTCTCGCCACGGAGGAGGGGCAAAAAGGCATTCAACTGGAGGTGCTCGCCGAAGGCCGCCACTGGCGGAATCCCTACGTTTGGAATTGGGAAATTCATCCGATCACCGATATTCCCGCCGGAAAACTGGGCGTGCAGACCCGGCTTTTTGGCAAAGATCTTCCCAGCGGGCAAATCCTCGCCACGGAAGGCAGCAAAGGCATTCTGGCCGACGTCCTCATGCCGGGCCGCTACCGCGTCAATCCTTACGCCTACAGCGTTGAGCCGTTCGATGCCATCACGGTGCGCGCGGGCCATGTGGGCGTGATGACATCCCTGGTGGGCGCCGACAAACTCATTGCGCCCGACAGTGTGGAGGATGCCAACACTTTTCTCGTTGGACCGGACACCAAAGGTGTCGTTCCCGAGGTTAAAAATGCAGGCACGTACTACCTCAACCCCTACCTGGTCTCCCTGGTGGAGGTCAATACGCAGGCGCAGCGTTTTGAGATGAGCGGTCCGGACCGCATCACCTTTCTGACCTCGGACGGCTTCAGCGTGATGGTGGAAGGAACCATCGAGTTTGAAATCCTCGGGGAACAGGCGGCGTTCCTGACCCACCGCGTGGGCGACATGGAGGACATCGTCAAAAAAATCATCATGCCCCGGGCCCGTGGCTTCAGCCGCATTGAAGGCAGCAAACACCCGGCCATCAATTTCATCGTGGGGGAAACCCGCCAGCAATTCCAGGACAATCTGCTGGAGGAGCTGAAGGCGCGCAGCCAGGACTGGGGGGTAAAAATCAAATCGGTGCTGGTGCGCAAAATCATGACACCCGACGAGATTGCCGCCATCAACCGCGACCGACAGGTGGCGGTGGAGGAAGCCTCTAAATACAAACAGCAGATTGAGCAGGCCCAGTCCCGAGCGGAACTGACCCGCCAGGAAATGCTGGCGCTGCAAAACAAGGAAAAAGTCGAGGCCGAAACCGAGCGCATCCGCGCGCTCATCAATGCCCAACAGGCCATGGAGGTGCAGGTCATCGCCGCGCAGAAAGATCTCGATGTCGCACGTCTCCATCTGGAGGCGGCCAAATTTGAAGCCGAGGCCCTTTTGCTCAAAGCCGACGGTGAACGCGCGGCTGTGAAGGCGGAAAACGAGGCGAAGGCGTCCGTCTTCGCCGCCGAAGCCAACGCATTGGGCGGAGGCCGGAATCTCGCCCGGCTGGCGCTGTTTCAACACCTGGCCCCGCGCATTGAAACGATTCTCAGCAACGACGGAGGAGATGGCCTCGGAGCCCTCTTCCGCCTCTTTATGACCGAAGGAAAGGAGGTGGCCCCATGAGCGCACCCAAATCAACATTGGTGAAAGGGATTGTGACCATCCTCTTGTTCGGTGCCCTCGGGCAGGGCATCTGGTTGTGGTTTTTCTGCCGCATCAACGTCCGCCCCAACGAAATGGCCGTGATTGTGAGTAAAATCGGCGAGGACCTGCCGTCCGACCAGATTTTGGCCAATGAGGGCCAGAAGGGCATTCAGTCTGATGTTCTCGGCGAAGGCCGCCATTTCCGCAATCCGCTCTTCTACTCCTGGGAAAAGCGCAAGAATGTGCAGATTGCGCCCGGTCAGGTTGGCATCGTCACGTCGAAAGTGGGCGAAAACCCGCCGCCCGGCGAGTTTCTGGTGGAAGATCATCAGAAAGGCATCTGGAAACGGGTGCTGGGCCCGGGGACCTACCGCATGAATCCCTACGGCTACAAGATCGAAGTGACGCCCGCCGTCAGCGTGCCCATCGGGTATGCGGGGGTGGTGACCTCTCTCTCGGGAACCCAGGCTGCGGATGGGGAATTTGCGACCTCCGGACAGAAAGGCGTGCGCGAGGACATTCTCCAGCCCGGACTCTATTTTCTCAACCCGCGGGAATTCAAAGTCGATGTGCTGGAAATCGGGGTCAGCCAGGTGTCGATGCTGAAGCAGGGTGGACGTGTGTTCACCAAGGCCCAGCTCGAGGTGCAGAACCGCGCGCTGGAGGAACTCAACCAGAACATGATTGAACAACAGCGCAGCAAGCGCATGGATTATGTGTCGCAGAGTTCGGAACTCTCCGCCCAGCCCGCGGCACCCATGCGCGGCACCCAGAATCGTCAGCAGCAGGAATCGCCCACGCAGCAGGAGTCGCAAATGGACGACATGTCGGGCCTGAGCCTGAACCAAGTCTTGGAATTTCCCTCGCGCGATGGTTTTCAGATCAACATCGACATGACCCTGGAGTTCGAGCTGCATCCCAAAAACATCGCGTGGATCTTCCGCAGCTACGGGGACCTGCCTGCGGTGTTGGACAAAGTGATTATTCCGCAGCTCAGCTCCGTCGCCCGCAACAAAGGCTCCGAGTTCGGTGCCCGTGATTTTGTGGCTGGGGAGGCCCGCAGTAAATTCCAGGAGCAACTCACCGCAGCCCTGAAGCAGACACTGGAGGAGAAAAAGATCATCGTGCACAACGCTCTGATCCGTCAGGTGGAAGTGCCCATGCAGATTCTGGAGCCCATCCAGCAGGTTGGCTTGGCCATCGAACAGAATTTGACCAATAAAGTCAGGCAGGAAACAGCGAAAATGCTTGCCCAACTGAACACCGAAAGCACCCTGATCGATCAGCGCAAACAGCAGGTGGCGGAGGAGACGAAAAAACTCCGTGCCGAGATCAAGGCGGATCAGGAGCGTCAGGTCGCCCGCATCCAGGGGGAAACGCAGCGCAATGTTGCCGAAATCCGCAAACTCACCGCCGGGGTCGATGCCGACCGCGTGCGGATGCTCGGCGAGGCCTCCGCCGATGCCTTCCAGCGCGTCGAGGGCGAAAAAGCCGAAGGCACCCGCCTCAAGGCCAAAGCGTTTGGAGACCCCGGGGCCTACAGCCTCTGGGAATTCGCGAGTCGCCTCAGTCCCAGTTTAAAACTCAACATTTTCCACGCCGGGGACGGCACCTTGTGGACCGACCTCGAAAAAGCCGGCGGGCCCGCCGGCCTCGGCGGAGCGAAGCTTCTCGACAGAAAATAGACGAAGCGAAACGCCTCCTCCGATGGCTGCCGAAAAAGATGTGACAGGATGATTGGGGTGACAGGATGATGAAGAGTGGGGAAGAGTTTCTGGTTGAAAGGTTGAAGGTTGAAAGGTTGAAGGTTGAAGAGGAAGAGAATGGATTCCGGTTCCATCCTCTTCTCTTCATCATCCTGCCACCTTCTTTATCATTCTGTCCACTCTTCATTCTTCGGCCTGCTGGGTGGGTTTTGGCATCATCGTGTTGAGAAGGCCGCAGTA
>CAZCFM010000068.1:4407-20548 GCA_964497855.1 uncultured Verrucomicrobiota bacterium | reverse complement strand
AGCATCACGGCCCAGAGCACGCCGGCGGCGATGGCGGAGCCGATCACACCGGCGACGTTGGGGGCCATGGCGTGCATGAGCAGGAAGTTCTGCGGGTCTTCCTCCTGTCCCAGGATGTGTGCCACACGTGCCGAGTCGGGAACAGCGGAAACCCCCGCCGCTCCAATCAAGGGATTGATCTTTTCTTTGAGGAAAAGGTTCATCAGCTTGGCGAAGAGAACGCCGCCTGCTGTCGCCACCGCAAAGGAGGCCGCACCGAGGGCGAAAATCTTCATGGATTGAGGACTCAGGAAGCCTTTGTTCACGCCATCGACCATGCGAATCGCCTGCGTGCTGGCACCGACGGAGAAACCCAACAGGATCGTAACGATGTCAATCATCGCGTTGCGGGCCGTGTTGGCCAGACGCTCGGTGACGCCGCTTTCCTTCAGCAGGTTGCCAAAGAACAACATGCCGATGAGGGCGATGGCTCCTGGGGCAATGAGCGAGCAGATGATGAATCCCGCGATGGGGAAGATGATTTTTTCGGCCTTGCCGACCACGCGCGGAGGAGCCATATGGATGCGGCGTTCCTCTTTACTGGTGAGGAGCTTCATGATGGGAGGCTGAATCACGGGCACCAGAGCCATGTACGAATACGCGGCGATGGCGATGGGTCCGATGAGGTGAGGGGCCAGCTTCGAGGCGAGGAAGATGGCCGTGGGTCCGTCGGCACCGCCGATGATCCCAATAGCACCCGCCTCCTGGGGCGTGAAGCCGAGGTAGGTCGCCCCGATCAGGGTGGCGAAAATACCAAGTTGCGCAGCTCCGCCCAGCATGATCAGCTTGGGGTTGGACAACATGGTGGAAAAATCCATCATTGCCCCGATGCCGAGGAAAATGAGCGGCGGAAAAATGCCCTGGGTCACACCATAATAAATGTAACTCAGCACACTTCCCTGATCGTACACGCCTACGGCCATGCTGGACAGGGAGGGAATGTTGCCGACCACCACCCCGAAACCAATCGGGAGCAGCAGCAGCGGTTCGTAATCTTTAATGATGGCCAGTGCCACAAAAACCAAACCGATCACAATCATGACCATGTTCTGCCAGGTCATGAGCGTAAATCCTGTGGTTTTCAGGAAATCGCCGAGGTTGTTCAAAAATTCCATAGGGAATCCTCCGGGCGCGGGAGTTGCGCCCTGTGGGGTTATTCAATGACGACGAGGTCCTGGCCCTGCGCGACCGCGTCGCCGGGTTTGACACAGACAGCGGTGACTTTACCGGCGCGGGTGGTCTTGATCTGGTTTTCCATTTTCATGGCTTCCATTTTCACCACCAACTGACCAGCCTCCACCGTGTCGCCCACTGCGACATTCACGGTGAGAATCGCGCCGGGAATCGGCGCTTTGAGCGCATTACCGCCAGCGGGCGCGGGACCGGGGCCGTCGGCAACCCGGGGAGTGGAGGCGGGCCGCATGGGGGCGGGTGCCGACGCGGCAGGAGCAGAGGCCGCAGAGGGACTCAGCGAGGGCGTCGAGGTGAGGACTTCGTTGATTTTGACCTGGAGTGTTTTGCCATTGACTACAAGTGTGGCATCCTTGAGGTTGAAGGATTTGACCTCCACCTCGTATTTTTCGTTCGCAATGTTTAGTTTATAGGTTCTCATTATTTAATCCTGCCGGGAATGGTGCGCATGTGATTGGAGAGGGCCCAGGGAGAGGGATGGAGCCCGATGGTGACTTTAAGCTGCTGTCCGATGGCCCTTTCCGCCTCGGCGTGAAGGACAAGCGTGATGGCCGCGAGGGTGCCCGCATCCATCACTCCTGCCGCAACCGGGGTGGATAACACCGGGGCGGGTTTGGCGTGGCTGACAGCCTGTCCATGACCGTGGCCATGGGCGGCGGGCGTCCAGCCCTGCTTTTCCATCCATTTCAGAACTTTGGGAAGCAGGCTGATAAACCCGGCGATCCCCGCCAGGCCCACAAAAACGATGACCATGCCGGAAATTGACAATGAAATGCCGTGGTCCGCCTTGATTTTGTCGACAGCCGCCTGATCGCCGAATGTCGGCAAAGCCAGGAGGAGCCAGAGAGGAAGCGTTCGCATCAAGTTTCTCCAATCAAAGAGGAATGTTGCCGTGTTTTTTGGGCAGCGGGGTTCCGTGTTTGTCCTGCAAGAGCCGCAGGCCGCGGATCACGCGCAGACGGGTTTCGCGGGGGGCGATGACGTCGTCCACGTAGCCGCGTCCGGCGGCGACATAAGGATTGGCGAAGGTTTCGGTGTATTCCTTTTCCTTCTGCGCCATGATGGCTTTCGCCTCTTCGGGCGTTTTGCCAGCCACGTCGCGGGCGTTGAGAATTTCCACAGCGCCTTTGCCGCCCATGACCGCGATTTCGGCGGTGGGCCAGGCGTAGTTAAGGTCGCCGTCGAGCTGTTTGGAACTCATCACGCAGTGCGCGCCGCCGTAAGATTTGCGCGTGGTGATGGTGATTTTGGGAACGGTGGCCTCCGCATAGGCAAAGAGCAGTTTCGCGCCGTTGCGGATGATGCCGCCGTATTCCTCGACAGTGCCGGGCATGAAGCCGGGAACGTCCACAAAGGTCACCAGCGGAATATTGAAGCAGTCGCAGAAACGCACAAAACGCGCGGCCTTGATCGATGAATCGTTGTTGAGCACGCCGGCCAGCACGGTGGGCTGGTTGGCGACGATGCCGACGGCCATGCCACCGAAGCGGGCAAAGCCCACGATGATGCTGCCCGCGTATTCGGGCTGGATTTCGAAGAAGTGCGCATCGTCCACGACAGCGTGGATGACGTCCTTCATGTCGTAGGCCTGGTTGGGATTGTCGGGAATCATCGCGTCCAGGCCGGGCTCGGCGCGGTCGAAGGGATCGGCGCTGTCCTTGACGGGCGGCTTCTCCATGTTGTTCTGCGGCATGTAGGAGAGCAGCTCGCGGAGGTAGGCGATGCACTGCGCGCCGTTGTCGGCGGCCAGATGCGCCACGCCGCTGCGGGCGGTGTGAATGCTGGCCCCGCCGAGGGTTTCCACATCGACATCCTCATGGGTCACGGACTTCACGACCTTGGGACCGGTGAGGAACATGTAGCTGTTGTTGCGGACCATGACGGTGAAGTCGGTCAGCGCGGGCGAGTACACCGCGCCGCCGGCGCAGGGGCCGAAGATGCCGGAGAGCTGCGGGATCACGCCGGAGCAGCGCACGTTGCGGTAGAAAATGTTGGTGTAGCCGGCGAGGGCCTCGATGCCCTCCTGAATGCGGGCGCCGCCGGAGTCGTTGAGGCCGATGCAGGGAGCGCCGTTCTTCGCGGCCATGTCCATCACCTTGCAGATTTTCTCGGCCATCGTCTCGGAAAGCGAACCGCCGAGAATGGTGAAGTCCTGTGCATACACAAAGACCAAACGGCCATCGATGGTGCCGGAGCCGACGACCACGCCGTCGCCCAGGAACTTGGTTTTCTCCATGCCGAAATTGGTGCAGCGGTGGACTTTGAACATGTCAAATTCCTCGAAACTGCCTTCGTCGAGCAGCGCCTCGATGCGTTCGCGCGCCGTGTGACGGCCTTTTTCGTGCAATTTCGCGATTTTGTCCGCTCCGCCGCCCTCGCGGGCCTTGGCGCGTTTCTCCATCAAATCTTCCAAACTTTTTGCGGTATTCATCCGGGAATGTTCCTGGGGTTAGGCGTGATAATAGACCTGATACACGGTCGGGTGACCGGTGATGTCGTCAATGGTGTTCTGCAGCGCGGCGCGCTCCTCGCTGGCCAGCCAGCAGTTCCACTCGCCAATGTCCTTCCAGGAGCTGATGACGAGGATTTCGGTGGGGTCATCGGCATTGATGAGCGTTTCGCCACCAATGTAGCCCTCGTTGCGCATGCACAGCGCGCGGAGTTGCATCACGAGGGGTTTGATCTGGGCTTCTTTGCCCTGCGGCACTTTGCGGAGAATGATGATTTTTACGGACATGGTTGAATCTCGGATTGGGGATTGGGGATATCGGATTGCGGATTAGTGTTCTTCGCCTCCGCAGCAGAACTCGGTGAGCACGCCGCGGGTGGATTTGGGATGAAGGAAAGCGACCTTTTTGCCGCCGGCGCCGATCATCGGAACTTCGTTGATCAGGCGCACGCCGGTTCCGGAGGCCTGGGCCAGTTGGCCGAGGATGTCGTCGGTGCCGAACGCCACGTGGTGGATGCCTTCGCCGTTCTTTTCAATGAACTTGGCGATGGGCGATTCGGGAGAGGTGGGCTCCAGCAGCTCAATGTGGGTCTCGCCCGCTTCGAAAAACGCGGTTTTCACTTTCTGGGATTCAATTTCCTCGGTCTTGAGGAACTTCAGGCCCAGCGCCTTCTCGTAGAGCGGAATGCTCTCTTCGAGGGATTTGACAGCAATGCCAATGTGATCAACTTTCTGGATCATGGTTTGTCCTTTCGTGCGGGATTCGGTGCGGAGAAAATCGTGCCCGCGGCGGCGAGCAGTTCGCGCGCGGCGGTGGTGGCGGGAATTTTGCCCTGGGCGACGGCCAAACGCAGCCGCGGCAGTTGCTCCCGGATCGCAGGCTGGCTGAGGAAACGCTGCTGCACCTGTTCAATCACCATGCCCATCATCCACTCCACGGTCTGCGCACTGCGGCGCTCGGCAAAGGCCCCGCTTTCGCCGGTCGTGCCGCGGAATCGCAACAGCAAGGCCCACAGCTCTTCCAGCCCGCGTTTTTCCATGGCCGAAACCATCAGCGCCTCCGGCTGCCAGCCCGGCGTGGGCGAACGCAAATAGCGGAACGCGTGCGTGAACTCGTGGGTCAATCGTTCGGCTGCCTGAAGGTTTGCACCGTCGGCTTTGTTCACCACAATGGCGTCGGCGTTTTCCATCACCCCGCGTTTGATGCCCTGCAAATCGTCGCCCGCTCCGGTGAGCGTGAGCAACAGGAAAAAATCGGTCATCGAACGAACCGCCGCCTCGCTCTGCCCCACGCCGACGGTCTCGATCAGAATCACATCGAATCCCGCCGCCTCGCAGACGAGCATGGTTTCGCGGGTCTTGCGGCTGACGCCACCGAGCGTGCCGCCGGAGGGCGACGGACGAATAAAGGCCATCGGGTCGCGCGACAGTTTCTCCATGCGCGTTTTGTCGCCAAGGATGCTGCCGCGCGTGAGCGTGCTGCTGGGGTCGACTGCCAGGACAGCGACCTTGTGCCCGCGGGCCGTGAGCATCGATCCAAAGGCGTCGATAAAGGTGCTTTTGCCCGCGCCGGGCACGCCGGTGATGCCGATGCGCAGGGCCTTTCCGGTTTCGGGAAGCAGAACGCGCAGCAACTTCTGCGCGAGGTCCATGTGGTGCTCGGCGTTGCTTTCGATGAGTGAAATCACGCGGCCCAAAACCGTGCGGTCGCCCGCGATCACGCCGTCCCGCATCTGCTGTTCGGTGTAGCCCGGACGCCGCGGATGAAAGGTCGGAGCCCGCAGCTTGGCGCCGGGCAATCCGTCGTGACCGCCCCGCACACCCTCCATCACGCCGCTGGCAAAGGCGTCGCCCTTGCCGGCCCATTCGGGCGGACGTTTGGAAATGGGAGGAACCGTGGGCGCGGACACGACTTCAGCCCTCCACCAGGGCAAGAAGTTGTTCGAGCAGCAGTTTGGCCGCAACGGGAATCACCGTGCCGGGTCCGAAGATCGCGGCGGCGCCGTGCTGACGCAGGAATTCGTAGTCCTGTGCGGGAATGACCCCGCCAATGACCACAAGAATATCCTCGCGTCCGCGTTTTTTCAGTTCCGCCACGAGCTGCGGCAACAGGGTCTTGTGTCCGGCGGCGAGCGAACTCATGCCGACGATGTGCACGTCGTTTTCGACCGCCATCTGCGCGGCTTCCTCCGGCGTCATGAACAAGGGTCCCACGTCCACGTCGAAACCAAGGTCGGCGAAGGCGGTGGCGACCACTTTGCCGCCGCGGTCATGGCCGTCCTGACCAAGTTTGGCGACAAGAATGCGCGGGCGACGGCCTTCGATCTGTTCGAAGCGGTCAGCCATTTCAATGACTTCTTTCATGGCCTCTCCTTCTCCGTAGGTGCTGCTGTACACGCCCGAGATCGAGCGGATGACGGCCTGGTGGCGTCCGAAATGCGTTTCGAGCGCGTCGGAAATTTCGCCGAGGGTGGCGCGGGCGCGGGCGGCGTCCACCGCGAGGGCGAGCAGGTTGCCCTTGCCCGTGGCGGCGGAGTCCACCAGCGCGGCGAGGCAGGCTTTGCATTTGGTTTCGTCGCGTTCTGCGCGCAGTTTTTTCAGACGCAGAATCTGCGAATCGCGCACCGCACTGTTGTCCACTTCGAGAATTTCGAGCGGGTCTTCCTGTTCGAGGCGGAACTTGTTGACGCCGATGATGGTTTCTTTGCCGGAGTCGATGAGGGCCTGGCGGCGCGCGGCGGATTCCTCGATGCGCATCTTGGGAAGTCCGGTTTCAATGGCCTTGGCCATGCCCCCGAGCTGCTCGACTTCCTGAATGTGCTGCCAGGCGCGATCGACGAGCTGGCGCGTGAGGGTTTCGACGTAGTAGGAGCCGCCCCAGGGATCGACCGTGCGGCAAATGCCGGTCTCGTGCTGGAGGTAGAGCTGCGTGTTGCGGGCGATGCGCGCGGAGAAGTCGGTGGGCAGCGCGATCGCCTCGTCGAGCGAGTTGGTGTGCAGCGACTGCGTGTGGCCGAGGGTGGCGGCCATCGCCTCGACGAGCGTGCGGGCGACGTTGTTGAAGGGGTCCTGTTCGGTGAGCGACCAGCCGGAGGTCTGGCTGTGCGTGCGCAGGGCCATGGACTTGGGGTCCTTGGGCTGGAAGGTCTGCACCATGCGGGACCAGATCAGGCGGGCGGCGCGCATCTTGGCGACTTCCATGAAGTGGTTCATGCCCTGCGCCCAGAAGAAGGACAAGCGCGGCGCGAAGGCGTCGATGTCGATGCCGGCGGCAATGCCCGCGCGGAGGTATTCGAGGCCGTCGGCGAGGGTGTAGGCCATTTCCAGGTCGGCGCTGGCGCCGGCCTCCTGCATGTGATAGCCGGAGATGGAAATGCTGTTGAACTTGGGCATGTTCTGCGAGGTGAACTCGAAGATGTCGGCGATGATTTTCATCGAGGGCAGGGGCGGATAAATGTAGGTGTTCCGCACCATGTACTCTTTCAGAATGTCGTTCTGAATGGTGCCCGTGAGCTGGGCCATGGGCACGCCCTGCTCTTCGCCCGCGACGATGAAGAACGCGAGAATCGGAAGCACCGCGCCGTTCATGGTCATGGAGACCGACATCTTGTCCAGCGGAATGCCGTCGAAGAGAATCTTCATGTCGAGAATGGAGTCCACAGCCACGCCGGCTTTGCCGACGTCGCCCGTCACGCGCGGATGATCCGAGTCGTAGCCGCGGTGGGTGGCCAAGTCGAACGCCACGGAGAGACCTTTCTGCCCCATCGCCAGGTTGCGGCGGTAGAAGGCGTTGGATTCTTCGGCGGTGGAGAAGCCCGCGTACTGGCGGACGGTCCAGGGCTGCGTGACATACATCGTGGTGTAGGGGCCGCGCAGGAAGGGCGGCACGCCGGAGCTGTAGGCGAGATGATCACAGTCCGCGTAGTCTTTTTTGGTGTAGAGCGGGCGGATGTTGATGTGCTCGTTGGCTTCGACCAGCAGATCGGCCGGGGTTTTGCCGGTCTGGGATTGAAGATGCGCGCGCCACACGTCGTCGGCGAAGGCCGCGGCGGCAGGATCGAAGGAAACCTGGGTGAAATCGGGGATGGCGGTCATGGGGCAACTCCGGTCAGGGCTTGCAGGTCGGTGAGCAGTTGAAGATTGTTGGCGCGGACGTGAATGAATTCGTCCACCCCGGCGGCCTTGAAGGCCTCCGTGTGTTCGGGCATCAGACCGGCCATCAGGACCACGGTTTTCGGCGAGGCGGCTTTGACGGCTTTGGCGAAGGCGGGGACCAGCTCGGGATAGGTTTCGTCGGTGGAACAGATCACCGTCGCGGCGGCACCGGCGGCAATCACCGCGTTGGCCGCGCTCTGGGCATCGGCGAAGGTCTGCTCGGCGAGAATCTGGAATCCGGCGGGCTTGAGGAATTCGAGGGTGAAGTCGGCGCGCACCTTGTGCTGACGCACCGGGCCCATCTGCGCGAGCAGGATCTTGGGCGCGGCACCATGGGTCTTGATGTGGCGGAGGATGTTCCAGCGAAGGTTCTCGTAGCCTTCGGTCAGACGGCTGAGGGCCACGGGATTGACGCGGATGGATTCACCCCCGCCAAGAGCGTGCAGAATTTCCGTTCCGCAGGCACCGGCACGCAGGGCTTCCACCACGGCGGACAGCGCGTCGGCACTTTCCAGTTTGGTGAGTGCGGCCTGCACGGCGGCTTCGTTGCGCTTGGCCTTGATCGCGGCAAGGGCGGCTTTGGCGGCGGCGGACACGGCGGCGCTGTCGGGCAGACGGGCCTCGGGAAACACCTCGTCGGGATTGGCGTATTGGTTGGCACCGACTTTGATTTCCTGGCGCTGAGCGAGGCGTTTTTTCTGTTCGGCACCGAGGGCGTGCAGTTTCGAGGCCAGCGAGCCGTCGCGGAGCTGGGACAGCAGGCCCCCGGCTTTTTCAATCTCCTGGAACTGGGCCCAGGCGCGGGTGGCAAGTTCGCGGGTGAGATGTTCGACGGTCCAGGAGCCGCCGGCGGGATCGACGACTTCGGTGAGATGGGCTTCGTCGCGGAGCACGAGCTGGATGTTGCGGGCGATGCGGCGGGAGAATTCGTTGGGCAATCCGAAAGTCGCATCGAAGGGATCCACGCGCAGGCCGTCGACACCGCCGATGGCCGCACTGAAGGCTTCGGAGGTGGCGCGCAGCAGGTTGACGTAGGGATCGAGCTTGGTTTGTTGCCAAATGGAGGTCGCGGCGAACTGCATCAGTTTCGCCGATTCATCCCCTCCCCCGCAGGCGCGGACCAGATGAGCCCAGAGGCCACGGGCCGCACGGAATTTGGCGATCTCCATGAAGAAATCGGTTCCAACGGAGAATTTGACGAGGGCTTTGCGCGCGGCGAGGTCGGCCGGGACGCCACGGTCGTTGAGGGCGCGGAAACTTTCGGCGGCGGAAGCGAGCATGAGCGCGAGTTCCCACACGGCGTTGCCACCGGCATTCTGCACCCAGCTCACGTCGACGCCCAGCGAGCGCAGGCCCGGAGCAGCGGAGGCGAGGGAACGGACCTGCACGGCGAGAACGTCCCAGGCGCGGTCTTCGGTCATGGGCACTTCGCCATTGAGGGCCAGTAGGGCGATGGGGTCAAAACAAACCGAACCCGAGGACGGAATCTTCGGCAGATCCAGCAGCATGGCGGCAAGAACGGGAGCGGAAGCACCCGCGTCAATGTGCAGCGGCTGTGCGGAAACATCGATGCCCGCGAGGGCGGCGGCCAGATCGTCCGGGCTGTTGATGGAGGTGCCGCACACACCGGCGTTCGCCTCGGGGGCCACACCACGACGGCCACAGTCATCGAGCGTGAGGACGAGGGAGTCCTGACCGCGGGAGAGGTCGCGTTTGGCGGCTTCGTTGAATTCCGCAGCCGTTGGGTACGGCAGCCCCTGGGCGATTTCCCAGGTCTTGGCTTTGTAGCCCGCGGCGGTGGTGGAGCGCACGTAGGGGAATTCCCCGGGCGTGGTGTCGGCCAGCGCGTTGCCTTCGAGAACGTTCTGCTCGTAGATGGGCTGGAGGGCAATGCCTTCCGGCGTCTTGGAGACCAGCTTCTTTTCAAAAGGGACGCCGTTGAGCACCTTTTCGGTGAGTTTCATCCACAGGGCTTTGTCCGGCGGAGGAAAACAGCCGCGGAGGTCGAGGTCGTTCGGAAGATTGGCGTGGCTCATAGGGTTGGCTCCGGTTGGATTCAGCGGATTTTCATGCTGCCCGTTTCGAGGAAGCGCTGGTGGAATTCAAAGGCGCGGGCGAGGACATGCGGCGTGTGTTTGGAGGGGGCGTGGGCCAGACCGTAGTCCAAATACTCGGTGAGGTAAGGCTGGTAGTCGGGATGCACACATTTCTCGATGATGAGGCGGGCGCGGCGCACGGGCGAAAGTCCACGCAGGTCCGCCAGACCGCGTTCGGTCACCATCACCTGCACCGAGTGCTCGTTGTGGTCGCCGTGGCTGACCATCGGCACCACCGAGGAGATGTCGCCGTTTTTGGCGATGGACGGGGTCATGAAAATCGAGATGTAGGCGTTGCGGCAGAAGTCGCCGCTGCCGCCGATCCCGTTCATCATCTTGCTGCCCACGACGTGCGTGGAGTTCACGTGGCCGAAAATGTCCATCTCCAGCGCGGTGTTCATCGAAATCACGCCCAGGCGGCGGATGACTTCGGGATTGTTCGACATTTCCTGCTGGCGGATGATGATTTTGTGTTTCAGCTCGTCGATGTTGTTGCGGAACTTGACCTGTCCGGCGGGCGAGAGCGTCAGCGAACAGGTGGAGGCGATCTCCAGGCGGTCCGCGTCGATCAGCTCGAACACCCCGTCCTGCATCACTTCAGTGTAGAGGGTGATGGGCTCGATTTTCGGATGTTTGGCGAAACCGGACAACACCGCGTTGGCCACGTTGCCCACGCCCGACTGGTAGGGCAGGTGCTGGGGCAGACGGCCCATGCGCTGCTCGTGCAGCAGAAATTCGATGACGTGCTGGGCGATCGCCTCGCTGTCGGCGTCCGGCGGACGGAAGCCCGGGGTCTTGTCGGGCATGTTGGTGACCACAATGCCGGCGATTTTGGCGGGATCGACTTTGACGTAGGGGGTGCCGATGCGGTCGCCGGCGTGGTAAATCGGGAGCGGCGCGCGGTTGGGCGGGGATTTGGGCAGATAGACGTCGTGGAAGCCCATCAGGCCCTTCGGCATGGATTCGTTGAGTTCGATGAACACGCGGTCGGCGGCGTTGATGAAGGTCGCGCTCATGCCGCCGGAGGTCGTCAGGTAAATTTTGCCGTCGTTGGTGACCTCCACCGCTTCGACAATGGCGGTCTGGCACTTCGGAATGAAGCCGTAGCGCAGGTACTGGGCGACGTGCGACAGATGGAAGTCGATGAATTCGATCTCGCCGCTGTTGATGCCGGCGCGGATTTCGTTGTTCGACTGGTAGGGCAGGCGCAGTTTGAGGGCTTTGGCGCGGGCCAGAGAGCCGTCCAGCTCGTCACCCACGCTGGCGCCGGTGTAGAGGGAGACTTTAAATTCCTTGCCTTCCGCGTGAAAGGCTTCGGCGCGGGCCGCCAACGCCACGGGAATGGCCTTGGGGTATCCGGCGGGAGTGAAACCGCTGGTGCTGATCACTTCGCCGTTCTGTATGAGGGCGGCGACTTCTTCAGCCGTCATGCGCTTTTGGGTCACGATCTGCGAGGGACTCATCGGTGCTTTCTTCCTTGTCTGGTCGGCTTTCCCTGTGCGCGGGATCAGCCGGAATTTTCGTTGAAACGGCTGCTGTTTAGCGACTCACACCCCTCCCTGTCTATACAATTCGTACTTAATTTATACGAATTGAAGAAACCAACCTTTTTCAGAGGAAATTCAACGAAGAATGGGCTTTGCAGTCCCCGCCCGCGTACAGTAAGAGAAGCCCATGAGCGATCGCCTGACCCACCCCCGCCGTGACGACACCCCCCGCTGGGTTTCGTGGATGCCCCTGCTGTGCCTCGGTCTCGCCATGGCACATGTGCTGCAACGCCAGGACATCCTGTTCCCAGCCACGGCCTTCGAAGCTCCACCCCACCTGAAGGCTCTGGGCGACGGATTGCCCGTGCAGATCCTCCTGCTGCTTTCCGTCACGGGGATTCTCGGACTGTCCGGACTGCTGCTGCAGGCGCTCCTTCCGCCCAAATCCCCGCTTGTCACCCGCCGTCTCGCCCAATGCCTGGGCATCAGTGCCACCCTCCTCTGGGTGGTCCCATCCTTCTCGGCTTCCCCCGCCCTGCCCGCCTGGGCGCTGGCCCTGGCCGCCTGGCTGCTCTTCCTCTGGAGCGCGGAACGCCCCAAAGCCCTCCTCGCCGCCCCCGCCGGACTGCTCGGAGCCCTCGCCCTCACCTTCGACCTCCAAATCCTCGCCGCCCTGCCCCCGATCCTCCTCTGGATGAGCGGGGCCCTCCTCCGAAACCCCAAAACCCAGCTCCCCCGCGCCGCCGGACTCCTCGCCGGCCTCGTCATCGGACTGCTTCCTTTCCTCACCGGACGCATCGACTTTGTCTGCCCCTACCGCAGCGCCCCCGGCCCGCTCCACCTCCCGCTCCTTCCGCCCGGCACCTGGTTTTTCATCGCCCTCGGCGGCATCGTCGCCCTGCTGCAACGCCTGCCCGTGTTCCTGGGCCTCCTCCTCCCCGCATTTGCCCTCGGACTGAGCCTGCAGCTCTACGGACTCAGCCCGCTGATCCTGCCGCTCGCCCAGAGCTGGCTCTGCGCCTACGGACTCTTCCGTCTGCTCAAAGGCGTGGAAAACGGCGTGCGCAACCTCAACCCCGAACGGGCCAAGGTTCTGCCCCGAGCCTATCTCCTGCTGCACCTCGCCGCGCTGGGCGCCTGGGTCCTGCTGTCTGCCTGAGAACCCCATTCTCACAGCCCCCGACATCAAAAAAATGGTGGCCCGGGTCGGAATCGAACCAACGACACAAGGATTTTCAGTCCTCTGCTCTACCGACTGAGCTACCGAGCCATTCGCGTAGCGGACGGGCTCCATAACACGACGGCGCGAAGCGTGTCAACGACTCGTTTCAAAAAAAACAGCTCCCCAGAATAGCCCCGCCAGAAAATTCAATATTTCACCTGTTGAAATATAACACCACTCGCGATGCCCATCCTTTGCCGTTGCCATCTTCCGGGCTTTGCGTAAGGAAATCCGCATGTCGCATCTCCCGCCCTCCTCCACGGTTCTGGTCACCGGCGCCACCGGTTTCACCGGACGCGTGCTCGTGAAACGTCTGCTCGACGAAGGCCACAACGTCCGCGCCATCGCCCGCGCCTCTTCCCGTCTCGGCGATCTGGCCGACGCGGACATCACCTGGTTCCGCGGCGAGGTGTACGACCCCGCCGTCGTGCGCGAAGCGATGCGGGAGGTGCAATTCGTTTTTCACATCGCCACCCTCTACCGCGATGGCGGTGCGCCCGAAAGCGAACACCGCCGCGTACACGTCGACTCCACCCGCCTGCTGGCCGAAGCCGCCGCCGCGTCTCCCGGCTTCCGGCGCTTCGTCCACATCTCCACCGTCGGCGTTCACGGACACATCGAGAATCCTCCCGCCAACGAAACCGCGCCGTTTCACCCCGGCGACGCCTATCAGCGCACCAAACTCGAAGCCGAACAATGGCTGCACGCCTTCGCCCCCGCCCACGGCCTCTCCCACACGGTGCTCCGCCCGGCGGCGATCTACGGTCCCGGCGACAAACGCCTCCTGAAAGTGTTTCGCATGGCCCTGAAAAAACGCTTCATCCTCCTCGGTAACGGCAAGTGCCTCTATCACCTCATCCACGTCGAAGACCTGGTCGAAATCATGCTCCGCGCCGCCGTCCATCCCGCCGCCGAGGGCCAGGCCTTCATCTGCGGTAATCCCGAAGCCATCACGCTGGAGCAGCTTGGCCGCACCGTCGCCGAAACGCTCAACCACCCTTTCCGCGTCCTCCGCCTGCCCGCCGGACCGGTGTTTTTCGCCGCCGCGCTCTGCGAAGGCATGTGCCGACCTTTCCGCATCCCGCCTCCGCTCTACCGACGCCGCGTCGCCTTCTTCACCAAGGACCGCTCCTTCGACACGCGCAAAGTCCGCCAAACCCTCGGCTGGGAACCCCGCTATTCCAACGAGGAAGGCTTGCGCGCCACCGCCCTCGCCTGCCGTCAATCCGGAGACCTCTGACCCTTCATCCATGTCAAAATGTATAGGCAGGCTCCTAACCCTGGGTCAGGGTTTCATGCGTTGGGTCCCTTCAGCCAGTCCGCAACCCCGTGGAGGGGGACGGCCTGGGCGTGATCCGACAGCGGATAGCGGTGCGGGGCTCGGCAGAACACCGTCAGGTCGGGGTGCGGATCGAATTCCAGGCGCACCCGCTCCAGAGAACCGGCGCCGTCGGGCTGGGCGGTCCATTTCGCATCCGCCAATTGGATGTGCCCGGCGCGGTGCAGCAGGAAATCCGCCTCCTTGCCCCGGTCGCGCCAAAAGGACAATTGACCTGATCCGCTGTCCGCATCCAGCAGCAAACGCATCTCGATGAAAATCCGGCTTTCCCAGAGCGCCCCGATAAACGGCGACCCCCGCAGATCCTCTTCCGAACCGGCCCCCATCAGAAAAGCGGCCAAGCCCGAATCCATCACATGCAGTTTGGGTGATTTCACCAGCGACGTGGTCCGGTTGGAAAACCAGGGTTCCAGCAGGACAACCAGCCCGGAGCGTTCCAACACCGAGATCCAGGCCGCGACGGTGGGGGCGCTCACGCCCACATCGCGCGACAGTTCCGCTTTATTGAGCAGTTGGGAGCTGCGCAGGGCCGCCGCGCGGAGAAAGCGTTCAAAATCCCTCAGGCTGCCCACCTGCAACTGGGCGCGCAGATCCCGCTCCAAATAACTCGCCACATAATCGTGGAAGAAATCCCGGGGGCGCAGATCCGGACGGCGGTAGAGTTCAGGAAAGCCCCCACGGAGCAGCAGCGATTCCATGGACGGCTCAAAACCCGCCGCACGTAGTTCCTGCCACGACAGCCCCCCGAGCTTCATCACCGCCACCCGGCCCGCCAGCGACTCCGCCACCCCCCGCATCAGCGCGAACGGTTGCGAGCCCGTAAGGATGTAGTGGCCCATCGCGTCCCGGTCCGCATCCACCACCCGTTTCAGGTGACGAAAAAGACCCGGCGCGTACTGCACCTCGTCCACAATCAGGGGCGGGGGATGATCCCGCAAAAACAGTTCCGGATCCCGCTCCGCCAGTTCCGCCGCGCTGGGCAAATCCAGACTCACATAGCTGTGGCCGGGAAACACCTTCCGCACCAGCGAGGTCTTGCCCGTCTGCCGCGCCCCCGAAACCACCACCACCGGACGCTCACCCGCCCGGCGTTTCAGCTCAGTCTCTAAAAGTCTCGGAATCCACATATTGCAAATCGTAAAGTTCTGATTTGTTTTTTGCAAGTTTAGGTTTTCTGAATTTTACAGCCTCCATCTCTCTGCATGACGTGTACCCCCTTCGCGGATGCGCCCTCGCTGAACGATTCGTTTTGCTTTGCCATCCGATGGGCTTCGCGTAAGAGAATCGGGATGCCGCATCTTCCGCCCTCGCCTGCCGTCAATCCGGAGACCTCTGACATGCGCACCGCCGCCAGCAAACTTCTCACCCCCGACCAGGCCCTCGCCCTCCGCCGCCGCTGGAAAGACGAAGGCCTCCGCGTCGTCATGACCAACGGCACCTTCGACCT
Organism: uncultured Verrucomicrobiota bacterium; assembly: GCA_964497855.1. GTDB lineage: Bacteria > Verrucomicrobiota > Kiritimatiellia > SS1-B-03-39 > UBA6053 > CAYLNG01. The sequence goes on along the minus strand of CAZCFM010000068.1, from coordinate 5,123 downwards.
GCTCCACGCCGGCCACACCGGCTATCTCGAATGGACCCGCCGGCAGGGCGACCGCCTCATCATCGGCCTCAACACCGACGCCTCGATCCAGCGCATCAAAGGCGACAAGCGTCCCCTCGTGGCCGAACCCTACCGCGCCGCCCTGCTCGCCGCCCTCGAATGCGTCGACGCCGTCGTCCTTTTCGACGAGGACGAGCCCCGCGACCTGATCGCCAAACTGCTGCCCGATATTCTGGTCAAAGCCGCCGACTGGACCCACTACATCAGCGGCCGCGACGTGGTGGAGGCCAACGGTGGCGAGGTGCGCATTGCGCCAATGATTGAGGGATTATCCACATCATCCCTGCTCGACAAAATCTGTAGAATCTTTACAGGTCAGCCCGCCCAACTCGATCCCCAGAAACAGCGAACCCCCTCCTCCACATGACAGCTCCCCACGGCGAAGAATGGAAACAAATGGAAAGTGCCACCCGGCACTGGAATCCCGAGGCCTTTGCCGGCGACCTGGAGTCCGCCCGCGCCCGCATCGCCACCCTCCGCAAAAGCGACGCGGCCCTTCGGCTCGTGGACCGCGAAGGCAAGCCCCTCGCCGGCGTCGAGGTCCGCATCGAGCAAACCGAATCCGACTTCAAATGGGGCGAGCAGCTCTGGGGCCTCGACACAATCTTCCGCAACGGCTTCGCCAAAACCGACTACGTGCGCCACTACACCCGCCG
>CAZCFM010000068.1:0-4307 GCA_964497855.1 uncultured Verrucomicrobiota bacterium | reverse complement strand
TGGCCGCATCTGGAGTCGCTCGACGACATCTGCGAATACATCGTCCCCGTCCTCCGCTGGGCGCGCGAGGAGGACCCCGACGCCTGCTTCATCGTCAATGATTACGGCATGGAAATGGACAGTCCCGGCCGCGACATCCGCCACCTCGACGGACACATCGTCACCGCCAAAAGCCAGCGCGACCGCTTCACCGCCCTCTTCCGCCGTCTGCGCGAACTCGGTGCCGCGCCCGACGGACTCGGCATGCAGTCCCACACCGGCTCCTGGATGACCCCCGCCGAACAGAACAACATTCTCGATGACTTCGCGACCTCCGGCGTGCCCCTGCACTACACTGAATTCTGGGCCCACAACGACCACCTGATCAAAGCCGGCATCGACCCCAAAATCGCGGAGGAAATGAAAGCCGATTACATTGCCCAGGTGATGACAATCGCTTTCGCCCACCCCTCCGTGGCCTCTTTCTTTTTCTGGGGCGACATAGGCAAGTCCTTCGGCTTCCGCCAGGACCACAACAGCAACAGCGGCCCCTGCTCCTCCAACACCCCCACCATCGTCTACGAACGCGCGCGCAAACTGCTGCGCGAAGAATGGCGCACACGCCTCTCGGCCGTCAGCGACGCCGACGGATGCATCCGTTTCAACGGTTTCTTCGGCGACTACAGCCTGCGCCACGACCTCTCGCCCGGCATGTGCAGCGGCAAAACCTTCTCCCTCCGCGCCGGCCAGTCCGGCCTGCAAACCCTCGTCCTCGAAAGGCCCCTCGGAGCATGAAACCTTTTCCCAAAAACTTTGTCTGGGGCGTTGCCACCGCCGCCTATCAAATTGAAGGCGCCGCCGCGATCGACGGACGCGGTCCCTCCGTCTGGGATTCTTTTTGCCAACAGAAAACCCGCGTCTTCGAAAGCAACGACGGCGACGTCGCCTGCGACCACTACCACCGCTGGCGCGAAGACATCGCCCTGATGAAGTCTCTGGGCGTTCCCCACTACCGCCTCTCCGTCTCCTGGCCGCGCGTCCTCCCGCAGGGCACGGGCGCGGTCAACGAAAAGGGCCTCGCGTTTTACGACCAACTGGTCGACGGGTTGCTTGAGGTCGGCATCACGCCCTGGGTCACGCTGTTCCACTGGGATTTTCCCCAGACCCTCTACCGCCAGGGCGGCTGGCTCAACCCCAAAAGCCCCGACTGGTTCGCCGACTACACCCGCGTGCTCGTGGATCGCCTCTCCGACCGCGTCACCCACTGGATGACCCACAACGAGCCGCAATGTTTCGTCGGCCTGGGCCTCCGTGATGGCGTCCAAGCCCCCGGCGACAAACTCGGCTGGTCCGACATCGCCGCCGCCACCCACAACGTCCTGCTCGCCCACGGACGAGCCATCCGCGTCCTGCGCGAACACGCCAAACGCCCCGCCGAAGTCGGTCTCGTCATGGCCGCGCCGCCCGCCTGCGGCATCGACGATTCCCCCGCATCCGCCGAGGCCGCCCGCGTCGCCACCTTCCGCAACAAAACCCTCAATTCCTGGAACGCCTCCTGGTGGACCGACCCCGCCTGTCTCGGCCACTATCCCGACGACCTTCTCAAACTGCTCGGAAAAGACGCCCCCGCCTTCACGCAGTCAGACATGGACATCATCTCCACCCCCAGCGACTTTATCGGTCTTAATACGTACTCCGGCGCCCGCGTCAAAATGGGTGCCGGCGGCGAGCCTGAAACGATCCCCTTCGAACCCGGCTTCCCCAACACCCACTTCGGATGGAAAGTGGTTCCCGAATCCCTCTACTGGGGGCCCAAACTTTTCCACGACCGCTACAAACTGCCGATCTACATCACCGAAAACGGACTCGCTTCCCACGACTGGGTCGCGCTCGACGGCAAGGTCCACGACCCCGCCCGCATCGACTTCCTGCACCGCTATCTGCGCGAATTCCGCCGCGCGGGCGACGCCGGCGCCGACATCCGCGGGTATTTCGCCTGGTCCTTCATGGACAACTTCGAATGGGCCGAAGGCTACAAATACCGCTTCGGACTTGTGCACGTTGATTTTGCGACACAGGTCCGCACGCTCAAGGACTCCGCCTATTGGTACAAAGACGTCATCGCCACCAACGGCGCAATGCTCTGAGCCGTGGCTCAGCCGTAGACGCGTGTGCGGACGCTCCGCCGCCAGATCACCATCAGCAAGAAGCCGATCAACGCGCCGCCGATGTGCCCGAAGTGCGCGATGCCGCCCCCAAAGAGCGAAAATCCGGTTACGCCGGAGAATAAATCCAGGAGCAGCAGCCCCGGAATAAAAAATTTGGCCGCGACCGGCACGGGCAGGAAAATCAAACTCAGTTTGGCCTGCGGAAACATGAATCCAAAGGCGGTCAGAATCCCATAGATGGCCCCGGAGGCGCCGACCACCGGCGTATGGTGCAGCCGGAACAATTCCAGCACACGCTCCGCGCCTTCTTTGGAGGCAAGTTGCGAATGCGGCGGGACCGCATCCATAAAAAACAGCCTCGGATCCTCGTATCGATCGATCTGCGCGATCACGGCTTTGGAGGCACCCGCCGCCTCCAGCGCGTTCACCGCCTTGCGGTATTCCATCTGATTGACCCCCGTGTACACGAGACCCGCGCCCAGCCCGCAGGCCAGATAAAACAGCACAAAACGACGGGGCCCCCAGAGGCGCTCCAGCAGACTGCCGAACGAATACAGCCCGATCATATTCATCAACAAATGCGAAAACCCGCCGTGTACAAACAACGAGGTCAAAAACTGCCAGAACCCGAACAGGGAATTCGTCGGGTGGTACAATGCCAGTTTTTCCCGGATGACCGCGGAGGAAACGACCCCCAGTTCCCCGGAAAGGAACACAAGGACATTCAAAGCGATCAGAATCGTCGTGGCAGTGAGGCGGGGTTGCATGTCCCTACCCTACGGACAAAGCCCCCAAGGTCAACCCTTCTTCGTCGCGCGCGTTTCAGCGGTACAGCGTTTTCAGCGTGTCCGCGATGAGGACGATGCCTTGCTGGAGCCGTTCGGCATTCATCGCCGTGTGTACGCGGATGCATTCGTGCTGTTCGGGGGCGGGTTCATCGAGCCCGTAGAAAAAGGCGTCGCCCGGAATGACCAGCACGCCCCGCTGTTTCAAACGCTCGTACAGCCCGCGACTTCCGCCGGGAAGCCCAGGGAAACGCAACCAGTGAAACATCGACCCCTCCGCCTCGTGCCGCATCCAGGGAACGCCGTCGCCCAGAGCCTGTTCCCACAGCCCGACCGCCTGTCGGGAGCGGGCCTCGTAAAAGGGCCGGATGTGGTCCCGGCAGAGGGCGTTCAAACGTCCGTCCCGAAGCAGGGGCGTGACCAGGGCCTGCCCCACATTCCCGCTGGCCAATCCCAGAATGGCATGGGCGGACGTCAGCAGCCGAATCACCGGTTCATCCGCCACCACGATCCCTGTCCGGGTCCCCGGCAATCCAAGCTTGGACAGACTCAGACTGAGAATCATGTGGCTCTCCCAGCGCACCCGTGTTTTGCGGAACAAAATCCCCGGAAACGGATCCCCGTAGGCATTGTCAATCATCAGGGGAATCGAGTGCTCGCGCGCCAGTTCGGACAGTCGCTCGATTTCCGCGTCGGTGATCACATTGCCCGTCGGGTTGGTGGGCCGCGAAACGGCGATGGCGCCCACGTCGTCGTCCACCCGCAGGTTGTCAAAGTCGATGTGATACTTGAAGCTGTGGGCACCCGTCATCTCCAATCGACCGTGTTGCGCGCGGAAGATATCCGGCTGAATGCCCTGATCGGCGTAGCCGATGTATTCCGGGGACAGGGGCAGCAGGATTTTCTTCCCGTCCCCGGCGAAGAAATTGAACAGATAGAAAAATGCGTTTTGGCTTCCGTTGCAGACGAAGAGGTTCCGCTCGTCGATGTCCCATCCACAGGTGGAGCGCAGATACTCGCTCATCGCCTCCAGAAACGCCGGAGACCCCCTCGGGGTGTCGTATTTCCCGAGGATGGCGTCCAATTTCGCGGGATGCTGCGCCAGTGCGCTCCATTCCTGGCGGAACACGGCCTCCACCTCCGGAATCGGCGCCGGATTGCCCCCTCCCAGCATGCACATCGTGTCGTCGGCGGACGCCATCGCCCTGCCCAAATCGTCCATCAGCTCCAGGATGCCGCTGGGTTGTTGGAAACGTTGGCCAAAAGGGGAAAAAGTCCAGTTCATGGAACTTCTGTTTCTGACATGCATCCTCCGGAATTGCAACAGAACATTGACAAGAGTAACCCCAAACGGCACAAGCAAGGCATGAAAACG
>CAZCFM010000067.1:0-20774 GCA_964497855.1 uncultured Verrucomicrobiota bacterium | reverse complement strand
AATTGATCTGTGCCAGCGCCAAACGGAAAACCTTCATGCGCACTTGATAACACAGTCCACCCTGAGGTCACGACAAAAATGTGCAGTTCGACGGTTTTGTTGCTCGGAAAGCCGATTTGACGGAAAATGTCTGTGAGGGGAGGGGCTGAAACTACTGGGAATGGAGAAGGCGGACCTGCTTAACGCGAAGAGCACACGCATGGAGAAGCAGGCCTTGGCGTGGTTGATCAAGATCAAGAAAAACACCTTGGTTACGGGAAAATGGATTGCGGAATGCACAGGGATGGGGCATTCTTCGACGGCATCCTTGGCGATCAACCCTTTCGTCCGGGACAATAGACGGGCCGCCACCCGCATCCGCAAGAAACTCCTAGGAGCTTTGATTGAGACATGAACAACGCAAACTGCGTATGCACTTGACTCCACCTACCCCCACCCGTTGTGGTCCACGAGCATTTTGTAGGTGGTTGGTTCGATTTGGACCGCCTGCTCGACCAGCCGGTAGAACAGCAACCCCCGGCTTTTTGAGGTTCGGCGGTTAAACCGAAACGTGAATTCATTGAGGTAATCGTCCATATGCTTGTCCTGCACTCCTCCCTGATGCGTCCCCATCAGCCAACGTTTCAGCAACGAGGCCACCCGATGAACCCGGGGGAGAAGGTTCTCATCCGTTTCTACCGGTTTTCGTTTGCCGCTCTGAAAAATCCTTTCGTGCTGGTATCCGGCCAAACCCGTGTATCCAGACCATCCATCCGTGACCAAGGTGCTGCCGGGTTCAATCGATTGTTCGATGAAATGCTTCAAAGATTGTGCGCTCGCATCCGGGATCTGAAGCAGTCGTATCCGACCTATGGTGACAGGTTTTCCCTTAACTTGTTCTGCCGCAATAGCCAGAAGTGCTTTAGCTCCTGCGCCTCTTCCTCCCGGCCCCTCTTGAGGAGCACCCCAAAATGTCTCGTCAACCTCCACAACTCCTTTCAGTCGATCCCTGCCGGGTCTGACCATCGCCTTGCGAAGCTTGTGCAGCATCAACCAGGCCGAGCGGTAAGAGTTAAGCCCCAAGACCCGTTGAAGACCCAGGGCGCTGATGCCGTTTTTCTGGCTGGTGACATGCCACATTCCGCGAAACCAAACCGTCAATGGAAGCTTGGAATCTTGAAAAACGGTTCCGGCCATCACAGAACTCTCACGTTCGCAGGCATTACACCGCCACAAGTTCCTGCGAATGGCGAGACCTCCAGCATCTCCGCACGCTGGGCATACGAAACCTTCTGGCCAACGGATAGACGCCAAGTATGCCCGGCAGCAGGCATCGTCGGGGAAGGCTCTTTCCAGCTCCATAAGCGTTTTGGGGTAGTCGGCCATCCCGCAAACCACTACATCTTGGGGTGGGTGGAGTCAAGTGCATACGCAGTCAACGCAAAAATCACGGGGTTACATCTTTCTCCGAGATTGCAGTTAAAGTAAACTGAGGATTATATCAATGCATAAAATTTCGTTTTACTTATTTGTTATTGCACTCAAAGTTTGCGGCGCTACTGATTTCCATGCGGGAACCTTTGCATTAATTAATTTTGAAGGCGGAAAGTTTTTAATTTCAAAGTACGAAACAACTGTCAAACTATGGAACGAAGTGGCTGCAGAAAGTGATTCGTTCAATTTTGATGATTTCGAAATTATTCACAATGATAATTTCAATGCTCCGGTTGCAGGTATTGAGTTCAATGAGATGTGTCGCTGGTTAAATCTGTATAGTGAAATTAATAAGCGGGATCCTTGTTTCTATGTAGGAGGAACTGTGTACAGAAAAAGTATTGAGCCTGGTGTTGCCAATTCAATTTCGATGAAAATTGACAAAAATGGCTTTCGACTACCATTAGAAGTTGAGTGGGATCGGGCTCACGTATTAGCATTCCCTTCCGAACTCTCAAAATCATTCGATGTATTTGGTGTGTGGAATTACGACGGTAATTTTCAAGAGTACGAATGGTTTCAAGGAAATTCAAATGGTTTAGTTAAAGAGATTGGTTTAAAAAAATCAAACGCTTGGGGAGGTTTTGATTTTGCAGGGAATGTTTCTGAATTTTGTTTTGATGACTTCAAGGGGGGGAATCAAGAACCGGGATCTGCAATATCGAAAGTGGTTAAAGGTGGTAGCGTCATTTTATCTTCTAGGCACTGTTCAAGGGAGTTTAGAAGAGGAATTTTTGGGAAATCCCCTTATATTGGTTTCAGGTGGGTTATTTCGGTAACGGAATCAGAGCCATTTTTGGCTGAGCAGCTCAACACTACGCAGGATACACAAACTGTAAGCCCTACGCCTTCAACGAAAAACTCCATCCCGCCAGCGAACTCTGGAGCGGCGTCTTCACCAACAGCTTCACCCGCGCCTACGTTCCCAAAGGCCGCCCCACCGGCTTCAGCACCGACGGAGGGTTCGCCGTCGGAAACAGGGGAAAGCGGGTCCGCCCGCCCCTCCCCACGTGATCCGCGTTGAAGCCGGCAACGTGGGACTAGCGTCCAGGGCAACGAGTTGCCCTACACGCTTTGACATTGCTGCAATCAATTTACTGATAGAATCATACAGAACAACAACACCGTCCCAGCCGCAAGTTCCTGCCCCCTGACCTGAGGAACGGGGGGGGGAGGCAACCGCGTATTTCAGGTCTGGAGCTGGAGGTGGCCGATTTCCTGCAACGGCAGGGCGGTGATGTGATCGGTCCTTTGAACTCGAATCCTAAGCGTTTAAACATGTAAAACGCACCATGCCGGGGGCAATATGCAAGTAACAATGTCAGGGCGAGGCGGGCTTGGCGGTTTCGATGGCCACGGGGGTTCCGCCTTCGGTGGCTTTGTCGAAATCCGCCGCATGTTCGAGGGCGGTGACGTTTTCATCGTCCCAGTTCCAGCTGCGGCCGATGACGTAGGCCTTGACGTTGCCGGGGGCTTCGGCGAGAGTGAGCGTGACGGAGGCTTCGCCGATCATCATCGGAAACATGGCGTCGGCGGGGGGCGGGACGACGCGGGTGAGCACGTGCAGGGTGCCGTCTTTGCGCAGGGCGCGGACACCGACGAGTCCAAACCCGGGATGGGGTGTTTGCAGGGTGATCGTCACGGTGTGTTTGGGGGCGGCTTCTTCTGTCATGGCGGGGAGGGAGATGAGGAGGGCGAGGGCGGCGAGGAACATTTTCATGGGAGGTCTCCGGAGGAGGGGATTGGGGAGGGGGAATTGGAAGGGCGGGGGATGCGGATTTCGATGCGGGTGCCGTGGCCGTCGGAGATGGGGGACTCGATCCAGAGGCGTCCGCCGAATTGGCGCGTGACGTAGAAGGCCTTGGTGAGGCCGAACCCGCCGCCGCGGGTGGGACGGTTGACAACATTGCTGCCGCGGTAGCCGAATCCCACCACGTGCGGAAGGTCCCGCTCCGGGATGCCGCAGCCATTGTCTTCAACCACAAAGCGGAGAGAGTCCCCGTCGTCGTACAGGCCAGCGGTGATGACACCGCCGGGTGGGGTGTATTTGCGGGCATTGGCGAGCAGGTCGCGCATGACGTCCTGGAAAACCGGGGGCATAAAAATGGTTTTGCCATCGAAGCCGGAAATGTCGAAATGAATCAAATAGCGGCCCTCTTCGTGTTCGGCGAGGTTGTGGACAATGCGGTATCCGCCTTTGCTGTTGCGTTCGATGGCGTGAAGCACATTCCCGAAATTGTCTTGGAGGGTGACGATGTCGTGGGCTTTCCAGCGCAGGGGAGATTCCCGGCGTTCGTTGAGTTCCGCCCAGCGCAGGGAGAGGATGCCGAAGATGCCGCGCAGATTTTCACGGGTGCTGCAATACACGTCGTCAGCAGAAAGATGACGGGTTTGTTCCATCGTGTCGAGTGTGCTGAAGACCCGATCCACAAAAACGGCAAGGGTACGGGATTGTTGCGTGAGGTCGGGCTGGGTGAGTCCGCGTCCGGCCACGGCGGCGGCTTCGCAGAGTGAATCCAGTTCCGGTGTGTCGCCGATGTGTGCGCCGAGGCACATAAATTCGTATTGAAGGACGTTGAGAATGTTCAGGATGCTGTGCATATCCAGAAGCGAAATCTCGTCGGGACGCAGTTGGGGGTCTTGAGTGATTTCCATACTGGCATTACAGCCCAGCCTTGTCGGGAATGCAAGCCTACAAGGATGCTGGTTTTTCGCCTTGGAAGGCGCAGAAGGCGAATGTCTGAAAATGTTGGATTACGTTTGAATCTTTGGTTTTTTCCCACAAGCGGATTTTTTCTGTTGCCAAGGGCTTTTTGTCCGGCAAGGATGCGCCCATGTCCGAACCTGCCCAACCGATGACCCGAGCCGCCGTGGAGGCGCGTGTGCGAGCCCAAGTGTATGCCGCCATGGGATTGCCCGTTCCGCGCAAAGTCAATGCCCCGAACCCGCTGCTGGTGAACATCAGCGCGCGGCACTGCCATCTGACGCAGGCGGCGGTGGAGATTCTTTTTGGCAAGGGCCACCAGCTCACGCCGATGAAGTGGCTGTATCAGGACGGCTATTACGCCGCCGAGGAGCAGCTCACCCTCGTCGGTCCGCGCAGCCGCGTGATTTCGAATCTGCGCATTCTCGGCCCCTGCCGCGACGTCAACCAAATCGAACTGGCCTACACCGATTCGATCGCCCTCGGCATCGGCAATGTGCCGGTGCGGCTGTCGGGCGACGTGAAGGGCAGCGCCCCCGGCCTGCTCATGGGTCCCAAGGGCCATCTCGTGCTGGAGGAGGGCATCATCCGCGCCGCTCCGCACGTGCACATGAGCCCCGACGACGCGAAATTCTACGGTGTGGAGCCGGGCGAATCGATGCGCCTGCGCATCGGCGGTCCGCTGGGCATCACCTTTGAAAACGTGCTGGTGCGCATCGGCAAAGGCATCAAACTCGAAGTGCACATCGACACCGACGAGGGCAACGCCTGCAACCTGCGTCCCGACACGCCCTGCGAACTACTTAAGAAATCCTGATTTCCATGACGACTTCAACGAAAACCCCAACCCCCATCTCCGGACCGCTTCCCGCGGCCCCCAACAGCAAAAAGAGGCAACCTATGAATGAATCCCTCGGCATCATCGAAACCAAAGGTCTGGTCGGCTGCATCGAAGCCGGCGACGCCATGGTCAAAGCGGCGGGCGTAACCATCGCCAAGCAAATCCCCATTGGCGGCGCCTACATCGCCATCACCGTCAAAGGCGACGTCGGCAGCGTGAAAGCGGCCATCGAAGCCGGTGCCGAAGCCGCCGGACGCGTCGGCGATCTCGTCGCCTCGCACGTCATCCCCCGTCCCCACCCCGACCTGCTCAAGCAGTTCGGCCTGTAATTCACCTCTCAAGGAAACACTCCCATGGCCAAACAAGCTCTTGGAATTATTGAAACTGTCGGTCTGGTCACCCTGATGGAAGCCACCGATGCGGCGCTCAAAGCGGCCGATGTCACCATGTCCGGCTGGGAAAAGGTCGGCAGCGGCCTCGTCACTGGCTTCTTCCACGGCGATGTCGCGGCGGTGAAGGCGGCGATCGAAGCCGGCGCCGAAGCGGGCCGCCAGATCGGCACCGTCAAAGCCGTTCATGTCATTCCGCGTCCGCACGACGACCTCGCGGGTCTCGGCTCCTGGATCGGCTGAAGCAGCTTCCATGAAAATACTCGTCGCCAACATCGGCTCCACCTCCTTCAAGTACCGTCTGTTTCACATGGACGGCGCGGCGGAGCGTGTGGTCGCCAAGGGCGGTTACGAACGCGTAACCGACCATGGCGTGGCGATACGGGACAGCCTGAACACGCTGGTGGAGCAGGGGCATCTGGACTCCATCGCGTCGCTCGACGCGGTGGGCTTCAAGACCGTGCTCGGCAAGAATCTCTCCGGCTGCGTGCCGGCGGACGACAAGGCCCTGAAGGCGCTGGACGACTTTAAAGAAATCGCTCCCGCGCACAATCCGCCCTACGCCGCCAGCATCCGTTTTTTTCGCGACACGTATCCCGACATTCGTTTGGTGGCGCTGTTTGAAACGGCGTTTTACCAGTGGGTGCCCCAAGCCGCAAAGACCTACGCCCTGCCGAAAAGCTGGCGCGAACTGGGCATCGAGCGGCAGGGCTTCCACGGTGCCAGCCACAAGTTCGTGGCGGAGCGCTCGGCGGAACTCATGGGACGCGAGGACGTGGCGGAGCGCGTGCGCAACCTCTACGTCCGCGGCCCCGGCGAGTGGACGGGCGCGCCCCTGCGCGTCGTCTCCTGCCATCTCGGCGGCAGCAGCTCCGTCACCGGCATCCACACGGGTGTGGCGATGGGCAACAGCTTCGGACTCAGTCCGCAGGCGGGCCTGCCGCAGAACAACCGCGTGGGCGACCTCGATTCCGCCGCGCTGCCCTACGCGATGGAAAAACTCGGCATCCCCATGGCCGAAGCGATCCGCCAGATGAACAAGGAGGGCGGACTGCTCGGACTCTCCGGGGTCAGCAACGACCTCCGCGATGTCAAGGACGCCGCCGCCGCAGGCAACCCCGACGCGCGGCTCGCCATCGATGTCCTGGTGGACAATGTGCGCCACTATCTCGGCGCCTACATGCTGAAGATGGGCGGCTTCGAAGCCATCGTCTTCACCGCCGGCATCGGTGAACACAACCCCGACCTCCGCGCGGCCATCTGCGCCAGCCTGGAGGAATTCGGACTCGTGCTCGATCCCGCCCGCAATGACGTTCTCCACAGCGAAGGCCCCATTCACGCCGAAGGCTCCCGCATCCAGGCCTGGGTCATCCCGGCCAACGAGGAACTCGTCATCGCCCGCGAAACCCGGCGGCTGCTCGAACGGGGGAAAAACGGATGAAGCCGACGATCTACATCGAAAGCACGATTCCCAGCTATCTGGCCGCTCGCACGCCACAGTTGATCACCTCCCTTACCAAACAAATTGTTACGAAAGAATGGTGGGAAGACCAACGACATGACTTCAGGCTTTTCGTCTCTTCTTATGTTATTGAGGAGGTGTCATCTGGTAATCCTGGGGCATCCCGAAAACGTCTCGACTTTCTTTCTGGAATTGAAATTCTTGCGATTGATGAAACCGTTATTTCTTTAACAAACTCCCTGATGAATGAAGGGCTTTTCCCTTCGGAATACGCTACCGATGCTGCACATGTGGCCATTGCATCTAGGTATGGAATCGAGTTTCTGCTGACATGGAACTGTCGCCATCTAGCCAACCCCTTTCAACATGCCAAGATATCCAAGGTGATAGAGGACCGAGGGTATCGGATGCCTCTCGTCTGCACGCCCATGCATTTTTCAGGAGGTAATTCAAGTGACATCTGACCCCATAATTGACGAAGTCCGCGTCAAACGCACTGAACTACTTGGCAAGTTTGGCGGTGACATTCGCCGATACTCCGAGTTTCTGATGAAGAAAGAGCGAGCTTCCAACGGGCCCCTTGTTGCCTACCCGTTGCCGGAACAAGCTCCCCAGAAAGTCGCCGAAGTCTCCCCACCGTATTCAACATGATCCATTTGTCTTAACTCCACCCTCTGACCTCTCCCCACTGACCTCTGACCTCTCCCCCCCCCCCTCTCTTTTCTCAACCACCCCCAAGGAAAAACTACCATGGCCCATCAAGCAATTGGAATGATTGAAACCAAAGGTCTGGCCTGTCTCGTGGCCGCCACCGACGCAATGCTCAAAGCCGCCGACGTCCGTCTCGTCGGCCCCATGAAATCCGTCGGCAGCGCCCTCTGCGCCGTCATCATCGAAGGCGATGTCGCCGCCGTCAAAGCCTCCATCGAAGTCGGCAGCCAGGTGGCCTCCGAACTCGGCGAGGTGGTCAGCGTGCAGGTGATTCCGCGCCCCAGCGATGAAGTCGCCGCGATCCTGCCCAAACACGCCGCGCCCAAGAAGTAAGCGATGTTTTTGGCCCGTGTGATCGGTCAGGTCGTCGCCAGCAAAAAGGACGAAGGCATGCAGGGGCGCAAGCTCGTGCTGCTCCGCCCGATGCTGGTGGATGAGGCGAACCCCGCGCAACTGCGCCCGGGGGCGAGCACCGTCGTGGCCGTCGATTCCATCGGCGCGGGCACGGACGAACTCGTCATGTTTGTGCAGGGCAGCTCCGCCCGCAAGGTCAAAGGCCTCTCGCCCTGTCCCATCGACGCCGCCGTGATCGCCATCATCGACACCGTCGATGTGTTCGGCAACAAAATCTACAAATCCAACTGAAAATCTCCCCTTCTATGCAACAGCTCAGCGAAGACATGGTCCGGAGCATCGTCAATGACGTGCTCGCCAAACTTAAAACCGGCACGGCCCCCGCCGCCGCCTCCTGCGGATGCAAAGGCGGACGTTCCCCCGCCGCCGTCTCCGGCAACCTCGGCGTGTTCCCCGACGCGGGCTCCGCCGCCGCCGCCGCGCGCCAGGCCTTCGAAGAACTGCGCAAACAGGGCATGGCCGGCCGCCGCAAGGTCGTCGACATCGTCAAACGCATCTGCACCGCCAAGGACCAGGAGTGGGGCAAGCTGGAGTTCGCCGAAACCAAAATCGGACGCCTCGAGCACAAAATCGCCAAGCTGCAGGGCATCAAAAACCTGCCCGGCGTCGAATGGCTGCAGCCCTACGGCATGAGCGGCGACCACGGGATTTCGATGGAGGAGTTCACGCCCTTCGGCGTCGTCGGCGCGATCACTCCGGTCACCCACTCGATCCCGACGCTGTCGTGCAACATCATCAACATCGTTGCCGCCGGCAACACCGTTGTCTTCAACGCGCACCCCGGCGGGGCCAAATGCGCCGCCGAAGCCGTGCGCACCTTCAACCGCGAGATCGAACGCGAACTGGGCATCCCCAACATCGTCACCATCATTGAAACGCCGACGCTCGACAGCTTCAACGACCTCTGCAAGAGCCCCGACGTAGGCATCCTCGTCATCACCGGCGGCCCCGGCGTCGTCAAGGCCGCCATGGCCAGCGGCAAGCGCGCGATCTGCGCCGGCCCCGGCAATCCGCCCGTGGTCGTGGACGAATCCGCGCATCTCGACAAGGCCGCGAAGGACATCATTTTCGGCGCGTCCTTTGACAACAACCTGCTCTGCATCGGCGAGAAACAGATTTTCGTGTTGGATAAAATCTACCGCGACTTCCTGGAAGCGTTCCGACGCGCGGGAGCCGTGCAGGTGAACGATTCCGAGCTTCGGAAAATCACCGCCGAGGCCTTCTCCACCGCCAAGGGCGCGGGCGGCTGCTCGCATCCCGTGCTGAACCGTGAACTCGTCGGCGCCTCCGCCGAGCGCCTCGCGCAGATCGGCGGACGCTCCGTGCCCGCCGGCACCGAACTGCTCTTCGCTGAAACCGATGCGGATCACCTCTTCGTGCAGGAGGAGCAGATGATGTCCCTCGTGCCGATCATCCGCGTCCGCGACATTCACGAGGCGGTGGCTCTGTCCAAGCAGTCCGAACACGGCTACAAACACTCCGCCATGATCCACACCCTCAATGTGGAGCACATGACGCTGATGGCCAAGGCCCTCGACACCACGCTCTTCATCAAGAACGGCGCCTGCCTGGCCGGTCTCGGCAGCGGCGGCGAAGGCTACGCCAGCTTCTCCATCGCCACCACCACTGGCGAAGGCATCACCACGCCGATGACCTTCACGCGCAAACGCCGCTGCGTCATGGTCGACAACCTCAACCAGTTTTAAGACCTGACCCCATGCTTCTCGCCCGCATCGACGGATCCGCCACCGCCACCATCCGGCACCCGAGTGCCAAAGGATGGCGTCTGGCGATCTGCCAGCCGGTCGATGAAACGGGAAAGGAAATCGCCACCCCGATCATCGCGCTGGACGACACCGGCGCGGGCCTCCACCAGACCGTGGTGGTGAGCAGCGACGGCGACGCGCTGCGCGAATGGGTGGGCGATGCGCACAGCCCGCTCCGCTACATGGTGACGCACATTGTCGACGAGGTGGAGGCATGAAAATCGGACACATCATCGGGCGCGTGACCCTCAGCCACGCCGAAGCCTCTCTCAAGGGCGGCCGCTTTTTTCTGGTGATGCCTGCCACCCGCGAGCAGCTCCAGCGCGGCACGATGGAACCTCTGCCGAAAGGCAACAGCCTCATCGTGTACGATGATCTGGGCGCGACCCTGGGCGACCGCATTGCCTTCAGCGAAGGCGGCGAAGCCTGCATGGCCTTCAGCGAAGACACGCCGGTCGACGCCTACAACTGCATGATTCTCGAAAATTTGGATTACCACCCCCCGCAAAAGGGATAACAATTATGAGCAAACTGATCACCGCCACCGAAATGAAAACCCTGCTCGCCGCCAAAGGGCCGTCCGGGATTCCGTCCGACGCCAAACTGACGCCGATCGCCAAGGATCTCCTGCAGGAGGCGCGCCGCCTGGCTGGAACGAAAAAAGCTCCCGCCGCCAAGGCCGCCGCCAGTTGTCCCGTGATTCCCGACTACGAATACACCTGGACCCCCGGCTCGGATCCCAAGACCCCCGAAGCGCTGCAGGCCTTCTACCACTCCGCCCCCATCCTCACCCTGCGCGAGCGCATGGCCGACATCGGCAAGCGCATCTGGAGCAAGGACTATGTGGACGGCAACGGCGGCAACCTGACGATCCGCGTGGGCGACAACCTCGTGCTCTGCACCCCGACGCTGATTTCCAAAGGCTTCATGAAGGCCGAGGACATGTGCCTCGTCGACCTCAACGGCACGCAGCTCGCCGGCACGCTCAAACGCACCAGCGAAGTCATGACGCACATCGGCATCCTGAAGCGCCAGCCCAAAGCAAAGGCCTGCTGCCACGCGCACCCGCCGCATGCCACCGCCTACGCCGTCGCCGGCGTGGTGCCGCCCACCTGCATGATTCCGGAGGCGGAAGTGTTTCTCGGCCAGATTGGCTACGCCCCGTATCGCACGCCCGGCTCGCCGGAGAACGCGGACATTGTCGGCGAGATCGGCGTGGACCACCAGTCCGTGCTGATGGAAAACCACGGGGTCATCACCTGGGGCAAAGACATTGAAGACGCCTACTGGAAAATGGAGAACACCGACTCCTATTGCAAGATCGTGTGGATGGCCTCGCAGCTCGGCAAGCCCCTCAAGACCATCACCGGATCGCAGGCCAAAGAGCTGATCGAGATCCGCAAAAAACTCGGCATGGACGACTACCGCGAGTCCTGGAAAGAATGCGAACTCTGCGACAACGCCGACTTCCGTCCCGGTGTCCTCTGCCAGGTGCCCCCGCACGAATCCGCCCCCGCCCCCGGCCAGCCCGAGTACAACGACTCCGCCGAGGCCATCGTCCAGCAAATCACGAACCAGATCATGGAGAGCTTAAAGAAGAGGTAAATGGCAACTGGAGACTTGCGAAACTCTGGTTATGGTTCACGAATCTTTGACTTGGATCATCCGTATGAATATACAGACAACGGAGAATAAAATTCTGTTTCACCCCTGTGGTCATGAACCTGCGTATTTGGAGTTCGCCGGGGGCGATCTCGGGAAAGCCTGGTATCTGGTTCGTTTACCCGGAGAAAAATCATGAGTCCGGAGGAGATGGCCCGCAAGAGCGTGGTCTATCTTGAATCGACAATCCCCAGCTTTTTGACGTCAAAGATTTCCCCGCAAATTGTCACAGCGGCCAAGCAACTCACCACCCGCGAATGGTGGGAGCAAAGCCGTCACCGGTATCATTTGGTTGTTTCCCAGTTCGTCTGGGACGAGATTGCGGTGGGGGATTCCGAAGCCTCGCACCGCCGCTGCGAGGTGATTCAGGGACTGGATGAGCTGGAGATCAATGAGGAGGTTGTTGAGTTGTACAAGAAACTGCTCGATTCTGGTCTGTTCCCGAAAAAAAGCCAAGTGGATGCCGCACATGTGGCGGTATGTTCTGTCTACGGGGTCGATATTCTGTTAACATGGAATTGTACCCATTTAGCCAACGCGGATGTGTTGCCCGGTTTGCGAAGCCGTCTGGCTGGCTGGGGATATCAAATGCCGTTGATCTGTACACCTTTCGAGATTAACGGGGAGGAGTCGCCATGAAAGATCCCATCGTTTCCGAAATCCATGATATTCGCGCGCAGTTGCTGCGCGATCATCAAGGTGACCCTGTTTTGTATGTACGCTCTGCAATGAAACGTCAACAAGAGCGCAAAGCCCATTTCATTACGGCCAAGATGTCCCATGAGGCAAACTCCAACGTCCATGAGCCTTCTCCGCATTATTCAGCGAAATTCCCCTCTGCACCCTTAGGAAAAAAACCATGAAAGTATCCATCATCGGCGGCGGTGGCCGCGTCGGTTCCAACGCCGCTTTTGCCCTGCAATGCGCGGGCATCGTCAAAGAAATCCAAATCCTCGACGCCAACAACGATCTGGCCGAGGGCGAGGCGCTCGACCTCCTCCACGGCTCCGCCACCCTCGGCGGACAGCGCATCTACGCCGGCGATTACGACCGCGCGAAAGACAGCGATATCTTCGTCATCACCGCCGGCCTTCGCCGCAAGCCCGACGAATCGCGCCTGGACCTGATCAACCGCAACGTCACGCTCTTCAAGACCATTCTCCAGGCCATGCAGCAGGGAGGCTACAAGAATTCCGCGCAGGTGTTCGTGGTCTCCAATCCGGTGGACATCCTCACCGAGCTGGCCGTGCGCACGCTGAACCTCCCCTGGCAGCAGGTCTACGGCCTCGGCACCATGCTCGACACCGCGCGTTTCCGCTCGCTGATGGCCCAGGAACTGTCCCTCGACGCCTCGCAGGTCAACGCCCTCATTCTCGGCGAACACGGCGACAGCATGATTCCGGTCTGGTCCTCGGCCTCCGTCGGCGGTTTGCCTCTGACCGGCCTCAAAGCGGTGACCCCCGCCTTCCAGCAGAAAATTTTCGAACGCACCAAGACCAGCGGTGCGGAAGTCATCCGCCGCAAGGGCGGGGCCGGCTGGGCGGTGGGCGCGACCATCGCCGAAACGATTCACGCGGTGGCGCTCGACAAGAAAGCCCTCCTGCCGATCAGCTCGCAGCAGCACGGATGTTACGGCCTGCGCGACATCAGCATCAGCGTGCCCACCGTCGTCGGACGCGCCGGGGTGGTCGACCACGTCGAGATCGCCCTCTGGCCCAAAGAAGTGCAGGGCCTCCAGGCCTCCGGACGCACCCTCCGCGAAACGCTGACCAAAGTCATTTGACGCCACGGCACCCGCCGGGCTTGCAAATCCGGCGCTGTGGTGGATGCTGCGCACATGAATCGCCGCGCCCTCCTCATCGCCGAGTTCCTCCTGTTCTTCGTGCTCGTCCCGGGCGGGCTGCTTCTGTGGCAGTTGCAGACCCGCGTTCCTTTCTTTCCTGTCCTCTTCGGACTCCTGGGATTGACCCTCTTCCTGGGCTGGCGCGACAAGGACCTTCGCTTCCGCTTTGACGGCAGTTGGGAAAAGGCCCGCCGCTTCCTGCCGCAGCTCCTCCTGCGCGTCGCTGTGGCCGCGCTGATCCTGTTTGCCCTGACCTGGTTTGTCTGGAACGACCTCTTTCTGCGCCTGCCGAGGCAACGTCCGCATCTCTGGATGCTGGTGATGATGTTGTACCCGCTCCTGTCCGTCGTGCCCCAGGAATACCTCTTCCGCATCTTCTTCATGCAGCGCTACCGACCTCTCTTCGGGGAAGGGGCCCTCATGCTCTGGGTCAATGCTCTGGTGTTTGGCTGGGCGCACATCTTTTTCCTCAACCCCATCGCGCCGCTCCTGTCGGTCATCGCCGGCCTCCTGCTCGCCGACACCTGGCGGCGGACACGCAGTCTCCGCGCCGTCTGGCTGGAGCACGCGCTCTACGGACAAATCGTGTTCACCTGCGGACTCGGCTGGTTTTTCTTCCACGGTTCCGTGCGGGCCCTGTCCGCCGCCACCGGCCTCTGACATCCCTTTTTGCTTTCCCTTTTCGTTGGAGTCCGTAAACCAGTCCCAACCTCATCTCCAGGAGCCCCCATGACCCCCATCTATGTCTTGCTCGGTATCATCGTCGTTGTCGCCCTCTGGGCCATTTCCGCCTACAACAGCCTCGTCGCCCTGCGCAACCGTTTCAAAAACGCGTTCGCGCAAATCGATGTGCAACTCAAGCGCCGCTACGACCTGATCCCCAACCTCGTGGAGACCGCCAAGGGCTACCTCAAACACGAACGCGAAACCCTCGACGCCGTGATTTCGGCCCGCAATCAGGCGCAGGGCGCGGTGAAGGCCGCCTCCGCCGACCCGACCAACGCCGCCGCCATGGCCGGACTCATGGGCGCCGAACGCGGCCTCAGCGGCGCCCTCGGACGCCTCTTCGCCGTCGTCGAGGCCTATCCCGACCTGAAGGCCGACAAGAACATGATGCAGCTCAGCGAGGAACTCACCTCCACCGAAAACAAGATCGCCTTCGCCCGCCAGCACTACAACGACAGCGTCATGCAATACAACACGCAGCGCGAGGTGTTCCCCGCCGTGATTGTCGCCAACATGTTCAACTTCTCCGCCGCCACGCTGTTTGAAATCAGCGATGAAGCGGAAAAAACGGCACCCAAAGTGTCGTTTGGCTGACGGGAACGCCGGGCATGGATCTGCGCATACTGCCTCCGCCGCTCCCGACGACGCTCCCAACGCCGGTCCCTGCCCCGACCTTCGCCCTCCTCGCCGAGACGCGTCCGGGCACGCGCGTGCAGCTCATCGCCCTCCGCATGGAGGCGGGACGCCGCGCCCTTCTCCACCGCATGGGCCTCATTGAAAGCCGCCACGTGAAGGTCATCCACAACGACCACAAAGGCGTTGTGGTGCTCACGCTCGACGAGGACCTCTTCCTCCTCGGCCGCCGCGAGACCCCCCACATCCAGGTGCGCATCCTGCATGACAATGCCCGGTGATGACGGGGACAGGAGGATGAGGATAATTCAATCCTTCGCGGTTTCGCCGCCCGGGCGGAAAAGGAGTTGTTCGGGGATATCGGGGTCGACGTCCACGGTCAGGAGCTGGCCTTCGCTGATGCGTCCGTCGAGCAGCTCTTCGGCCAGGCGGTCCACCACCAGCCGCTGAACAGCGCGTTTGAGGGGACGGGCGCCGTAGGCGGGGTCGAAGCCGTTGCGGGCGAGCAATTCGCGGGCGGCGTCGCTGTAGGTCAACTGGATGTGTTTGTCCTTGAGCAGGCGGTCGACCCGCGCGAGTTGCAGCGCCACGATCTCCTGGATCTGCTCGTAGCGCAGGCTGTGGAAGACGATGGATTCATCCACGCGGTTCAGGAATTCGGGACGGAAGTGCTGCCGAAGCAGATCGAATACTTCGTTTTCCAGCCGCGTGAAACCCGCCGCGTCGTCGGGCGAGAGCTGCTGCAGGCGTTCCTGAATGAGAGCCCCGCCGATGTTGGAGGTCATGATGAGAATCGTGTTGCTGAAATCCACGGTGCGTCCGTGTCCATCGGTGAGACGTCCGTCGTCGAGCACTTGCAGCAGGATGTTGAAGACGTCGGGGTGCGCCTTTTCGATCTCGTCGAAAAGCAGGACGCAGTAGGGCTTGCGCCGCACGGTTTCGGTGAGATGCCCGCCCTCGTCGTAGCCGACGTAGCCGGGCGGGGCCCCGATCAGGCGGCTGACGGCGTGTTTTTCCATGTATTCCGACATGTCGATGCGCACGAGGGCCTGTTCGTTGTCGAAGAGGAACTCGGCGAGCGCGCGGGCCAGCTCGGTTTTGCCGACCCCCGTGGGTCCGAGGAAAATAAAGGAACCGATGGGGCGGTTCGGGTCCTGGAGACCGGAGCGCGAGCGGCGCACGGCGGCGGCCACAGCCTCCACCGCGCGATCCTGTCCGATCACACGATGGCGCAGATTGTCCGCAATCGCGCGAAGCTTGTCGCGTTCCCCTTGCAGCAGTTTACTCACGGGCACATGGGTCCAGATCGACACGATTTCGGCGATGTCCTCCGCATCCACTTCCTGTTTGAGCATGCATTTTTCGCGCTGGAATTCGGCCAAACGCGTTTTGGCCTCCTCGAGCTGCTTTTCGGTGGACGGAATTTTGCCGTAGAGGATTTCCGCCGCGCGTCCGAGGTCGTTGCCACGTTTGGCCTGTTCGGCCTGCGCGCGCAGGAGGTCGAGCGCCTCGCCCAGCGCGGAGATGTCGGTGATGAATTTCTTTTCCTGCTGCCAGTGGGCTTTCATGCCCGCGCTGGATTCGCGGAGGTCGGAGAGGGTTTTTTCGAGATCGGCGAGGCGGCGTTTGGAGTCGTCGTCCTTTTCCTTGCGCAGGGCCTCGCGCTCGATATCGAGCTGCATGATGCGGCGTTCGACCTGGTCGATCTCCGTGGGCATGGAGTCGATTTCCATGCGGATGCGCGAGGCCGCTTCGTCCATGAGATCGATGGCCTTGTCGGGCAGGAAGCGGTCGCTGATGTAGCGGTGGGAGAGGGTGGCGGCGGCGACGAGCGCGCCGTCCTGGATGCGAACGCCGTGGTGGACCTCGTAGCGTTCCTTGAGGCCTCGCAGAATCGCGATGGTATCCTCCACGCTGGGCTCATTCACCATCACGGGCTGAAAGCGCCGCTCGAAGGCGGGATCTTTTTCGATGTGTTTGCGGTATTCGTCGAGCGTGGTCGCGCCGACGCAGCGGAGTTCGCCGCGGGCCAGTGCGGGCTTGATCATGTTCGAGGCGTCCACCGCGCCCTCCGCAGCGCCCGCGCCCATGAGCGTGTGCAGTTCGTCGATGAACAAAATGATTTGTCCTTCGGCGTCCATGACCTCCTTGATGAAGGCCTTGAAACGGTCCTCGAACTCGCCGCGATATTTGGCGCCGGCGAGCATGGCTCCGATGTCCAGGGCGATCACACGCTTGTCCTTGAGCGTCTCGGGCACGTCGCCGGCGACAATGCGCAGGGCGAGGCCCTCCGCGATGGCGGTTTTGCCGACGCCGGGTTCGCCGATGAGCACGGGATTGTTTTTCGTGCGGCGCGACAGCACCTGCATGACGCGGCGGATCTCGGTGTCGCGGCCGATCACCGGATCGAGTTTCTGTTTGCGCGCCACGTCGGTCAGGTCGCGGCCGTATTTTTCCAAAACGTTTTTGGTGTCTTCAGCTTGTGGATCGTTCACGATTTTTCCCCCAGGTAGGTTTACAGGGAAAGTATGATACTCTTGTGGCGTAAAATACAATCTTCCTTGTCCGAAATTTTCTGTGTCCCCGGCTGCCGCGGGGAAGGGCAGGGGATGGCCCCCCGAAATCGACGCTGGATTTTCCACCACATCGGGATTGCGCTGGCAGAGGGAATGGCGTAGGTCTTGACCCTTCGCATTCACGCAGAGGAAACGTATGGATTCTCATGAAATTCTCCGCAAAACCATCGCCAACGCCGGCGTAAAGTCGGTGGCCGCCGATATGGCTCTCTCGCCTTCGCTGATTTACAAATGGTGCGAGGCGAAGGGACTGGATGCCAGCGGAGCGGACAATCCCCTCGACCGGCTGCTCAAGCTCTGTCAGGTCACGGGCAACCTCACTCCGATTGTGTGGCTCTGCGAGCAGGTCAATGGTTTTTATGTGGAAAACCCTGTTGTGGACAAGGTGGAGACGGAGATGCGGGTGTTGACGATGACCCAGCGCATTCTCGAAGAATTCTCCGAGATGCTCGACCGTGTGTCGAAAAGCATGGCGCATGAAAACGGGATTGATCGGGACGAGGCCCGGAGCATCCGGGCGGAGTGGGAGGACTTGAAGCGGGTGGCCGAATCCTTTGTGCTCGGTTGCGAGAGGGGCGTCTTTGCGCCGAAGGGGACGTGAACGCGTCACGTCTTCCTCTTCATTCCGCCGCGTGATTTCGCCTGCGGCTCAAAACGCGGCCTCCGGCACTCGTCACTCTTCACTCGTCACTCGTCACTTCTTCCTACGGTAATCCCGCCCATTTCACGTCCTCGTTCACGACCTGGGTGCCGGTGAAGAGGTCTTTGCTTTTGAAGGCGCGCACAGAGCCGTCGAGAAAGCCGAGATTGGCTTTGCCCTTGTAGCGGAAGCTGATGTGGCGGCTGAAACCGTAGGCGCGGGCAAACTGGCTGGCGGAGGTCTGGCTGGGGTGGCCGTCCTTCAGGCTCACGCGGGATTCGAAAAAGAGGACGGTGTCGCTCGGCGACGTGTAGTCGGAAATAAAGAGGGATTTGTCGCGCACGTCGCCCCAGCCGGCCACGCTGTCGCCCGTTGTGCGCGAAGTGTTGAGCTGGGAATTGAAGGCGTAACTGAAGAGCGGGCGCTGGGCGAGCAGGGTTTTGGTGAATGTGGCTTCGGGGTCGCGGTGCAGGGACGTGCCGTTCAGAACGTTGACCCGTTCGGCGGCGGCGATGTCGGCGAGGGCGGGCTGGGAGACGTAGGGAGGCAGCGCGTTGTACCAGGCCTGGCGGGTCAGGTCGTCCGTGCCCGCCACCACGGACCAGGACGGCTGCTGGTCCGGGCCGCGCGTGGGCATGCGCAGGTTGTTGGCCGTGGCGTACATCGTGGTGGCCAGGCCCCACTGGCGCAGATTGTTGCGCGAGACGGTGTGACGGCCGGACAGCAGAGCGCTGGTGGTCACCGGAATAAGAATGGCGGCCAGCAGGGCGATGATCGCGATCACCACCAGCATTTCGATCAGGGTAAAGGCCTGCGCGGATTTTTTCATGGCCGGGAACCCTAGTGGATTCCGGTGAGGAAATGATGTGGGGCCCGTGAGAAAACACCCCGAAAATAGGGGGGGCTTTCTCGCCGACTCCAAACAGACTTCTAACCCTAAAAATCTCCCCAAACGCGCGGAGTGCGGCTACGTTTGGCCTGTTTGGGTCAACCACGCCCCATCCTTTTCCACGCGTCAACACACCTCCTCATCGGAACTTCTATGAAAATCAAAACCCTTCTTTTCAGCGCAGCCCTCGGGCTGGCCGCCAGCTCTGTCCTGGCCTCCCCTGTCAAAGGCGATATCGCCGTCATCATGGCCAATGCCGATGCTCCCGACTCCTTCGCCTGGGTGGCCCTCAAAACCATTGATGCCAGCACGACGATCAACTTCACCGACTCCTCGTACGGCAACGACTCGGGTTCCGGATTCGAAGCCTTTCACCGTTTCACCGAGCACTTGGACGCCGGTGGCGGGGGCCCCTTGGCGTGGAGCCACACGAGCAGCCTGGCCGCCGGCACCGTGATCACCTGGGACGGCACGGCCTGGAGCACGGGCAGCTCTTCCGGATCCGCGACCAGTTTTTCGGCCTCTGGCGATCAGATTTTCGCATACGCAGGTGCCATCACCGATGCGGGAGGGGTCAGTTCCTACCGCGGGGACTCTTCCGCCGCCACCTACCTTGCCGGTATCAACTGGGCGAACAGTGCGGGATGGATCAGCAGTGGCGCGGGTTCCACTTCCAACAGCTACTTGCCCGCCCCCCTCGCGACCGGCGCCCAGAACCTGCATGCCGGCAACCAGGACAATGCCCGTTACAACGGTCCCACCAGCGGAACGGCCTCCGAACTGCTGACGGCGATCAACGACCCCTCCAACTGGCAGACCGACGATGCGGCCGCCTACACCTGGGACAGCGGAAATTTCAACGTCATCCCCGAGCCCGGTGCCGCAACCCTCTTCCTGCTCGGTATCGGACTTCTTCTCCGCCTCCGCAAACGCAACAGCTAACAAAACCTTAACATTAACTAAAATAGTATTATTTTAGAATAATGTCATACAAATCTTGCCAGAAAAAACTTCTGGCTAAGAAAACAAACAGATCCCCCTCAGGAACCTGGAAAAAACAAAATGAAAACAAAACTCCTCCTCCTCTTAGCAGCCTTCGGGCTGGCCGGAGCTTCGGCTCGGGCGCAGACAACTGGTGACATCTCCATCATCGGATTTCGTTCAGATGCAGACGACGCCCTCGCCTTTGTGTCGTGGGTCGACCTGGTCGGCGGCACGCAGATTCATTTCACCGATTCGGGGTTTTTCTCTGATGGCACACTACGCGACTCTGAAAACACCATGACTTGGACTGCTCCTGTATTAGGAATTTCTGCAGGTACAGTTATTGTGATCACAAGCCCAAGTGGATCGAGTGCAAATATTGGTACGACCACTGGGGCGCTTGGTGGTCTTTCCAACTCGGGTGATCAGATATTTGCTGGAACGTCAGCATTCCCTTCTGAGCAAGATACGACTATGCCGGGTTCTGCGTATGCGGGAACCCTGCTCCACGGATTGGACTTCAATGGTACTGCTGGATGGGATCTCAATGCCACAGATTCAAACACCTCCGCACTTCCAACTGCGCTGAACGTTGCTTTTGGAAACATTGCCATTACGCATATTGACAATGCCCAGTACACTGGGCTTCGTGTATTCAGTGATCTTGCCACAGCTAAGGCCGCTGTCCACAATACGGCCAATTGGAGCGGCAATAATGATGGTGCTACGTTTGGCTCCTTGAATAGCACCGCATTTGTGATCCCCGAGCCCTCTTCGATCATCCTTGTGGGTGTGATGGGATTGGCTGGACTGCTGGTGTTGCGCCGCAAGAAAAAATAAGGTCCTTCAACCCGAAAACCCGCAAACGCCCCGCCAGTCGGGGCGTTTGTCTTTTCGGGGGTGGGGGAGGGGGGGCGGGCGCGGCGAAGCCGCTTTGGAGTGCGGAAGCTTTAGCTGCCGCTTTCCGTGGCTTGAGCCGTGGGCTTGAGGACGCAGCTTGGGTTTCGGGCTTGTGCTGCGGAAGGCGGTACCTGAAGGTCCCGCACTCCAAAGCGGCTTCG
>CAZCFM010000066.1:0-20809 GCA_964497855.1 uncultured Verrucomicrobiota bacterium | reverse complement strand
GCCCAGAACCCCAGCACCGCGCGCCGGCAATAGCCGCTGCGCGGTTGCTTTTTTAGTGTTGCACGGAGTCGGTCTGTAGGTTCTTTATCAGACCCAGAACTCGTATTTGCCACTCCAAAAAACGTACAGTCCCAACACGCCATTGGTCACGGCATGGGCGATGCCCACCGCCCAGATGTCGCGGGTCCGGCGATAAAACTCGCCGTACACCAGTCCGCAGACCAAACCCGCCACCCACTGTTGGTGGATGCTGGCGAAAAGCAGGGCGCCGATCCACAGGGCCTTCCGGCTGATGGCCGGGGGATCAACGGAGAGGAAATCTTCTTTGTCGACCCAGCGTTGGAGCCATCCGCGCCAGAAAAATTCTTCGATAAAGGAAATCACCAGTGCCGAGCCGAGAAGTCGCGTCGCAAAGAAAAACCAGCCCTCGCTTTCCGGAGCATAACGGAAGAACTTCAAGGGCGGATTCAACTCCCAGGGCATTTGGATTCCCAGCGTGAGGTAGAGGCGGTGGATCGTCTCAAAACGGGACATGAAGTCGGTTTCGAAAAAGACCCAGAAGGCAAACACAAACAGGCCGATGCCGAAAGCGGGCAACAGATTGCGGCGCTGCAGCGGGGGATAATCCCAGCGCCAGGGGCGCATCCAGAGCAGCATCCCCAGGCTGATCCCGGAGCGCAGTGCATATTTCCAGCCCGCCGCATCGCCCAGGATCTGCATGAAGAAAATCCACGTGACAAAAGGGACCACATGGGAAATCCAGGCTTCATTGCGGGAGGATGTCGTTGTCATGCCCATTCGCTACACATTCCAAACCGAGGCGGCGAGCCAAAAACCCGCAGATAAAACCATGAGAAACGCGATGGTCTTCACAGGATCGGCCTGCCCGCCGCAATACAGAAGAACCTGCCCCACTCATAGTAAAGTCTGGGGCTTGATTGCTTTGGCGCAGCGGGTATGGTGTCCGCGTATGAGTTCAGAACGTATTCTGGTGGCGCTTTCGGGCGGCGTGGACAGCGCCGTGGCGGCGGCATTGCTGAAAGAGCAGGGCGTTGACCTCGCCGGGGCCTACATGAAGAACTGGATCAACGAGGACAATCTACTGGGGGACTGTCCCTGGCAGCAGGATGTCGAAGATGCCCGGGCGGTGGCGGAGTGCCTGGGGATTCCTTTCCAGATTGTGAATCTGATGGACGAGTACAAAGAACGGATCGTCGAATATCTCTTGCAGGGCTACGAAGAGGGCATCACGCCCAATCCGGATGTGATGTGCAACCGCGAAATCAAGTTCGGGGTCTTCCGCGACTGGGCCAAACACAATGGCTTCGACGCGGTGGCGACGGGTCATTATGCGCGATCCCATTGCCGTCCGGATGGACGGCGGGAGATTTGGACGGGTCTGGACGCGAACAAGGACCAGACGTATTTCCTGTCACTGATGAAGCCGGAACAAGTGCAGGACGCCCGTTTTCCGGTGGGGCATTTGCAAAAGACGGAGGTGCGCGAGGTGGCGCGACGTTTTGGACTGCCCAACGCCGGAAAAAAGGACAGTCAGGGGATTTGTTTCATCGGACAGGTCAAAATGTCGGATTTTTTGCGTGCGTATTTGCCGGATGAGCCGGGCAGGATTGTAGGAGTGGATGGCAAGGTTCTGGGCCAGCATGATGGGCTGCATTTCTACACGCTGGGCCAGCGAAAAGGCATTGGCGTGGCCTCGAATCAACACCGGAAAAATTTCGTGGTGGTGGAAAAGCGGAAAGCGGCGCGGGAGTTGGTGGTGGCGATCGAGGAGCCGGACACGCCGGGGCTCTACAGCGGGTCCTGCCTTTTGCATCAGCTCAGTTTCACGGGTCCGGCGCTCAACGGGAGCTGCCGGATTCAGGCGCGTCCGCGATATCGTGCGGCGTCGGTGGACGTTCGTTTTACGTCGATGGAGGGAGGGCGGGCTTTGGTGGAATGGGACGAGCCGCAGCGGGCGCTGGCCTGCGGTCAAATCTGCGCCTTGTACGACGGCGAAATTTTGCTCGGGGGCGGGATTTACGCGGAGATTTACCCGCTGAAAGGGGCGGGGACATGAACGGGGAGGAGATCAGTCCCTGGCAGACCCATGAAACGCGGGTGGTGTACGACAACCCCTGGATTCAGGTGCGCGAGGACCGTGTGACCCAACCTGCGGGTGGGCCGGGCATCTATGGCGTGGTACACATGAAACATGTGGCGACCGGGGTTGTGGCTCTGGAGGACGACGGGCGCGTCTGGCTGGTCGGGCAGTGGCGCTACACACTGAATGCCTACAGTTGGGAAATTCCGGAGGGCGGGGCTGCTCCGGGTGAAGAACCGCTGACGGCCATCCAACGAGAGCTGCGTGAAGAAACGGGACTGGAGGCCCAACACTGGGACCTGTTGCAGATTGCGCACACCAGCAATTGCGTCACGGACGAGGTCGCCTACATTTATCTGGCCCGAGGACTTCGCCGCAGCGGCGATCCAGAGCCCGAACCTACGGAACAGCTTCGTTTGATGACGCTGCCCCTGGAGGAGGCTCTGGATCGGGTGGCCCGAGGTGAAATCCGTGATGCCGTTTCCGTGATCGGCCTGCTGCGCGGGGCGCAATGGCTCGCGGAGCAGAGGCCGGGCTGATTCGGAGGGCGAGTTCCCGGTTGTTTTTATTTTTTTCACGTGTAGATTGGCTCCTCCTCTTTACCACAGGTGCCTCATGTCCGATCTTCCATACACCGCCCCGCCGCCTCTTCCGCCCCGCCGCAAATGCCGCCGTTTTTTGTGGTTCATGCTCATCGGCAGCCTGCTGCTGAATTTCTATTGGTGTCATTCCTTTTACGGCAGCGCTGGAGCATTTGGGGACGAGGAGTTCCCGATGGTTTCGGAAACACTCTCCTGGGGCTCTCCCGATGCCCAGGAAAAGGTCGCCCTTATCCGCCTTTACGGCGTGATCATTCCGGAATCGCCATCCACGCTCTTTGGAACCGCCGTCGATCCGGTCACGGCAATCCTTCGGGAAATCCGGGCCGCGACGGTCGATGAAACGGTTTCGGCGATGCTGCTGGAAGTGGACTCCCCGGGCGGGGCCGTGACCTCCAGCGATGAAATCTACCGCGCCGTGCGGAACTTCAAGGAATCGCGCGAAGACCGCAAAGTCGTGGTCCATGTGAAAGACATCGCCGCGTCCGGCGGCTACTACGCGGCGCTGGCGGCGGATCACATTGTCGCGCAGCCCACCTCCATCGTTGGGTCTGTCGGAGTCATCCGCTCGGCCTTCAACATGAACGAACTGGGCAAACGCTTCGGCGTCGAAGACGTGTCGCTGACCTCCAGCGACAACAAAAATCTCCTGTCGCCGCTGCATCCGGTGAATCCCGAACACCGCGCGATTTTGCAGCGGGTGGTCGACGATTTGTACCGCCAGTTCCGCGGGCTTGTGCTCGAACATCGTCCTTTTGACGCGGCCTATGCGGACGCGAACTCGCTGCTGGACGGTCGCGTGTTCACCGCGCCGGAGGCCTTGACGCATCGGTTGATCGACGAAGTCGGCTACGACGATGCCGCGCGCGCCGCCGTGGCGCGTCTGCTGGGCACGGAAAGCCTGGCGTTTTATTCCTACAGCTTCGGCGGGGGACTCGCGTCGCTCTTGCAGGTCCGTGCGCCGGAAATCAAACTCCCCCTCGATCCCTCCGCCCGTTTCCTGTATTTGTGGAAACCCTGATCCATGAGCCGCAGTCATCTGATTGTCCAGGGTGCCCGCGAGCACAACCTGAAAAACGTTTCGGTGTCGATCCCGCGCGACGCGCTGACGGTGATCACCGGCCTCAGTGGCTCGGGGAAATCCTCGCTGGCCTTTGACACGATTTTCGCGGAGGGGCAGCGCAAATACGTGGAGAGTCTTTCGGCGTATGCGCGGCAGTTTCTGGACCAGATGCAGAAGCCGGAGGTGGACCATATCGAAGGGCTGTCGCCGGCCATTTCGATTGAGCAGCGCAGCGCCGGGTCCAATCCGCGTTCGATTGTGGCGACGACCACGGAGATTTACGATTATCTGCGCCTGCTCTATTCGTCGATTGGCCGTCAGCACTGTCCGGGTTGCGGGAAACCGCTGACGCAGCAGAGCGCGGAGGACATCATCGAGCAGCTCTGCGCGTTGCCGGCGCGGAGCCGGGTGCTGGTGATGACCTCCTACGTGGATGGCCGCAAGGGCGAACATCTGGAGGTTTTTGCCGAGATTCGCAACCAGGGCTTTGTGCGGGTGCGCGTGGACGGCGAGGTGATGGAAATCGATGCTGCGCCGAAACTCAACAAGAAGACCAAACACAACATCGAGGCGGTGGTGGACCGTCTGGTGATCGACGAGGGCGTGCGGTCGCGCATGGCCGACAGCGTGGAGCTGGCCCTGCGTTTGGGCAAGGGGCGGATGATTGCGGCGATCGACACGGGAGACGGGACATGGAGTGACCGGCTTTACAGTGAAGAGCTGGCCTGTATTCCCTGCGGGCGCAGTTTTGAAAAGCTGGAGAACCGGCATTTTTCGTTCAACAGTCCGTATGGCGCGTGTCCGACCTGCGCGGGCCTGGGAAACATGGAGGTGTTTGACGAGGCGCTGGTGGTGCCCAATCCCGAATTGACGCTGGACAAGGGGGCGATTGATCCCTGGAAACGCGGGGGACGCCGGCTGGTGCTGTGGTACAAAAAATTGTTGCGGGGAGTGACGGAGGCCTACGGGGTGTCGATGGACACGCCCTACGACGAATTGCCGGCGGATTTTCGCCAGGTGCTGCTGCACGGAAGCGGGGAGGAGCTGGTGGCGATGAAGTTTTACCGGGGCGGAAAAGTGTTGAACTACGAGAAGCCCTTCGAAGGGGTGATCGCCAATTTGGAACGCCGACTCAAGGAAACGGAAAGCGACCATACGCGGGCGCATTTGCGGGGCTACATGACACGTCAGCCCTGTCCGACCTGCGGCGGGGCACGTCTAAAACCGGAGAGTCTGGCGTGCCATGTGGCGGGCAAGAGCATCCGGGACATCTGCCAGATGTCGGTGCGAAATGCGATGCAGACCTTTGATACGCTGGCCTTGGGGGAGACGGATGCGCGGATTGTGGCGGAGGTGGTGAAAGAGATTCGGCATCGTCTTCGTTTTCTCAACGGCGTGGGCTTGGAGTATTTGACCCTGGACCGGGAAAGCGGGACCTTGTCGGGAGGCGAGGCGCAGCGCATCCGTCTGGCGAGTCAGGTGGGTTCTGGACTGATGGGCGTGTTGTATGTGCTAGACGAACCGAGTATCGGGCTGCATCAGCGCGACAATCTCAAGCTCATCGACACGATGAAGGGCCTGCGGGACAGCGGCAACACGGTGCTGGTGGTCGAGCACGACGAACAGACGATTCGCGAGGCGGATTACGTCGTGGACATGGGACCGCTGGCGGGAAGGCATGGC
Source organism: uncultured Verrucomicrobiota bacterium (assembly GCA_964497855.1). Classification (GTDB taxonomy): domain Bacteria; phylum Verrucomicrobiota; class Kiritimatiellia; order SS1-B-03-39; family UBA6053; genus CAYLNG01. Next base: position 15,363 of record CAZCFM010000066.1, on the reverse strand, counting down.
GGAGAGATTGTGTTTTCCGGCACGCCGGAGGAGTTGCTCCGATCCAGTACGCTCACGGCGGAATACCTGAACGGGGTTCGCAAAATTGACGTCCCGCGCGAACGCCGCAAGCCGGGCAAAGAGGCGATTGTGATCAAGGGGGCGGCGGAAAACAATCTGCGGGGCATTGATGTGAAGATTCCGCTGGGCGTCTTCACCTGCGTCACGGGCGTGAGCGGCAGCGGCAAATCGACGCTGACCGAGACCATTCTCAAGCGCGTGTTGTTCCGAAAGTTTTTCGATTCAAAAGATGTTCCCGGCAAACACAAAAGCGTCACGGGCTTGCAGCATGTGGACAAAGTCATTGTGATTGATCAGAGTCCGATCGGGCGCACCCCGCGCTCGAATCCGGCGACCTACACGGGGGCATTCAACCAGATCCGCGATTTGTTTGCCAAGCTGCCGGCCAGTCAGGTGCGGGGCTATGGTCCGGGACGTTTCAGCTTCAACGTCAAGGGCGGACGCTGCGAGAGCTGCAAGGGTGACGGCCTGCGCCGGATTGAAATGCATTTTCTGCCGGATGTGTACGTGACCTGCGAAGTCTGCGCCGGGAAACGTTACAACCGCGAGACGCTGGAGGTGCGCTACAAAGGCAAAAACATTTCCGAAGTGCTGGAAATGACCGTCGAGGATGCCTTGGAGTTTTTTAGTAAAATGCCGAGTCTGCAACGGAAATTCCAGACCCTGAACGATGTGGGGCTGGGCTATGTGCAGGTGGGACAGCCAGCGACGACGCTGTCGGGCGGCGAGGCCCAGCGCGTGAAACTGGCCACCGAACTCAGCAAGCGCGACACGGGAAACACGTTGTACATTCTCGACGAACCGACGACGGGCCTTCATTTTGCCGATGTACACAAACTGCTGGAGGTTCTCCTGCGCTTGCGCGACGCCGGCAATTCCTTGCTGGTCGTGGAACACAATCTCGATGTCATCAAGACGGCCGACTGGCTGATTGATTTGGGTCCCGACGGTGGCGATGGCGGGGGCGATCTTGTGGCTGAAGGACCGCCAGAAGTCGTGGCGCAAAACCCGCGTTCCCACACGGGACGCTACCTCAAGCCGCTTTTACCGGGAAACTGAGTTCCCCGGCGAAAGGGGATACTTCCTGGGAGGAAGACCGGATCAGGGTTTGTATCCCCAAACCCGGTAAAACACCAAACCTCCTGGGGGGGCCGTGTCGATGTAGGAATGGATGGGAAGAACCGCCTCCAGATTGTCAGCAATCTGCTCAAAGGCACCTGTGAGGGACGTCGAGCGCTCCACAAAGTAGTAGAACCCGGATTGGCTGTTCCAACTGATTTTGATGCCTTCGGAAACCGCTTCCATCTGCACTTCCACGGGAATGAGGCTGTAGGTGGTGCCCAGGTGGTTGTTGCCGACGGCGCTTTCGGTCGCTGTTGCGGCGGCATGGTTGACTATCGCCATGGTGTGGAAGGTGCCAAAGCCCTCCGGAGCTCGCAGATTTTCGAAGGTGAAGCTCTTGACTTCTCCGACAGCGAGTGTCCCCACGGAGATCTGCTGATCCGGATCGGTTAGATCGTTGGCGTAGCGGGAACTTCCGGCCCAGAGAGCGAGTACGCCTGCGTCCCCGGCTTTTGTGCCTTCATTTGCAACCTGGACCACTGCGGTGAAGCGCGTTCCGGCGATACCGGGAATGGGGCTGAGGTTGACGGAGCGAAGGACAAAGTCGGGTTTGAGCCAGGGGGCATCCGGATTTTCAAAAAAATAGGTGTCGGAAGTATGGTTGTTGCCGGTGCTGTACTCGGGAGTAGCTGTGACGATTTGCGCCCGAATATGGATTGTTCCATAGCTTCCAGAGGCAACAAGGCTGGAAATGTCCAAGGTCTTGACGGCACCGATACCCATATGGCCAATGGCCACGTCCACGAAGGCATCCGTTTCGGTGGGCACCAGCTGGGGGAGTGCGGGCCAAATCCTCAGCACACCCGCATCCCCGGATTTGTCGCCTTCATTCGATACTTGCACGGTGACTGAAAACGTCTGGTTTTGTGTGGCGATGGTTTCCGGAAGCACAAGGGATTTCATGACGAAATCGGGTTTATTGCCGACAGGATAGAGGGATTCGGCCGGGGGAGTGGGGGTAGTATCCGCGGGGAACGTAAGAACATGTGTATCGTTTGCGCTGATGGAGTGACCGCTGGGAACAGTGCCGTAGGCCCATGCCGTGTTGCTGAAACCGGATTCCTCCATGTGTTCCGCGTTGAGAACCAATTCCGCCGAAAACGTGGTTGAATCGCTTTCACCGGGGAGCAGGGTGACGGGACTGCCGGACACCGGAACAAGAGGATCGACCACATGGACATTTGTCAGGGGAACGTTGCCGGTGTTTTCGACAGTGAAGGTGTAGGCAATGGCGGGGGGCGTCGAAGTGCTGAGCGGATCAAGGCAGACTTCACCGAGGAATTCGAAATTATGGAATTCGAAACCCACCTGGCTGGTCACATTTCCGCCGATCACGGCTCGTCCTTCGATGGAGCCGCCGGAAAACTCGGCGTCGGCGAAGGGGGCCAGAACAGAGCCGTTGAGTTGAAAAGACGTGGATCGGAGCAGGGACGTGTTGGGAAAGTTCAACAACACCTTTTCATGCGAGGTGCCCAGCACACGAATGCCGCCCCTGTTAAACTCCACAGTGGCTGCGGTGAAATTGACCAGAACGGTGGAATCCGCAGGCACATCAATCGTGATGCGGGTGCTGGTGACATCCGTGACCGGGAGACTGAACACATTCAGGTCGGGATCCTCGCCCTTGAGCAGGATTCCGTCGTCGGTCTGAGAGACAATCCCGTTCGGAGCCCAGGTGCCCAGAATCGTGGAACGCACCTGCAAGTGGGTTTTTAGTTCATTGAATGTCAAGCCCTCGCCCGTGGAGGGAACATTTCCCTGACTGTTGATCCGGATGGGGTTCACCTGACGGATCAGGTTGCCGTTGCTCATCCAGCGGACGGGTCCGGTGCGAAGGCCGCCAAGGACAATGTTTCCGTTGACGCCGAAGGCCCCATCGCTGAAATCGCCTCCCACGATGAGCATGTCGGTTAATCCCCCGATTTGCTCGGGGATGGCATGTCCGATGACGACGTACCCCGCACTGTAGCCGTTGACGATGGTCAGATTCCCGGCAACTCCAAGTTTCCCTTCCGTGTCCCCGCCGTCAGCCGTAAAACTCCCGAAAATGAGAGCGTTAAAAGCATGGGCAGTCCCGAAAACGGAGCACAAGCTCCACGGGTCCAGCGTTCCGGGAATGAAAGTGCCGTTTTTCGTGATACGCAATGAGGCCTGCGTGGGAACAACTCCTGCATCGATATCGCGGCGATGGGTGTCCGCCGGGAGTTGAATCATAGCGGTCAGACCTGTGACGGTGTCGGCATCGCTGTCCTTTTCCGTGTCGGTGCCCTGTGCCGGCAGAGTGAAAAAATAGGGGGAGTTGTCTGGAAGCACAAATTGGACCCGGTAGTCGCCCTCGACGAGATCGTCAAAAAGATACTTCCCGTTTTCATCCGTGGTTGTGGACAGAATGTGGTCCCCGGCTGGGGTTTGCAGGTTCACGGTCACACCGGCGAGGCTCTCTTCGCCGTCATCTTGAATGCCGTTCGCGTTGGCGTCGATCCAGACGCGGTCCCCCAGAGAAGACAGTTCGGCGTCGGCTTCGTCCTCGCTGCAATCGCCCGCAGGTCCGCAGAGGGCGCCCAAGGTAAATCCGGGACCTGCCTTGAGGGCTACGGACATAGGTGCCGCAGCATAATTGTTGTTGAGCGTGAAAAAATAGTTATGGGTGGCCAACTCGTTGAATCCTAAATCGAATTTGAGGCCTTTGACGTTAGTTGTGGGGTCGGTCGCGGCCACGCCGCTCTTGGGGGCAGGTTTTCCCGCGTTGACGATGCGGGACGAAAAATCAACCCCATCCCACATTCCCGCCTGCACGATTCGGATGTCGGGACAGGGAAGGGCAAAGGTCACATGGCTGATGGCAGGCTTTTTGCCCGAGGTGAAACTGTAATACCATGTGGATTGACCCGCCGCAGGATAGTCGTAGATCACTCCGCGGAACCGGGCGCTGTGCTTGGCAATGGCTACAGCAGCGTCACTGCACTCGGAGGGAAACTCGGGGAGCGCGGAGGCCTGAGTTCGGAACGGAATCCACAGCATGGAAACCAGCAAAACGAAAAGGTTTTTTGTTTTCATGGGAGTCCTTGGAGAGTTGCGCGCTTGAAAATGTGTCTAGAACAGAAAATTGGTGGGAGGATGAATGTTACAAACTGCACGAACATTACAAAAAATACATTACTACAGTGTGGGCATATGGGTCAATCCTATACGTTGAGAATATTTACCATGGTTTAGGGCGTAAAAAAACCCGCCGAAGGGCGGGTTTTTGGGGAAGTGCGCAGGGGGATGGGTTCAGCCACCGATCTGGTATCGGACAAAACGGCGGATGCTCAGGGTGTCCCCCAAATCTTTGCCGGTTTTTTCGACCAGAGCTTTCACCGTGTTGTCGGGGTCTTTCACAAAACCCTGTTCCAGCAGGACGATCTGGGAGTAGAACTTCTCGATCTTGCCCGCGATGATTTTTTCGACGATGTTGGCGGGTTTGCCTTCGACCTGTTTGGCGTACACCGATTTTTCGGCTTCGATCAGCGCGGCATCGACGGAGCTGCGGTCCAAGGCCTGCGGATTGGCCGCAGCCACATGCAGGGCGATTTCCTTGCCGAGTTCGACGAGGGCAGGGGAGGCGCTGAGGGCGTCTTTCGTGCAGCCGATTTCGACCAGCACGCCGACTTTTCCACCCAGATGGATGTACTTGCCAATGGCACCCGGTCCGCTCAGGCGGTAGGTCGTGTTGCGGTGAATGATCAGGTTTTCGCCAATTTCGCTGATTTTGAAAGCGAGGTTGGCTTTTTCTTGTTCCGCCAGCGCGTTGTCGGCCACGCCGACGGCTTTGGCGGCCAGCTCCGCAACGAAGGCTTTGAAGTTGTCGTTCTTCGCAACGAAGTCGGTTTCGCAGTTCACTTCCACGATGGCACCCGTCTTGCCGTCGGCAGCGACGGCAATATCGACGAGGCCTTCGTTGGCGGCACGATCGGCTTTTTTGGCGGCGACGGCCAGGCCGCGCTCGCGGAGGAGCTTGACGGCGGCTTGAATGTCTCCCTGCGTATCCTGCAGGGCTTTTTTGCACTCCATCATCCCCACGTTGGTGAGGTCGCGGAGTTCTTTAACTTGTTTGGCGTTGATGTCGGCCATGATGTACTATCTCCAAAAGGAAAGGGGGTTATTCAGCGGGATCGACGACTTCATCGATCTCAATGGCCTGCTTGGCGGCCAGTTTGGCGGCAGCAGCTTTGATGATTTCGTCGCGTTTTTTCTTTTCGTCATCCTGACGCACTTTGCGTTCGGTTTCGGCCTGTTTGCGCTTTTCGACCTGTTCGGCGTCGGCGGCGGCGCGGCGGCGGGTTTCTTCGGCGGCAATGCGCGCGTATTCGTTGGACGCGTGCTGAATGGTTTCGCCGAGAAGACCGACGAGGCAGCCGACGGAGCGGAGGCTGTCATCGTTGCCGGGGATGGGGTAATCGATGATGCGGGGGTCGCCGTTGGTGTCCACGATAGCCACCACGGGGATGCCGAGGCGCTGGGCTTCCTGCACGGCAATCGATTCGCGGACGACGTCGACCACGATCATCGCAGCGGGCATGCGCTCCATATCGGCGACGCCCATGAGGTTGCGCTCGAGTTTGACGAGTTCGCGGCGGAGGCGGGCGCCTTCTTTTTTGGAGCCGGCCTGTTCCAGACCGCCGTTGTTTTCCATGGCCTGCAACTCGCGCATGCGGTTCACGGAAATGCGGATGGTCTGGTTGTTGGTGAGCATGCCGCCCAGCCAGCGGTGAATCACGTAGGGCTGGTGGAATTTGGAGGCGGTTTCTTTAACAACGTCCTGCGCCTGTTTTTTGGTGCCGACGAAGAGCACCTGGCGGCCACGGACCACGGTGTCGTAAATAAACTGCTGGGCGATGCGCAGTTGCACGAGGGTGGAGCCCAGGTCGATCACGTGGAGGCCTTTGCGCTCCGCATGAATGTATTTGACCATGTTGGGGTTCCAGCGTTTGGTCTGGTGTCCAAAGTGAACACCGGCGTCGAGCAGGTCCTGCAGTCCAACGGACGGCAAATGTGCGTGTAAGTCCATAATCAATCTCCGAGGGGTTGGTCGTTTGTTTGACAATCCGCTTTGTCCCGGCGGGAGAACCGGGCACTCGCTTCCGTATACGCAATGGCGCAACTGCGGGGGGGTATAGGGGACCTTTTTCCATTCGGCAAGCTTTTCCTGCAAGTATGTTTGGCTCGTTTCTTGTTACATTTTAACGCAAAAAAGGAACGCGCACTTGCTAAGGTTCGGAAAAATCGACAACATATGGCCATGTCAATCGATTCCACCATCCCCAATCCTGTCATTCGGCGTCTGCCCAAATACTTGGTGCATGTGCAGGAACTGCGTGACGATGGAGTGACCTGGGCCTCTTCGCAGGAGATTGCCGATGCGCTGGGTCTGACCAGCTCCACCGTGCGCCAGGACCTGTCGCACATGGAATTGCAGGGCATTTCGAAAAAAGGCTACGAAACCTCGCAGCTGGAGGCCGTCCTCCGCCAAGTGCTCGGCGCGGACGTCCGCCACCGCGTCGTCATCGTTGGAGCGGGTCACCTGGGCCGCGCCCTCGCCGAACATGGTGCCTTTTTCGAGCGCGGTTTTGAAATTTGCGGACTGTTTGACAAAGACCCGAGCCTCTTCGGCAGAAGCTACGGCAACGTGCGCGTCACCGACGTGGAGGAACTGCCGAAACGGGCGAAAGAGGTCAGCGTGGATATCGGCATCATTGCCGTGCCCTCCGCCGCGGCCCAGTCCGTGGCCGATTTGCTCGCGGCTGCCGGCGTCCGCGCGATTCTCAATCTCGCCTATAAACACATTAAAGTTCCTCCCGGCGTGCATGTGGTCGACGCCCGCATCATGGAAAGCCTGCAGGAATTGGCCTACGCCCTCGGTAAAAACCGACGCCGCAGTCGTTAAGGGTTGACGGAGGGCTTTGTTTTCGCTTCACATCTCCACATCTCTTTAGAACGTCAACCTCCTAAAACGTACAAACCAAACCCTGAAACCCAAGCCCATGAGCCTATCCTCCATTCCCGTCAAACTCACCCCCACGTCCGACATTTCGGTCGCGGACATCAAGGAATTGATCGCCTATCACATTCGCTACAGCCAGGCACAGGCCAAGCCCGTGGCCAGCGTGGCCGACTGGCGCAAAGCCGTCTCCCTCGCCGTGCAGGATCTGCTGGTCAACCGCCTGATCGCCACACAGCAGGCGCACCGCGAAGCCAGCGCCCGGCGGGTCTATTATTTTTCGCTCGAATATCTCATGGGCCGCCTCCTCACCAACAATCTCTACAATGCCGGTGTACACGACAAAGTCATCACCGCCCTCAACGAAATGGGCGTGGATTTTGAAAACATCCGCGAGGATGAAGTCGACATGGGACTCGGCAACGGGGGCCTGGGCCGCCTCGCCGCCTGTTTCCTGGACAGCATGGCCACACTCGACTTGCCCGCCGTCGGCTACGGCATCCGCTACGAGTTCGGGCTTTTCCGCCAGGAATTCGTGCACGGCTACCAGGTGGAACATCCCGACGGCTGGCTGCGCTACGGCAACATCTGGGAGATCATCCGCCCCGAATACGCCCAGACCATTCCCCTCTACGGTGAAGTGCAGGGCGTGTTCGACGATGTGGGCCGTTACCGCACGAAATGGATCAACACCCGCACGGTGATCGGCGTTCCCTACGACATTCCCATCGCAGGCTATGGCACCAACACCGTGAACTTCCTGCGACTCTGGGAATCCCGCGCCTCCGAAGACCTCGACTTCAACACCTTCAACCAGGGGGGCTACGTCGAGGCCGTGCAGGAAAAAAACATGTCGGAAACCATTTCCAAGGTTCTGTATCCAAACGACAAAACAGAAAACGGCAAGGAACTCCGCCTCATCCAGCAGTATTTCTTCGTGGCCTGCTCCCTGCGCGATATCCTGCGCCGCTACGAACGCGAATACACTGGTTGGACCTCCTTTGCCGACAAAGTGCGCATTCAGCTCAACGACACCCACCCCGCCGTGGCCGTGCCCGAACTCATGCGCGTTTTGCACGACGAACACGAAATGGAATGGGACAAAGCCTGGGCCATTGTCACCCAGGTCTTCGCCTACACCAACCACACCCTCCTCCCCGAGGCGCTCGAACGCTGGTCCGTTCCGCTCTTCCGCCGCGTCCTGCCCCGCCACCTCCAGATCATTTTCGAAATCAACAAACACCATCTGGCCCGGGTGTCCGCGAAGTGGCCCGGCGACATGGGCAAGCTGCGCGACCTCTCCCTCATCGAGGAAGGGCACGTGCAGCATATCCGCATGGCCCATCTCTCCGTTGTCGCGTCCTTCTCGGTCAACGGGGTCGCCGCCCTCCACACCGAATTGCTCAAACGCAATCTGTTTGCCGATTTTGATGCGATGTTCCCAGGACGTTTCAACAACAAAACCAATGGCATCACCCCGCGCCGCTGGCTCCTCGCCTGCAATCCTGAACTCTCCGCCCTGATCAGCTCCAAGGTCGGCACTGGCTGGCCCCGAGACCTCGACCAGTTGAAGAAGCTGGACAAATTCCAGAAGGACGAGGCCTTCCTGGACGAGTTCATGGCCATCAAACGCCGCAACAAAGTCAAACTGGCCAACATCATTCGCGAAAGCTGTGGCGTGGAGGTCAATCCCGACGCGCTCTTCGACGTGCAGATCAAACGTCTGCACGAGTACAAGCGCCAGCATCTGAACCTCCTGCACATCCTCTATCTCTACCGCCGCATCCTGCAGGAACCGGACTTCGACATGGTGCCCCGCGTTTTCATCTTCGGCGCCAAGGCCGCGCCCGGATACGAGTTGGCCAAAACGATCATCAAGTCCATCAACGCCATCGGCGCCGTCATCAACAACGACCCGCGCGTCAAGGACCGCATCAAGGTCGTCTTCCTGCCCAACTACCGCGTCAGCCTCGCCTCCCGCATCATTCCCGCCGCCGACCTGTCGGAACAGATTTCGACCGCCGGCAAGGAGGCCAGCGGCACCGGCAACATGAAACTCGCCCTCAACGGCGCGGTCACCATCGGCACCCTCGACGGAGCGAACATCGAGATCAAAGATGTGGTTGGCGACGAGAACATCTTCATTTTCGGAATGACCGTGACCGAAGTGGAAGACCTGTGGCGCCGCGGCTACCATCCCTCGCAGATTCTGGAAACCAACGAGACCCTGCGTGTCCTGCTGGAATGGATCGGCAGCGATTACTTCACTCCGGGCGAACACAACGCCCTGCTCGGCCTCAAACACAGCCTCAGCGACCACGGCGACCCCTTCCTCGTGCTTGCGGATTTCGATGACTACATCCGCGCCCAGCACGAAGTCGACCTCGCCTTCCGCGACCGCAAACGCTGGGCCCGCATGGCACTCGCCAACACCGCCCGCGTCGGCATGTTCTCCAGCGACCGCACCATCCGCCAGTACAACGACGATATCTGGAAGCTCAAGCCCGTTGCCGTCAAGGTGGAGGCATGAGTTCAGCGGCCACGGTTGCCCCGGCCCCCGGCTATCTGTGGATCGACGCCGAATTCTCCAGCCTGGAGCTGGAGTCGGCCGAGATCCTGCAAATCGCCCTGATGGCCACCGACGCCTCCCTGAAGCGGCTCGCCCCGCCGGAAAAAGACCTCGTTCTCTTCATTCATCGCAAAGACGACCGCGGCATCAGCCCCTGGGTCAAGGAAAACATTCCCCACATCGTCAAGGGCTGCCTCGGACCGAGCGCGGTTTCGCTCAGCGACGCCGAAGTCCGCCTCTGCCGCTACATCGATTCCGTGATCGGCCCCATTCAGGAGAAGTCCGACGCCCGGCCCCTCATCGCCGGCAACAGTGTCCACAACGACTGGCTCCTGCTGCGCCGTTTTTTCCCCGGCGTGCTCCGCCGCGCCCACTATCGGCTCCTCGATGTGTCCACCTTCAAGACCCAGTGGAGCGATTGGTACCGTCGCGAAGTTCCCGACAAAAAAGACCCCGCCTTTGTCCGACGCTATTTTCCCGAAGCCGTCCTGCGCGAGGACATGAAGGAACACGACGCATATTTCGATATTCAGGCCAGTATCGCCGAACTCGCGTTTTACCGCGAACATCTCTCCTGTTCCGCCGCGCGGAAGGCCAAAACCGTCTGCTGACGGTGTACCTGGCCGGGTCGGAGCAGGATGCTCCCGAAGGCGTCGTAGGTGGCTCCATTGGGATAGCCCTGACAATTCAGGCAGAGCCCGGCGTGGGGGCTGTAGCTCTGTTTTCCCTTGCCCTCCGTTCCGGGACGGAGATGTTTGCCGCTGTAAAACTGAATGCAGTCCTCGGTGGTGGCGATGTTGAGAATACGGCCACTGCAGGGGTCTTCAAGGCGCGCCGCCGGAACCAAGTCGCCATGACGGCTGCGACGGACACGATACATATCCCCGTGTTGTTTCCAGAGCTGATTCAGAACATCGCCAATCCGCACCCCGTGGTTGAAGTCGTTGGCCTTGCCATGAACCTCCTCTTCGCGGTCCGACAGGGTCATATCCTCCAGCGTGGGGATGAAGTCCTGCGCGAACATGGTGAGCCGGTGGTCGTGAATGCCCGTCGAGGCAGGGCCGCCCAGATTAAAATAGTTGTGTTGGGTCAGGCAGAGCGGGGTGGTCTGGGTGGTGGTGGCCGTGAATTGGATGACGAACTCATTCGCATCCGTCAGATGAAAACCCGCGATGATTTCCACCTCGCCGGGATAGCCCTCTTCGCCATGTGCACTGCAATAGCGCAGGCGCAGCGTGTTTTCATCGCCATCCACAAGGGACCAGACCCGTTTGTCAAAGCCTTGCAAGCCCCCGTGCAAATGATTGGGCGGATCATTGACTACCAGGGCATACTCTTTGCCGTCCACCGAAAAACGACCGTGGGCCATGCGACCGCAGACCCGGCCGATCACTCCGCTGAAATAATCCGGCGACTGCAGATAGCCCTCCAGGTGATCGAAACCCAGCACCACATCTTCGAATTGCCCCTCCGCGCCGGGCGCGTGCAATTCCGTCAGCGCCGCCCCATAGGTCATGACACGCGCCATCATTCCCTTCGCATTGCGGAGCGTGAAGCGATGGATATCCGGCCCTCCGGGAACTCGGCCAAAAATTTCGGTTGCAAGCATGTGCAACCTGTAGCGAAAAGCGGGGAGGGATGCGAGATTTTTATGCACCCGGGCCGATTCGTTTTTCCTTTCTTTCCCCAATCTTCATGGTAACCACGCCGCCTCCATGTCCGATCTCTCCCTTATCCGCAATTTCTCCATCATCGCCCACATCGACCACGGCAAATCCACCCTGGCCGATCGTATCCTTGAACTCACCCATGCCGTTGAAAAACGCGATATGTCCGAGCAGTTGCTCGACAACATGGACTTGGAGCGCGAGCGCGGCATCACCATCAAGGCCCATCCGGTGAGCATGTTTTACCCGGCCTCCGACGGGCGCACCTATAATTTCAACCTGATTGACACGCCCGGCCACGTGGACTTTGCCTATGAAGTCACGCGCAGCCTGGCTTCCTGCGAAGGGGCCATTCTTGTGGTCGACGCCGCGCAGGGGGTGGAGGCCCAGACTGTGGCCAATGTCATGCTCGCCATGGAGCAAAATCTGACCATCATTCCCGTCATCAACAAAATCGACCTGCCCAATGCCAACGTTCCCGCCGTGAAAAAACAGGTGGAGGAGCTGCTGGCGATTCCGATGGACGAGGCCCTGCTGGTCAGCGCCAAAACCGGCGTCGGCGTGATCGAGGTGCTTGAGGCCATCGTCAAACGCATTCCCCCGCCCACCACCCAGCCGCACATGGGCACCCGGGCGCTGGTGTTCGATTCTTTCTACGATGCCTACCGCGGTGTGGTTTCGTATGTGCGCGTATTCGACGGAGAAATCACCCAGCAGCACAAAATCCATCTGATGTCCAACGGCAAGGACTTCGAGGTCAAGGAAGTCGGGATTTTCACTCCAAGCATGAAAAAACTCGCCAAGCTGAGCGCGGGCGAGACGGGCTATATCATTGCCAACATCAAAGAGTCCTCCGACATGAAAATCGGGGACACGCTGACGCGCAAAGACAACATGGCCAAAGAGCCCCTCGCCGGGTTCAAAGTCGTGCATCCGATGGTGTTTTGCGGACTCTATCCGGTCGAAGGCTCCGACTACGAAAAGCTGAAACACAGTCTCGAAAAACTCTCCCTCAACGATGCCGCCTTCACCTTCACCGCCGAATCCTCGGTGGCCCTGGGCTTCGGCTACCGCTGCGGTTTTCTCGGTCTGCTGCACATGGAAATCATCCAGGAGCGCCTGCGCCGCGAGTTCGAACTGGACATCATTTCGACCTACCCGGGGGTGGTGTACGAGGTGTTCCTCACCAACGGTAAAAAAGTCATCCTCGACAACCCGGTTTATCTCCCCGACCCCACGACCATTGAGCGCATCGAGGAACCCTACCTGCGCACCACCATCATCTGCCCGAATGACGACATCGGCGAAATGATGCACCTGATCCGCGACCGCCGCGGCGAAATCAGCAAAACGGAAACCGTTGACGGCCACCGCCTGATGCTGACCTGTCACATTCCGCTCAACGAGATCGTCATTGATTTTTATGACAAACTGAAGAGCATCAGCCACGGCTACGCCAGCATGGACTACGAACACGAGGGCTACCGGGCGAATGATCTGGTCAAACTGGAAATCCTTGTGCACGGCGACCCGGTGGATGCGTTTGCGACCATTGTTCACCGCGACAAAGCCGTGGGCATCGGGCGCAACATCTGCGACAAACTCAAGGACGAGATTCCGCGCATGATGTTCCCGATTGCCGTTCAGGCGGCGATTGGCCGGAATGTCATTGCCCGCAGCACCGTTCCCGCCTTCCGCAAGGATGTGACCTCGCGCTGCTACGGCGGTGATATCAGCCGCAAACGCAAACTTCTGGAAAACCAGAAAGAGGGGAAAAAGAAGATGAAAATGATCGGCAAGGTCAACATCCCCCAGGAAGCGTTCATGAAAATTCTAAAATCCTAGCCCCGGATGACCTGACGCCCATGTTTCCCTTTTTTTCCTCCCGTCGAAGTCAGCTGAAAAAACAGATCGAACACGCCCTGTTCTGCGTGAAGTATGCCCGGCGCATGAAGGAGGACCTTCTTTCCGAGAAGGACCTGCGGGCATTGCGGGAACTCCAGCAGACCCTGAAGTCGCACCTCAAAGCAAAAACCTACGAGGAGGGCGCGAAACACTGCGAAGAGGCGATTGCCCTCAGCCAGCGCCTGCATCCCGCGCCGGGCGGAGCCTACGCTTTGCGCGAAAACATCGAAGTCTTTGTGGTCGTTCTCGCCGTGGCGCTGGGCATCCGCACCTATTTTCTGCAACCCTACCAGATTCCCACCGGGTCCATGCAGCCGACGCTGTATGGCGTGACGGCGGTGGCCGATTACAAACCCGACTGGACGGACAAAATCCCCGCGCGCTGGGTGAAATTCGCCCTCACGGGTTCCCGCTACAAGGAAATCCGCGCCAAAACGTCCGGCATTATGCCTTTCGAGGGACAACTGGCCGACACCTTCCGCATCTACGACATCGCGGGCCGAAACCATAAAATCCACCAGGACTTTGAGATCCTTGCCACACCCGGCAAGGCTGTTGCCAAAGGGCAGGTCATCGCGCGCGGACTGCTTAAACAGGGCGACCACATCATCGTGAACCGCTTCATCACCAATTTCGTCAAACCCAAACGCGGCGATATCGTTGTGTTCAGCACGCGGGGGCTGCCGATTGTCCGCAGCAACAGCGCCTACATCAAACGTCTGGTCGGAGTGCCCGGCGACACCTTGTCCATTTGTGAAGGCAAACTCGTAGTCAATGGCGACGTGTTGAGGGAACCGGACGTGTTTGTGCGGCAGTACGAGGGAGCGCACTATCCAGGGTACCGCAATCCAACGATCGAGGAGCGGCGCTATTATTTGCGGGAATTTGGGCTCGAGCCCCGTTTCCATGATTGCAACGACAAGGTCACGCTTGGCGAGGGCCAGTACATGATGATGGGAGACAACACCGCGAGGAGTCTGGACGGCCGCTTCTTCGGGGCCACACCCGCCGAAAACATCATCGGCATCGGCTTTTTTGTTCCCTGGCCCTTTATGCAGCGCGGAATTTACAACGGAAACGCCGGTCCCGTCCGATAACCACGCCCAAAGCCCTCCACCAAACGCCGTAAGCTCCCGACCTCAATTTGAAGTGTGATTCTAACACACCTTCTTCTTGCCGGAGGCTCTGATCCTGTTATAGCCAGCGCATGGAAAAAAGAACCCTGATCATCGGTGACGTGCATGGCTGCGAAAAAGAACTTCGGCAGCTCCTGAAAGAGGTGGGCGCGGACCCGAAACAGGATCGCATTCTGTTTATTGGCGATTTGATCAACAAGGGGCCGGATTCCCGTGGCGTTTGGGAGTTGTTCCGCGAACTGGGCGCCCAATCCTTGGTCGGAAACCATGAACTGAGCCTGCTCGAACTTGCCCAGGGCAAATACCACAAACACAGCAAATACTTTGAAAAACTCCAACACGAGTTTGGTCGCTATTTCAGCGACCTGGTTCAGGACATTTCCTCTTGGCCTCTCTGGTTCGAAGACCACGAACTCCTTCTCGTTCACGCGGGTCTGGTTCCCGGTCTGCATCCGGATCAAACCGACCCCTGGGCTTTGGTCACCATCCGCACCTGGGACGGGGAGGGGGCAGACCTTAAAAATCCAAAGAATCCGCCCTGGTTCGACTTTTACGCGGGCAATGACCTGATCGTTTTCGGACATTGGGCCGCGTTGGGCGGTTTGGATCGTCCCCGGGTGATTGGCCTCGACACCGGCTGTGTCTACGGCGGAAAACTGAGCTGTCTGATCCTTCCCGAAAGACGTTTCGTCCGCGTCCCGGCCAAAAAAACCTACGCTCCACTGTGAGCGTCAAACCTCAGTTTAAAGGCTCGTTACGGTGGAAGCGACCTCAGATTCAAATGCAGCATTTTGTCGCGTAGCGACAGTCCGACGCATAGACGTGGATTTCAATCCTGACGAGTATACGCAAGTTCGAAATGTTGATCCGTTGTGTTCGGGCCGAAGGTCCGAGGCGATAACAGCCCAGTCCGCAGACGGACTG
>CAZCFM010000065.1:17631-20824 GCA_964497855.1 uncultured Verrucomicrobiota bacterium | reverse complement strand
CTGTGTTATCAAGTGCGCATGAAGGTTTTCCGTTTGGCGCTGGCACAGATCAATTCGACCGTGGGGGCGTTTTCCGCCAATCGGGCACGCATTCTCGCGGCGGCGCGGCAGGCCTCGGACGCGGGGGCCCATCTCTGCGTCTTTCCGGAGCTGGCCCTCTGCGGCTATCCGCCGGAAGATCTGGTGCTGAAACCTCATTTTGTTCGCATGGCGGAAGATGAACTTCAGACTCTGGCCGCGGAAATGCCGCCGGATTTGGTTGCCGTCATCGGCCTGCCCATCGCCGGACGCAGCCGCCCCCGCAACGCGGCCGCGCTCGTCTCCGGAGGCAAAGTCGCCGCCGCCTACAGCAAACATCTTCTGCCCAATTACGGGGTTTTCGACGAAAAACGCCTCTTCGAAGCCGGCAACACGCCTCTCTGTATCCAGTGCGGCGGCGCGCGTTTTGCCCTTCATATCTGCGAGGATTCCTGGCAGCCCAGCGAGGCCCATCTCCGCAAACTGGCCTCCCTGCGCCTCACTGCCTTGCTGAATCTTTCGGCTTCCCCCTTCCACCGCGGCAAAACCGACGAACGCAGCGCCGTCCTCCAGCGCACCAGCCAGGCCATCGGCGCCCCCCTCGCCTACTGCAATCTCGTCGGCGGACAGGACGAACTCGTTTTCGACGGCGGCAGCCTCTGGATCACGCCCAGCGGGGACATCCCCCACCGCGCCAAACGTTTCGAGGAGGACATGCTCTTCATCGATCTGCCCCTCGGCGATGGCATGGACCTGATCGACGCCGCCCCGCCCGACAACGTGGAATGGGTCATTCTCTCCGATACCCCGACCCCGCCGCCTCCCCGGCCCGTCCTTCCTCCGCCGCCGCCCATGGACGACCTCGAAGAAGTCTACCACGCCCTCACCCTCGGCCTCCGCGACTACGCCGATAAAAACGGCTTCCGCGACGTGCTCGTCGCCATCAGCGGCGGCATCGACTCCGCCCTGGTCGCCGCCCTGGCCGTGGACGCCATCGGCGCGGAACGCGTGACCGGCGTCACCCTCCCCACGCGCTTCAGCTCGTCGGGCACCCTCGGCGACGCCCACCTGCTCGCCCAAAACCTCGGCATCCGCATGGCCGAAATCCCCATACAAGGCCTGGTCGACGGCTTCCTCGAACGCCTCGAACCGCAATGGCCCGGGCGCGCGCCCGACGTGACCGAAGAAAACCTTCAGGCCCGCATCCGCGGCACCCTCGTCATGGCCCTGTCCAACAAATTCAACCGCCTCGTCGTCGCCACCGGCAACAAAAGCGAGATGGCCACAGGCTACGCCACCCTCTACGGCGACATGAACGGCGGTTTTGCGCTCATCAAAGACGTCCCCAAAACCCTCGTGTTTGACCTCTCCCGCTGGATCAATACGCGGGCCGGGCGCGAAGTCATTCCGCTGAGCACCATCGAACGCCCGCCCAGCGCCGAGTTGCGCGACAACCAAAAGGACAGCGACAGCCTGCCCCCCTACGACCAGCTCGACGCCATTCTCGAACTCTACATCGAAAAAGACCTCGGACGCGCGGACATCATCGACGCCGGCCACGACCCCGCCCTCGTCGCCCGCGTCATCCGCCTCGTCGACCGCTCCGAATACAAACGACGCCAGGCCCCTCCCGGCGTCAAAATCACCCCCAAAGCTTTCGGCCGCGACCGCCGCATGCCCCTGACCAACCATTACCCTCCTCCCGTCCCATGAGCCCCTCCAGCAATTCCCCCCGCAGTCACAACGATCTCGAATTCATCAAAGAGATCGCCCAAATCCTCGAACGCAGCCTCGACGTGCGCGAAATCGTGAACCCCATCATGGACGCCATGACGCGCCACCTGGGCATGAAACACGCCACCATCACCCTGCTCAACCGCAAGACCAACGACATTCTCATCGATGCGTCGCACGGCCTCACACCGCAGCAGGCCCGGCGCGGACGCTACAAACTGGGCGAAGGCGTCACCGGACAGGTGATCGAAAGCGGCGATCCGATTCTGGTGCGCCGCACCAGCGAGTCGCCGTTGTTCCTCAACCGCACCCAGCGCACCACCGCCGGGCAGGAATCCAGCTTCATCTGCGTGCCGATCAAAACCGGCAAAACCACCGTCGGGGCGCTCAGTGCCGACCGGCCCTACGATGAGTCCATGGATCTCGAAGCCGACATGTACATCATGCAGATCGTCGCCTCGCTGCTCGCGCAGTCCGTCCGCCTCCGCCGCAGCGCCCAGGAGCGCGGCGAAAAACTGGAATCCGAAAATGAGCGCCTCCGCGCCGAGTTGAAAGACCGCTTCCGCCCCTCCAACATCATCGGCAACTCCCACGAGATGCAGATTGTGTACGACCAGATCGCCCAGGTCTCCAAAAGCCAGACCAGCGTGCTCATCGGCGGCGAAACCGGCACCGGCAAGGAACTCGTCGCCCACGCCATCCACTACAACAGCGACCGCGCCGACAAGCCCTTTATCAAGGCCCACTGCGCCGCGCTGCCCGAAAATCTCATTGAAAGCGAACTCTTCGGCCACGTGAAAGGCGCGTTCACCGGCGCCACCTCCGACCGCAAGGGCCGCTTCGAACTGGCCGACGGCGGCACGCTGTTTCTCGACGAGATCGGCGAGATTCCGGCGTCCATTCAGATCAAACTTCTGCGCGTGCTGCAGGAGCGCGAATTCGAACGCGTCGGCAGCCCGCACACCACCAAAGTCAACGTCCGCGTCATCGCCGCCACCAACCGCAACCTGCAGCAGATGGCCGCCGAAGGCAGCTTCCGAGAAGACTTGTTTTACCGCCTGAACGTCTTCCCCATCTACGTCCCCCCGCTGCGCAAGCGCAAGAGTGACATCCTCCAGCTCGCCGACTTTTTTCTCGAAAAATACAGCAAAATCGGCGGCAAAAATGTGCGCCGCCTCTCCAGTCCGGTCATCGATATGCTCTACAGCTATCACTGGCCCGGCAACGTCCGCGAACTGGAGAACATCATGGAGCGCGGGGTCATTCTCGCCGAAGGCGACGCCCTGCATCCGCACCATCTTCCGCCGACCTTGCAGACCGCCGAGCAGGTGGGTGCCCCCGTCAGCGGCAGCCTGAAGGATCTCGTCGAAACCTACGAGCGGGACCTCATCAGCGACGCCATGAAGTCCGCCCGCGGCAACATGGCGCAGGCCGCGCGCAG
>CAZCFM010000065.1:13952-17531 GCA_964497855.1 uncultured Verrucomicrobiota bacterium | reverse complement strand
AAAGGCCAGTCCCTCGAAACCTGGCTCGCCGCCGAACGCCGCGTCCTCCTGCACGCCGGGGGACAAAGCCGGCGTCTGCCCGCCTACGCCGCCACCGGCAAGGCCCTCCTGCCCGTCCCAGCCTTCCGCTGGAGCACCGGCCAGCGCCTCGACCAAACCCTCATGGACCTGCAGTCCCCGCTGCTGGAATCCCTGCTCGAAAACGCCCCCGCCGGACTCAACACCCTCGTCGCCAGCGGCGATGTGCTCGTCTGGAACGACACCGCGCTCCCCCGCCTTCCCGACGTCGATGTCCTCTGCGTCGGCCTCTGGAGCACTCCTGAATCCGCCCGCAATCACGGCGTCTTTTTCACCCCCCGCAGCCATCCCGAACAGTTCGAGTTCATGCTGCAAAAACCCAGCGTCGATCAGATTCAAAAACTCGCCGCCGAATACCTGTTCCTTCTCGATGTCGGCATCTGGCTCTTCAGTCCCCGCGCCCTCGCCGTCCTCCTGCACAAATGCGGCTGGCAGCCCGGCGCGCAGACTTTCCACGGCGGCCTCCCCGCCGAATTCGATCTCTACACCGCCTTCGGCGAGGCCCTTGGACGCGCCCCCACCCATCCCGACGCCGACATCTCCGCCCTCCGCTGCGCTGTCCTTCCCCTTGGCGACGGCGAATTCTACCATTTCGGCACCAGCGGCGACATCATCCACTCCGCCCTCGCCCTCCAAAACCGCGTTCACGATCAGCGCCGCATCCGCTCCCCGCTCATCAAACCCCACCCCGCCATCTTCGTCCAAAACGCCCACACGCCCTGTCCCATGGGCCCGGACAACCAGAACATCTGGATCGAAAACGCCAGCCTCGCCCCCGGCTGGACCCTCCACTCCAACCACGTCCTCACCGGCATCCCGCCCAACGACTGGACCCTCGACCTCCCCGACGGCGTCTGCCTCGACGTCGTGCCCCTCCCCGACGGACGCCACGCCCTCCGCCCCTACGGCTTCAACGACCCCTTCCGCGGCGACCCGCGCGCCCCCGCCACCCTCTGGCTCGGGGCCCCCGCCGCCGCCTGGTTCGCCGAACGCGGCCTCGACATCCCCCCGGGGTCAGACCTTCAATTTTGCCCGATCTTCCCCGCGCTGCCCTCCGGCGACCTCGATGCCGCCTTCGTGCAATGGCTGATCACGCCCTCCGACGCCCCCGCCCTCCGCGATCGCTGGCTCGCCGCCGAAAAATTCTCCGCCGAAGACCTCGCCATCCGCGCCGATCTGCCCGCCCTCTTCGCCCGCCGCGCCGAACGCCTCGCCGCCTCCTCGCTGCCCGCCCTCGTCCGCCACGCACACCGCAGCGTCCTCTATCAAATCGACCTCGCCCACGCCGGCGACTGTTTCGCCGCCAGTCCCGTTCCGCTGCCCGAACAGCGCCCCGACCCCGTCACCCAGCTCTTCCCGCACATCCACGACCGCATGTTCCGCGCCCGCGTGCTCCAGCGACGCGCACTGCCGTTCGAGGCCGAAGAATCCGCCGCCTTCGCCGTCCTGCGCGAGGCCATCATCTCCCCCTACCACAACCGCGGCCAGAACCCGACCAACACCGCCCTCTCCGACCAGGTCATCTGGGCCCGCTCCCCCATCCGCCTCGACCTCGCCGGCGGCTGGACCGACACCCCGCCCTACTGCTTCCTCCACGGCGGACGCGTCGTCAACCTCGCCGCCGAACTGAACGGTCAGCCGCCCATCCAGGTCTTCGCCCGCGTCAGCCCGGAACTCCGCATCACTCTCCGCTCCATCGACCTCGGGATCACGCAGCATCTCGACAGCTACGAGGACATCGCCCGCTACGCCGAACTCGGCTCCGGTTTTTCGATTCCCAAAGCTGCCCTCGCCCTCGCCGGTTTCCACCCGGATTTCCTCGCCAGTCCCTACCGCACGCTCCAGGAACAGCTCCGCGACTTTGGCGGCGGCATCGAACTCTCCCTGCTCTGCGCCGTGCCCAAAGGCTCCGGACTCGGCACCAGCAGCATTCTCGCCGCCACCGTGCTCGACGCCCTCTCCGAACTCGGCGGACTCGGCTGGGACCGCAGCGACATCGGCAACCGCACCCTCGCCCTCGAACAAATGCTCACCTCCGGCGGCGGCTGGCAGGACCAGTTCGGCGGCATCACCCGCGGCATCAAACTCCTGCGCACTTCTGCCGGTCTCGACCAGACCCCGGAGATCCGCTGGCTGCCCGAAACCCTCTTCACCGACCCCTTCTACAAAGGCAATTTCCTGCTCTACTACACCGGCATCACCCGCGTGGCCAAAGGCATTCTCGGCGAAATTGTCCGCGGCATGTTCCTCAACCGCCGCGAGCACCTGCGCACGCTCGAGGCCCTCGGACGCCACGCCGAAGACCTCTACGAAACCCTCCAGCGGGGACGTTACGAGGAACTCGCCCGCGCCGTCGGACGCACCTGGACCCTCAACCAGCGCCTCGACCCCGGCACCAACCCGCCCGAAATCCAGGACATCGTCCGCCGCGTGTCCGACAAACTGCTCGGGCTCAAACTGCTCGGCGCCGGCGGCGGAGGCTACCTCCTGCTCATGGCCAAAGACCCCGAAGCCGCCGCCCGCGTCCGCGCCGAACTGACCGCCCATCCCCCGAACAACCGCGCCCGCTTCGTCGACTTCGGCCTCTCCAACACCGGCCTGCACATCACAAGAAGCTGAGGACGACCATGCCGGAGAGCGGACACTCCTGTCCGCCTTCACTCTCAACACTGGAGAGCGGACACTCCTGTCCGCCTACACTCTCAACACCGGAGGGCAGACACTCCTGTCCGCCTACACTCTCAACACCGGAGAGCGGACACTCCTGTCCGCCTACCCTGATACGCAGACAAGAGTATCCGCGCTCCGTTTCGTAGCTTACCCCCTTGCGTATTCCTTTGAATACAGCAGATATCCCTTATGGAGTCCAGCCTTCCGTGGATTTTCAAGGATGTATTTCCTTGTGGTTTCAAAGTGCCGTTCGTTCCTGATGAAACGATCCCAGTATCCCTCCATCCAAAACTCCCCTTTTCGTCCGAGGATTGCGTTGATCCGCCGAGCGGATATTCCTTTCCAGCTTTTCAGGACAAGGGATTGACCTTCATCCGACAAAAACCGGACGAGAACATGCACGTGGTTGGGCATGATTGCACAACAATCGATTTCGTAGAGACGATCCTGGTCATGCATCAGCACATCGGCGACGACTTCGGCTGCACGTGTGTCCCTCAACAGACACTCTCCCATACCCTGATCCAACCAGGCGTCCACTTGTCGTGAAAAAAGGTCATGATATTCCCGCTCCAGAACCTCATCCCAGGGTTTCGGGTGGAAAATCTCCCAAGCCTCCTTCTCCCGCCTCAGCTTCGCAAGCTTTTCACTCGGAAGGGAATCCCCCAAATGCCACGTCACAAAGACCCAAAGTCCCGGCGATTCCCAGTGGGGCAAAACATGCCGATACCGCAGAACGGGGGCAGAAAAACTGCCATCATAAAAACCGGAGGGCGGACACTCCTGTCCGCCTACACTCTCAACACCGGAGAGCGGACACTCCTGTCCGCC
>CAZCFM010000065.1:5442-13852 GCA_964497855.1 uncultured Verrucomicrobiota bacterium | reverse complement strand
ACCGGAGGGCGGACACTCCTGTCCGCCTACACTCTCAACACCGGAGGGCGGACACTCCTGTCCGCCTTCACAGATACGCGGACAAGAGTGTCCGCGCTCCGTTCTGTGCGTCTCGCTCCTGCTCATGAGCACATGATGCCATGAGCCGTGGCCGGGTCAAGTCTCTAGCGTCACGGTCATATGTCTGGGTCCAGTTCACCATGTTTCCTTTTCGTCTCAAATCTCCCCCCGAAAAACATAGACCGAAGCCTCTGCTTTCGCATATAGGGAGCGTGCATGGGAAATCTCGACGCAAATCTTCATGTGGCGCTGGCCTGCGGCGGCACGGGCGGCCATATCTTCCCCGGCCTGGCAACGGCCGAGGTTCTGCACGCCCGCGGCCATACGGTCACCCTCTGGCTCGCCGGCAAGGACATCGAATCCAAGGCTGTGGAAAACACCCCCTGGCGCAAAATCACCATTCATGCCAAGGGCTGGGAGGGCGGAATCCGACAACTCCCCCGCTTCGCCTGGACCTTTCTGCGCGCCCGACGCAACGCGCTGCGCGCCATGTCGCTCGATGTGCCGGACGTGATTCTCGCGATGGGCAGCTACGCGGGCATGGGGCCCGTCGCGGCGGCCCTCAACCTGAAAGTCCCCGTGGTCCTGCACGAAGCCAATTCCGTGCCGGGACGCATGGTTTCTTTCTATGCCGGCCGGGCCACGCGCGTGGCGGCCACCTTCGAGGCGACCCGTCACGAGCTGAAAAACAAAGCCCGCCTGCACATGACCGGCCTGCCCCTGCGCAAGGACCTGGCCGAGGCCTCGCACTTTATCCGCCGTCCCCGCGAAGCCGACGAGCCCTTCCGCATTCTCTGCATGGGCGGCAGCCGCGGCGCCCGCGCACTCAATCAGATTGTCCGCCGCGCCGCCCGCGAACTGGCCACCCGCAAACGGAATTTTTTTATCACCCACCTCACCGGGCGCGACGACGAGGAGATGGTCCGCGCCACCTACGAAAAAGCCGGCGTTCCGCACCGCGTCGCCGCCTTTGACCCGGACATGGCTCGGGTCTATCTCGAGACCGACCTCGCCATCTGCCGCGCCGGGGCCTCCACCTGCGCCGAACTCAGCGCCTTCGGCATCCCCTCCCTCTTCGTCCCCTATCCGCACGCCGCCAAAAATCATCAAATGGCCAATGCCGACGAGTTTTTCCGTCTCAAAGCCGCCGACATCATCCCGGAACAGGATTTGGAAGTGGGTTGGCTCACCGATTATTTCGACGGCTGCATGCACAGTCCCGAACGCCTCCAGCGCCTCAGTGCAAACATCCGCACCTGGGGCCGTGCCGACGCGGCCGAACGCCTCGCCTCCCTCGTCGAAGAAGCCGCCGCCCAAGGCTGACCCCATGCCCGCATCCTGTCCCATTCCCCTCGACACCCCCGCCGCCGTGCATCTCATCGGCATCGGCGGCGTTGGCATGGCCGGTCTGGCGCGGCTGTTGCTGCAACTGGGTTTCCGGGTCAGTGGTTCGGACAGCTCGGCGGGGCGCCTGACGCGCGAATTGGCGGCGCAGGGCGTGGACATCCAGCTCGGACATGCCCTGTCGCATCCGCCGAAAGACGTGGCCTGGGCCATTCGCACCCCGGCAGTGGACGAGAACAATCCGGAGGTGGCCGGCCTTCGGTCCCGAGGCGTGCCCGTGTTTGTGCGCGGGGTCGTGCTCGCGGCACTGGCCAACCGCCGTCGCGGTCTGGCGGTGGCGGGTGCCCATGGAAAGACCACTACCAGCGCCATGCTCGCGCATGTGCTCCGGGAACGAAACCTCGCGTGTGGCTACGCCATCGGCGGAGAAACCTCGCTGCCCGGCACCGTCGCGGATATCGGACAAGCCCCGGAATTTGTCTACGAAGCCGACGAAAGCGACGGGTCTCTCGTGGAATATCATCCCGCCGTGGCCATCCTCTCCTGCGTCGAATGGGACCACGTCGAACGTTTCGCCACCGAAGCCGCGCTCCTCGCCTGTTACGCCCGTTTCGCCGCGCAAAGCGGAAGCCTCTGGCTGCGCGAAGACGACGCCCTCGCCGCCCGCGCCGCCGGACACCACCCCAGCCTGCGCCGCGTGGGCCTCCGCGCCGACGCCGATCTCCGCCTGCTGGAGGCCCACGACGATCCCGAGGGCCAAAGCCTTCGCGTCGCCGGTCCCAACGGCATCTGTGAAGGACGCCTCCCCCTGCCCGGCCGCCACAACGCCTGGAACGCCCTGCTCGCCCTCGGTGCCGCCTCCGACTGCGGGGTGCAGCTCGCCGAAGGCCTCGCCGCCCTCGCATCGTTCCGCAGCGTGGGCCGACGTTTCGAGCGCATCGACCTCGGCGGCATCCCCCTCATTCACGACTACGCCCACCATCCCACCGAACTCCGCGCCGTCATCGCCTCCTGCCGCGCCCTGCGCCCCCGCCGCATCCGCCTCGCCTTCCAGCCCCACCGCTACAGCCGCACCCGCCACCTGCTCGCGGAATTTGCCGCCGCCCTTTGCGACGCCGACCAGATCGATCTCCTGCCCGTCTACGCCGCCTCGGAACTGCCCGCGCAGGGCGTGGACAGCGACGCCCTGCTCGCCGCCTGCGGCAGCCGCCGCCCCGTCCGCCTCTGGTCCAGCCTGGGCGCTCTGGCCGACGATGCCGCCGCCTCCCTGCGTCCCGGCGACCTCTTTCTCATCGCCGGCGCCGGGGACATCCAGCGATTGGTTTCCATGACACAGGAACGTTTCCTTGCCATTTCCCGTAAATCCGTCATTCAATGATGCAGCCATGAAAAAACCCTTACAAACCCTTGCCGTCCTCAAAGGAGGCCCCAGTGCCGAACGCGACGTTTCCCTCCGCTCCGGCGCGGCCGTAGCCAACGCCCTGCGCGAGGCCGGGCTGACGGTGCATGAAGTGGACGTGAAAGGCTTTGCCTTTGAAGTTCCGGCGGGGGTTCAGGCCGTTTTCCCCGTGTTGCACGGCGAGTTTGGCGAAGACGGAATGGCCCAGCGCCGTCTGGAGGAACTGGGTCTGCCCTACGTGGGCTCGCGGAGCTGGGAAATGCCCCGCAGTTTCGACAAGGAGATTTCGCATGCCCTGCTGGCTGCGGCGGGAGTTCCCACCGCCGAATACCGGATGCTGGCGCCGGGCGAAAACGACCCCGGCCTTCCGGTGCCCCTGGTCCTGAAAGCACCGCGGCAAGGCTCCAGCATCGGCGTGGAAATCGTGCGGGAGGCTTCCGCCGTTCCGGAAGCCCTCGCGCGGGTCCGCCGCTACGGGGAACGGGTGCTGGTCGAACGGTTTATTCCCGGAACCGAATGCACCGTCGGATTTCTCGGCAACGAGGCGCTGCCAATCGTCGAAATCCGTCCGGCGCTGGAAAGTTACGATTACGAGGCCAAATACCAGCGCAACGACACCCGCTACCTCTGTCCCGCGCCCTTCGATCCAGCCCTCGCCGCGCGCATCCGCGACGTCGCCACCCGCGCCTTCGCGGCCCTCGGCGGACGCCACCTCGGACGCGTCGATTTCCGCGTGCAGGACGACGGCCAACTGTTTGTTCTGGAAATGAACCCGCTCCCCGGTTTCACCGCCACCAGCCTGCTTCCCAAAGCCGCCGCAGCCGCCGGTATGAATTTTGTTGAACTCTGCACCCGAATTCTGGCAATGGCAGAATAACGAATCCTCCCCATGTCCCTTTTCTCCCGCAATCCCAAAGCCAAAACCCGACGCACGCCCGCCAGCGGCGGCGTCCTGAATTTTGGCGCCCGCGCGGCCTCCCTTCCCGCCGGCGGCGGGGCCGGCCTGCCCGCCGGCGCGGTGCTGATCTTCGGCGGCCTGTCCCTGCTCGTGCTGCTCTGGGGGCTCTGGCTGCTCCTGGGCTGGTTTGGACGCATTCTCTTCCTCGAAAACCCCCGCTTCGCCCTCGTCAAAATCGAGGCCAAAACCGACGGGGTCTTGCCCCGCGACATGCTCGCGGAATGGGCGCAGGAAACGCAAGGTGTCTCCATTCTGGGCCGGAACCTGTTCACCCTTTCCCTGGAATCCCTCCGGCACAACATCGAGAAAAATCCGATCATCCGCGAGGCCACCGTGCGCCGCAGCCTTCCCGACACGCTGGTGATCGATGTCTCCGAACGCATCCCCATTGCCCGTCTCGGCCAAACCGACGGCGGACGCAACTGGCTGGTCGATGCCGAGGGCATCATCATCCACAAAAGTTTCGAAGCCAAACACCTGCCCTTCATCAAAGGCGTGACCGACACCCTGCGGCTCGGAGCCGACATCTCCGGCGGACGCGCCAAAGACGCCCTCGCCTATCTCAGCCGCCTGCGCGACATGCAGCCCGTCAAACGCGAACTGCTCGACATCCGGGAAATCAGCGTCGGCCATCCGGACTTTCTCGACTGCCGTCTCTCGGACAACTTCCGCGTGCTCCTGCCCCGCAACGGCGATGTCCGCGACGCCCTGGAGCGCGCCTCGCGCAGTATTTACGAGATCAAAGTGCAGACCCTTGACAAACGCGAGGTGGATCTGCGCCCCGAATCCGGCAACAGCATCATCTCCCCCCTCGAACATCCATGAGTACCCCGATCGCCGTCCTGGAAGTTGGAACCTCCGAAGTCCGTGTCATCGTGGCTGAACCCCGCGAAGACGGCGGTCTCATGATCACCGGCGTGGGACGCACCCCCTCCAGCGGCGTGCGCAAAAGCGAGGTCGTCGATCTGGAAAACGCCAAAGTCGCCGTCAAGGCCGCCCTCTCCGAGGCCGAGGCCAACGCCAACGTCTCCATCCGCGAAGTCCTGCTCGTCTACAGCGGCGGACACATCCGCCACATCGTCAACCGCGGCACGGTCAACCTGCTCCCTCCCCGTCAACTCATCGGGGCTGAAGACCGCGAGGAAGTGCTGCAAAACGCCCGGGCCGTCACCTTGCCCCACGACCACGAACTGCTGCACAGTATCGCCGGGCATTATTATCTCGATGACCGCCGGGTGGTGAGCCCCGACGGCATGGAGGGAAACCGACTGGTCGTGGACATGCTCATTTTGTATGGCGCCAGCAACCGGCTGCGCAATCTGTTCCGCCTCTGCGAGGAAGCCGCCGTGGAAGTGATCGACGCCGCGTTCGGCGGGCTCTGCTGCGGCCTGTCCGTGCTCAGTTCCCTGCAAAAAGCCGCCGGCGTGATTCTCATCGATCTCGGGGCCGGCACCACCGACTACGTGGTCTACGCCGAAGACATCATCGCCCGCGCCGGGTCCCTCGGCGTGGGGGGCGACCACGTGACCAACGATCTCTCCCTGGGACTCAGCCTCTCCAGCCAGCAAGCCGAAAAGGTCAAACTCAAACACGCGTCGGCCATGGTCGATCTCGGGGCCCGCGAACGGCGGATTCCCATTGCGCCAGAGGGCGGATTCCGCGCCCGCGATGTTCCCTCCCGCGACATCCAAACCATTGTTCACGCCCGCATGGAGGAGATCTTCGAGCTGGTGAAAATGGAAATCGGCCCCGAAATTCTGCGTGGACGTTTCGGGGCGGGTGTGGTCCTGACAGGCGGCGGCGCCCGCTTGAAACGCGTAAGCGAACTGGCCTCCCGGGTGTTTGAAATGCCCTGCCACATCGGCCTTCCCAAAGACGTCAGCGGACTCGCGCTGCCCTCCGAATCCCCGGAATTCTCCGCCGTTGTGGGCATGCTCAAATACGGCGCGCGCTGGCAGGAAACCGGCAACCGCCCGGGCGCCTTCTCCAACCTGTTCCGGAGGATGTTCGGCAAGTCATGAACGATCCCACCCTCATCGAAGCCTCGAGCCCCCCGCCGCGCGACCCCCTGCCCATTCTCCTGCTGGCGGTGGGCCATGCCGGCATCCGCCTGATCGCCCATTTGCCCGGCCGCGTGCCCGAATTGTCCTACGCGGCGGTGGACAGCGACCGCGCGGCCCTCGAATCCGCTCCCTTCAACCGCAAAGTGCTCATCGGCGAAGGACGCACTGGCGGCCTCGGCTGTGGGGGAAATCCCGATCTCGCCCGCAGTTGTGCGGAAGCCCAGGAAGAGGAAATCCTGTCCCTGCTGGAGGGCTTCAAAGTGGTGATGATTGTCGCCGGACTTGGCGGCGGAACGGGGGCCGGCGCCGGGGCCTGGATCGCCGGTCGCGCCCGGGACCTGGGACTCGTGGTCGTCTCCGCCCTCACCAGGCCCCTGGATGCCGAGGGCGCTCCCCGCCGTCACGCCGCCGACGCCACTCTCCGCCTCTTCCGCGAGCCCAGCGACGCCGTTTTGCTTTTCCCGCTTGAAGTCCTCAAGGCCCGCGAAGACCCGAGCATGCTGCTGCCACGCCTGCTCAAACGCTGCGGACTGGAAGTCGGGCGCGCCCTCGGCGGTCTGGCCGTCCTCCTCCGCTCCGGATGGCTCCTGCCCGTCACCCTCCAAGACCTCATTCAAGTCATGCAACGCGCCGATGGCTACTGCCGGCTTGCCGCGGTGTCGAGCGACGGCGAAGACCGCGCCAGCACCGTCCTGGAGCAGCTCTTCACCCATCCCCTGCTGGACAAAGGCAGTCTGATCGCCCAGAGCGGCGGCGTGGTCGTCGGCATTCTCTGCGGTCCGCAGGTGACGGTGGCCGAAGTTGAACACATCAGCCTCGAAATCCGCTCTGTCCTCCGTCCCGACGCCGAACTGAAACTGGGCGTGGCGCAGGACGACCGCTTCGGCCGCTATCTGGGACTGGTTCTCATGGCCGCGGAGCGCTGGGCGCCCCTGGCGCCGCCCCCCGCACCCGACGAAGAGGGCCAAGCGGAAATCCCCGCCGCATCCAGCGGTTCCAGCAAGCTTGTGCAAAGCGAAATCCCCCTTGCTGAACCCACCCGCGGACGTTTCAAGGATGCCGCTCCCACCATTGTACAAGGCGCGGACCTTGACACGCCGGCCTACATTCGAAAAGGACTGAAACTCAGCTCCTCTGTTCTTAGGAACTCCCCATGAAACTCCAGATTCTCCTGTGCTGTGCTCTGATCCTTTGTCCGCCAACCCTGAGGGCCGACAAAATGCGTCCTTCAGCGGAGGAAATTCAGACCTGTGTAACGCGACTGGGCGCGGAAACCTTCAAAGACCGCGAAGCCGCACAGAAAAAACTCAAAAGCTGGGGCGATACCTTTCCCCGCCACATGATCGCAACATTGTCGGAACACTTCAAAACCGCTTCCGATCTCGAAGTCAAACTGCGTCTGGAGGAACTGCTCCGTCCGCTGGCGATGGAGTACATTTTTGACATTCCCCCCGGGTTTCTGGGCGTGAATCTCGGCTCCACCACTCTGGAAAACGGCGAGGAAGTGATTGCGATACAGAGCGTGCAACCCGGCCACGCCGCCGCCACCGCCGGGCTGCTGCCCGAGGATATGATTGTATCGGTCGACGGACGCAGCATTCAGGAAATGGGTGGACAACAGGGCTTCATCGAACAGATTGCCTCCCTGGCCCCCGGCATACGGGCCGAATTGCTGATCCAACGGGCTGGCAAACGTTTTCTGCAAGTAGTGGAAATCGGTCCCCGTCCCGCGGACAACAGTCGCGCAGAACGGCATCAGTCCGCACAACGCGCGGTGAATGCATGGATGAATCAACTGGCTGGGATCAATGATCAAGACCCCGACTTTCCGATCGGGCACTTCCCCTTGGACTAACACGCAAGGTCTTTGCCGACGCTTTCGCAGGGCAGCCATACCCGGAAGACCGCGCCACCTTTTTCGCCATCGGCAACCTCCATCACCCCGCCACACTTGCGGACAATGCCAAGGCACATGGCCAGCCCCAAGCCACGGCCAGTGAATTTGGTGGTGAAAAAAGGATCGAAAATCTGATCCCGTACCTGGAGGGGAATTCCAGGCCCTTCATCGGCGACTTCCAGAAGCGCCCAGCGGTTTCCCTGCGCTTTCCAGTTTTCAGGTCGAATCCACGCACCGGGGGCGGGAGGAAGCCGTGTAGGTCGCAAACGGAGAAAAATGCGCCCTCCCGGATTGGCCTCGGCGGCATTGCTGAGAAGGTTCCCCAGGAGATCCTGCATTTCGCCTGGATTCGCCACAATCCACAAGGGGGAATTCGGCCATTCCGTCTGGACGGTGGCGGGTTCCGGAAGGGGAATCGCCGCGATTTCCTGAAACCATTCGTTCAGGTCGATACGCCAGGTATCCACCATCGTATTCCCGAGAATGGTCAACATGTTCCGGCTGATAGTGGCCGCCTGCATCGCCGCCCGCAAGCCCTCCCGGACCTCATCCCCGGCATCACACGACCTTCCGCAAAACTTCCCAATCTGCTCATCCGCCAGTTCAAGACAACCAATCACCGCCTGCATCTTGTTGTTGAAATGGTGGGCAACCGCACCCGCCATCCGCGCGAGACTTTCCGCTTTGCG
>CAZCFM010000065.1:3380-5342 GCA_964497855.1 uncultured Verrucomicrobiota bacterium | reverse complement strand
TGGCCCCCTCCGAAACAAAATCCATGGGCCAGCCCGCTTCATTCCGGCAATGGTAAGCCATCCCCGGCAGGTTCGCCAACAAGGTCTCCAACATTTGCACGTTGCGGGAATGGGCCCGCTCCAAATGCCGACGATCCGTGATGTCGCGCGACATCCATGCAACGCGCTGAATACGCCCGTCGTCCTCACGCATCGGGAAAATCCGGTGTTCCTCCACAATCCCTTCGCATTCTTCTTCCATCAACCCGGACTCACCAGAAGATCGAACCTGTTCCATTTTTTCAGTGAGCCGTTTTGCCCGTTGAGGGTCCACGATCTCCCGAAGAAAAAGACCCATCATCGCTTCCACAGACTGCCCATGGGCTTCCGCAAAAGCCGGATTGCACATTTGAATTCGTCCATCAGCCTCCACCAAACACACCCGGTCTGGCAACAGGTGCAAAACTTGGTGGCAGTAGAGGAAAGACGTATTCAAATGCTCCGAGTCTTCCACGGGTATGGAAGATTTCACCGATCGGGATGTAGGTTCGTGGCCACGCATTGCAGATTTCCAGTTTTGTCTAAACCGGAACCAGTATGCGCCCAACCTCCGGGGAAAGGCAAATCAAATCCGGGGCGGAATCAGGTAAAATCCCGCATCGTGTCCACGACCCGGTCGGCAAAGGGCCTCAACTGCTCCGGGCTGTGGGTTTGGGCCACGCCGAGGGTTTGGCAGCCCGCGCCGCGGGCCGCGCGAAGTCCGCCGGGCGTGTCTTCGATCGCCAGGCAGTCGCCGGCCGCGCAACCCAGGCGCTGCACCGCGAGACGGTAGCAACTGGGATCGGGTTTACTGACCGTCACATCGTCGGCTGTGACCACCGCCGTGAACAGGTCGCGTACGCCGAAGCCTCGCAGGATGGCGTCCACATCGGCGTATTCGGCGGCGGTGCAGAGGGCGATGGGTCCGCGCGAGGCGGCGAGACGCAGGGCCTCCAGCGCGCCGGGGAAGGGCGGGGGCGGCGCGGCGGCCACGCGTTGCAGGAATGAGACTCCCTTGTCGGCCACCAGCCTTTTAAGTTCGTCCGGAGAGGGGGTTTCACCCCGTTTGGACAAAGCCCGCAGAAAAACGCCCCGGGAGTCAAAGTGCATGTACTCCTCCACATAGGTCTCCCAGGAAAAACCCGCGCCGAGGGGCGCAAGAATGTCCTGAAAGGAGGCGTAGTGGAGAGGCTCGCTGTCGGCGAGAATCCCGTCAAAGTCAAAAATATGGGCTCGGATCACGGGGGATCAAAGGGCGGCGATCAGGGCATCCACTTTGTCTGTGCGTTCCCAGGTGAAGCCTTCAAGTTCCTTGGCGCTGCAACGGCCAAAGTGACCGTAGGCGGAGGTGGCTTCGAAGACGGGGCGTTTGAGCTGGAGGCCCTCGACGATTTCGCGGGGTTTCAGACCAAACACCTTGCGGACCGCGACGGCCAGTTTCGCGTCGTCGAATTTGCCTGTGCCGAAGGTGTCCACCAGCACCGAGACCGGTTCCGGGTACCCGATCGCATAGGCGATCTGCACTTCGCAGCGGCGCGCCAGCTTGGCCGCGACAATGTTCTTGGCAACGTAGCGGGCCATGTAAGCCGCGCTGCGGTCCACTTTGCTCGGGTCTTTGCCTGAAAATGCACCGCCCCCGTGACGGCCCATGCCGCCGTAGGTGTCGACGATGATCTTGCGACCCGTCAGGCCGCAGTCGCCCTGAGGGCCGCCGACCACGAATTTGCCAGTGGGATTGATCAGGTAACGCGTGTTTTTGTCGAGAAGTTTAGCCGGAAGGACTTTTTTCACCACTTCTTCAATCAGCCCCTGCTCGATTTGTTTGTGGGTCACATCCGGGCTGTGCTGGGAAGAGAGCACAATGGTGTCGATGTGGGAGATTTTGCCGTCCACATACTGAACCGAGACCTGCGATTTGCCATCGGGACGCAGGAAAGGCAGTTT
>CAZCFM010000065.1:0-3280 GCA_964497855.1 uncultured Verrucomicrobiota bacterium | reverse complement strand
CCACATACTGAACCGAGACCTGCGATTTGCCATCGGGACGCAGGAAAGGCAGTTTTCCGCTCTTGCGGGCCTTGGTCATGGCGCGGGTGAGCTGGTGCGCGAACATGATCGGCGCGGGCATCAGTTCTTTGGTCTCGTCGCAGGCGAAGCCGAACATCATGCCCTGGTCGCCGGCGCCCTGTTCCTTGAACATGCCCTGGCCTTCGGTCACGCCCTGGGAAATGTCGGGCGACTGACGGTCCACCGCGACCAAAACGGCGCAGGTTTCGGCGTCAAATCCAATCGCCGAGTCGGTGTAGCCGATGTCCTTGATTTTGCGGCGCGCAATGTCGGCGTAGTTGACCACCGCGTTGCTGGTGATTTCGCCGGCGATCACAGTCATACCGGTCTTCACCAAGGTTTCACAGGCCACGCGGCTCTGCGGATCGGCCGCCAACAAGGCATCGAGAATGGCATCGGAAATACCGTCGCACATCTTGTCGGGATGACCTTCCGTGACGGACTCGGAGGTGAAAATGTAGCTGGCTGCGGACATGGGAGACTCCTGCGTGTTGGGTTATATTCAAAAATCCGGATATACGGTTTCTTAACGAAGCGGGATTCCTTGGCAAGAAAAATATCGCTGCAACCTGATTTCCAGATAAATTGCATATTGCATCTGTTACAATAGTGCTGCGGACGCTTGGGGCTTGACCTTTTGGCGTTGGTCGCTAGGAGGGCTCTTGTCCATGGGGTGACCCGCTGCGGGTCTGAGATGGAGCGAATGGCTCCGAACCCACGAACCTGATCCGGATGATACCGGCGTAGGAATCGGATGCTTTTGCCTGCCCTCTCCCCTTCGTCGTTCCGGTGTTTCAAACCTCCACCCCGAAACGCGAAGATGAAAAAACTGTTCCTTTCCCTGTTTGCAACCCTCAGTGCCGCCCTCGCCCAGTCCCCCACCGAGCTGCCCCCGCTCGTGGTGGGAGCCGATCCCAGTGAAACACGTCTGCCCTCCTTCAGCACCAGCACCACCCGGCTGAGTTCCGCCGACCTGGCCCAGCGCGGGGCCTCTCACTTTCAAGACGCCCTGGGCATGGTCCCCAACCTCCACTTCGCCGGCGCGACGTCCCGTCCCCGCTACCTCCAACTGCGCGGCATCGGCGAACGCAGCCAGTTCTCCGCCGAAGGACCGCCCAATTTCTCCGTCGGCGTGCTCCAGGACGAAATTGATCTCTCCGGTCTCGCCGGGGCGCTGTCCCTGTTCGACGTCTCCACCGTCGATGTGCTCCGTGGTCCGCAGGCCACCCTCTACGGCTCCCGCGCACTCGCCGGCCTCGTGCTGGTGACCTCCACGCCGCCCTCCCGCGCCCCCGAAGGCCTGCTGCACTTCGGCCTGGGCACGGACGAACTCTTCGAGGCCGGCGCCGTCAGCAGCGGTCCCTGGAGCGCCAGCTCCGAAACGCTCTACTATCGCCTCTCCCTCCACCTGCTGCGTCAGGACGGCTTCCGCGACAACAGCTTCCTCGACCGCGACAGCACAAACCGACGCCTCGAGTCCAACGCCCGCTTCCAGCTTCTCTGGGAGCCCGACAGCGGCTCCACCCACCATCTGACCCTCCTCGGCAGCCGCCTCAACAACGGCTACGACGCCTTTGCCACTGACGGCGACGGCTTCCACACCCGGACCGACGAACCCGGCAAGGACACCCTCGGCCTCTTCGGCGCCTCCCTCCGCTCCACCTTCACCCAGCCCCGCGCCTTCGACCTCGTCAGCATCAGCTCCGCCACCCGCGCCGACAGTGGCTACGGCTACGACGCCGACTGGGGCAACGACGCGTTCTGGGCCGCCCCGCCCTACGCCTTCGATCCCGCCGTCGAGGGCTACCGCTACTCCTTCACCGAACAACTCGACCGCCTCCGCAATCAAGTCTCGCAGGAAATCCGCTTCCAGGGCAAACCCGACGAGCGCATTTTCGCTGATCGCAGCGCCTGGAGCAGCGGCCTCGCCCTCGCCTGGATGGAGGAAATCGAATCCTACGCCGGATTCAGCCGTCTCGACGCCCGTTTCGAATCCCTCACCAGCGCAGGTTACGGCCAACTGACCACCGAACTTTCCCCCGCCGTCGATCTCGTGACCTCCCTGCGCCTCGAACATCGCGGTGCCGATTACAACGACAGTGAAAACATCGAAGCCTCCACCACCGATTGGATGAGCGGGGGCCGCGTGGCGCTGGAAACCCAACTGCGACCCGGCACCCGGGGCTTTGTCGGCCTCAGCCGCGGCTACAAGGGCGGCGGTGTGAATGCCAACCCAAATCTGCCCCCCGAGCGCCGCGCCTACGAACCCGAAACCCTCTGGAACCTCGAAACCGGACTCCGCTCCCACTGGGCCGACGGACGCGGCAGCGCCGGCCTCACCCTCTTCCACATGTGGCGGCGCGACCTGCAGGTCGGCACCTCCTTGCAGCCCAACCCCGCCGACCCCACCAGCTTCACCTACTTTACCGACAACGCCGCCGAGGGCCGCAACCTCGGCCTCGAACTCGATCTCCGCGCCCCCCTCCACCAGCGCCTCGACTTTTTTGGCAGCCTCGGACTGCTCGACACGGAGTACCGGAACTTCGAAGACGCCGGCGGCAACCTCAACCTCGACGGACGCGAACAGCCCCACGCTCCGTCCTACACTTTCCGCGCCGGACTGGAGATGAGCTGGACAGAACACTGGTTCAGCCGCGCCGAGATCGAAGGCCGCGACGCCTTTCTCTTCTCCGACGGCAACGACAGCCGCTCCGACCCCCACGAACTCGTGCATCTGAGCTTCGGCTACCGCTGGGACAGCGGCTCCTTCACCCTCTGGGGACGCAACGTGTTCGACACCCGCTACGCCACGCGCGGCTACAGCTTCGGCATCGAGCCGCCCGACTATCCGGAACGCCTCTGGACCACCCAGGGCGATCCCGCCCAGTTCGGCATCACCTGGACCCAAAGGTTTTAAGTTTGACTTTGCTGGGGGGCCTGATTGTTTTCCGGCATCCCCGCCGCCCCCCACCCAGAGGAGGGCAAACCCCGGAACCCATCCAAAACCAGCAGAAAAAACAACACCATGCCCCTGAAACCCCTTGTTTTTCACGTGTTGTCTGTCGTTTTCCACTCCCGCACGTCGGCGGGAGAAAAAACTGCGTGTTGCTTAATATGATTTTGTGAGCAATGACACCTAAAGAATTTACAGAAATTCAGCTTGAAGCTCATTTCGGGACACAGCTTCCTCGAATGATCCAAAAGCTAGTAAACCGGGAAC
>CAZCFM010000064.1:16789-20931 GCA_964497855.1 uncultured Verrucomicrobiota bacterium | reverse complement strand
ACGAACACCATCCCCTCGCCCGCGTCCGCTGGAAAGCCGCGCCCGTGGTGGGCGGAGAGGGCCTCGCCCTCGTGTTCATCGCGGAACCCGGACCCAAAGGCCGCCTGACCGAGTTGCGCTTCAAGGGCAACAAGGCGCTGTCGTCCGACACCCTCCGCGACGCCGTCACCCTGCGTCCCCGCGATGGCGTCTGGAACCGCGTCACCGGACGCGATGTACTGCTGCTGGAAGAACTCCAACGCGACCAGGAGGCTCTGTTGCGGCGTTATCAGGAGTCCGGGCACATGGACGCCGAAATTGGCAGTCCTGACCTCGAATGGCTGGGCGAGGGCCTGGGCTTCCGCCTAACCTGGGAGATCGCATCGGAGGGGCCAGTGTACCACATCCGCACACTCTCCTTCCAGGGCGACAAAGTCCCCGTGGCCTCCGCGCTCGCGGAGGTTCTGGGTCTGCGCAGCGGGGATGTGGTTTCTCCCACCCGCCTGCGGCTGGGCAGTGAACGCCTGCGCGACGTGTTGATTGACCTCGGACACGGATTCGCCACTGTTAGCCTCGCTACAAAATGGGATGAAACCACCGCCCTCGCCGATGTGGTGTTCGACATCCGCTCCGGGCCGGTTCCGCGCCTGCGGTACATTCGTCTGAAGGGCAACAGCGTGACCCGCGACCGCATTCTGCTCCGCGAAATCCCCCTCCGTCCGGGCGAGGTCTTTCAAGCCGAGGCTCTCCGCGCCGCGCAGGACAATCTGGAAGCCACCGGTCTCTTTTCCGAAGTCGATGTGCAATACAGCGGCGCTCCCGGCGCGGCGGAATTCGACGTGGATGTCCATGTGCGTGAAAAAGAAACCGGACGCGCCGAAATGGGCCTGACCTACGGCAGCGTCGAAGGCACCGCGTTTCTCATTCAGGTGCGCGAACACAATCTGGCCCTGGGCGATCCCTGGCGCGGCCAGGCGCTGCAAACCTTTGCCGCCGCAACCCTCGGCTCCGAAATCCTGCGTCTGGAAACCGGCCTCCGCAATCCGCGTCTGGGCACGACGCGCTGGGGTCTCGGTGGAACGGTTTTCAGCGAGGACAACCAATACCTCAGCGACAGCTACGACCAAAAAAGTCAGGGCGCTCAGCTCACCCTCAGCCATCCCCTCGGGCCTTTTCATCTGCTCTCCGCCGCCTACGCCTGGACCGTGTACGACGTGTACAACATCGATCCTCTGAGCTTGCCGGATTTGAATGATGAAGACACCGACGTGAATCTGACATCCCTGCTCCTGTCCTGGGCCGTCGAGCGCGTGGATCAGTCCTTCCGCCCCACCCGGGGCGTCCGCATGGTCAACACCGTCGGCTACGGCACGGAGGCCCTCGGCGGCGACACCGAAGTGATCCAATACGACGGACGCACCGCCCTCTACCTGAACCCCGTCGGCGAACATGTGCTCGTCCTCCGCGCCGGGGCCTCCAGCGTCGATCCTCAGGGCGACACTCCGACCGTTCCCCTGCCCCTCCGCGTCTGGCTGGGCGGCGCCAACAACCTCCGCGGCTTCCGCTATCGTTCCGTTTCGCCCTTCGATGCCGACGGCGACCCCATCGGCGGCGAAAGCGCTTGGTGGGGCGGCGCGGAATACATGGTCCCCGTTTTCCCCCGCCTCGACGTCTCCCTCTACTACGACGTGGGCGATGTCTCCCCCGACGCCTGGAGCTTCAGCGGCAACGGCCCCGCCAGCAACTGGGGCATCGGCTTTCTCATCCGCGCCCAGAACTTCCCCATCCGCTTCGACATCGCCTTCCCGCTCGACGTTCTCGACGGCGACCGAAGCAACGAATCCGGCGACACCCGCTTCAGCTTCTCCGCAGGCTACACTTTTTAATCAAGGATGAATAAAATCATAGTCCGCACGAAGGTCGGAAAGGTGGTGGTCCAGGGTCCACAGCTCAGCCCCAACGCGCAGCGCAAGTTCCAGATAGGCTGCGTCATAAACAGTCAATTCATGCTGGTCGGCGAGGGCGGATATCGACCGGCGGATCCGGGCATCCGGGGGAGCGTCCACCACCAAGGGAATCACATCCAGTTCCCCTTCACGTTGCCGACGCGTCTGAAGGGAAATTCGATTCTTGCGGGAAGCCATCGTTAACACATTCAGGATTTCATGGTGGAAATGGGAAGGCACGTGAAGCACGGCCTGTGCTCGTGCAACCTCATCCAGCAAAGGATCCAAACAGCCCCCCTCCTTTTCACGCAAGAGAAACGCCGCAATCACCGAAGCGTCCACAACCGCCTTGCGAATCCTCACGCCTGGCCCTCTTCTTTCCAGCCGTGGATTTCCTCCTGGGAAATGCCAACCCCAGGTCGCTCCTCGCGTACAGTTTGCATCAATGAGCTCAGCTGCGACGTGTCGGCATAGGCCGCCGAGGGGGAGATCATGACGGCCACGGGTTTCCCCCGTGACGTGATTTCCACACAGGCCCCGGACGAAACTTCCGCCAATAACTGACTCAAATGAGTTTTGGCCTCGAAAGCCCCTACGCGTTTGGTTGCTGTGTATTTCATGACCCCATTAAACAGCAAAACAAACCAGTTGTCAAACCAGTTTAAATGGATTTATCAGTCATATTTCAACAGCTGCAATATTTAATATACCGATCGCCATTTGCGACTATCGTAAGAACGATCAGCTGATTCGGATCAGCATCAACGTCAGGGCAACGGCGACCAATCCGGCGGCGGCGGAGCGTTTGCTGGGGGCGTTGCCATCCAGCCACCAGGCGACCGGCATCATGAATACCGGCAGCGTGGCCAGCGTGGCCTGCACCAGCACGGACGGGGCCGTTTCGGAGGCTTTCATCAGAAATAACATGCCCGCCACCGGTCCCAGCAGCGTGGAAACGGCCATCCACAGCCAGGGATGTCCCTCCACCCGCTTGTGAGGAATCAATTCGTCGGGACGGCGCAACGGCGAGTGACCCGCCATGTGACGGAACGCGATCCACAGCCACACCCCGAGCGCGGCGGCCGAGACCCGCAACAGCGCGGGAAGGATGGGCGAAATCTCCAGACCCGCTGTCGCCACCCGCGCATACGCCATGCGGTTGATGGCCAATCCCACCCCCTGCCCCAGCGCCGCCACAATGCCGGTGATGATGCCGATGCGGAGTTCGGGTGCCGTCAGATGCATGCGCTCGCGCGGGGCCACGGCAAAACCCACGGAACACAAAATCGCAAGGGTGCAGAGGAGCTGGTCCATTTGCAGAGTCGTTCCCAGCGCGATCCATTCCACCGCCATCGCGGCCGGAGGCGCCAAACTGGCCACAATCAGCACCCCCAGCCGGGGACCCAGTCGTCGATACGCCGCGAACAGGGCAATATCCCCCAACGTCAAATGCATCATCCCGCCCAGCGCGAACAAGGCCATGCCCGGAACATTTCGCAGTTCCGACCGGGCCAACGCCAGCAACGCGAGCAGGATCGCGGAAAAAAACAGCCGCAGACCGTTTGCCGGCGCGGAACCAAAATGCCGGGCAATGCGTGAGGAGCCAAACCCGGCAAAGGACCAGCACAAAGCCGTAAGAAGCGCGTAAATCATGCTGCGCCCTTACGCCGGAACAGACAAAAGTCAAAACAGATGCGTCAGGGCGCCGCGTCCGGGTCCTTGGGAATCAGATTTTTATCGATCAGCTTCTGGCGCAACGCGGCCGGCACTTTGGCGCGTTCTTCGGGCGTATCCACGGACCCTTCGAATTCCACGGCATCTCCCCGCGTGGCCGAAACACTGGCTTTGCCATCTTTTTCCTCAAAACGGACGTTTAATCCGTTTTCGCTGAAACGCACATTGCGGGTGATGGCGGCGTTTCCGCCAAAGCCCCCGACCATCTGAACCTGAAACTGGTTCCCGCCGCCGACTTGGGCCGGCATATTCCCGGCCTGCATCATCTGATGCAGGATTACCCGGCGGACCTGCATCTCCTCCGGAAGGTTTTCCGCTCCCGCTGCCATTTCCTGCACCTGCGGACCGGGCGCGGCGACTTGCTGCTTTTCCCGTTCCCGTTCGCCCAGCACCAGTTTGATTTCACGGGCTTCCCCGCCGCGGAGAACCGTCAACACAACCTCCTGCCCCGGTTTGCGCATGCGGACCAGCACCGCCAACTGT
>CAZCFM010000064.1:0-16689 GCA_964497855.1 uncultured Verrucomicrobiota bacterium | reverse complement strand
CGTCAACACAACCTCCTGCCCCGGTTTGCGCATGCGGACCAGCACCGCCAACTGTTCCGGCATGACCAACCACTGGTCATCCAGTTTTTGCAAAATGTCGTCCAACTCCAGAACGGCCTCGGCGGGAGCGCCGGGCGTCAACGCATCCACTTTCAACCCAATACCCTCGGGCAAGGTTACAGCCTTTCGTTCTTCACTCGACAGGGCCAATGTAGCAACCCCCATGTGGGCGATCGTCTCGGCAGTGGCTAGGATCGGAAACAGACAGGCAAGGGCGAAGCGGGCGATGTTTAAGCGTTTCATGGGAGGCACTCAGGGCAAGAGGTTTGCAAAAATGCTACACCTTCCGGGATTTGACGCAACGACAATCATTCCTTCGTGGGACTGGCGCTGCGCCACTGAAGTGCGCGGACCTGCCCTTGGCGAGCCACGTTGGCCGCATTCGCAAGGATGCGGGCACTTTCCTGGGGGGCGTGAAAGCCCATGGAATTCTCCGAGGAAATGAAATCCAGGTACCACTGGGCCTTTGTTTGCAGGGCGAGGGCCTCACGGAGCTGTTCCGCGCTGGCACCCTCTTCTTTCGCCTTGACGATGGCATGGATCAAGTCCTCCACTGCCTGTCCAGCGTTCTGCAATAATTCGTGGTTTCGTTCCTGGATAACGTCCACCCTCGCCAGCAACTCCTTCTCGGAGACGGAGTGACAGACCTGGCAGGATCGGTTGACGTTGAGCAGCGGGCTGCGCACCCAATGGTCCGATATTTTCGTGGCCCCGTCCCGCATGTAGGGCATGTGGCAATCGGAACAGGACACTCCCGCGCGCGCATGGGTGCCCTGACTCCACACCTCAAATTCCGGGTGCTGCGCCTTGTAGATTTTCGCGCCAGTCAGCTTGTGGAGGTAGTCCATGAACTCCTGGCCATCGGGAAAGGTCGTGTCTGCCCAGAACGCCTCGAGGTTCTCCACAGTCAGACCCTTGCCCCATGGAAAGGTGAGGGGCATTTTCGAGGCGCAATAGTATTCGACGTGGCATTGGCCGCAGACAAAGGAGCGCATTTCACCGCGGGTGGCGTCTTCGTTAGGATCGTAGGGCTTCTTCCGGTCCCCCGAGCGCCAGATGTCGATGGAGGGAAGGTGAGGTGTCGGAGCATCCGAGGCTGCGAGCGCCTGGATGCCCCGAATGAAGCCGGGGCGGGTGACCCGGAGCTGCATCGAATCCGGGGTATGGCAATCCGCGCAGGTCACGGGATGGGCGTGTCCCATTTCGTGCAGCTTTGCATTGGCCTCCGCATAGGACAACTTGTGGGAGGCGTCGAAGCCTGCCATGGCATCCCCGTCGCCCAGTTCGCGGTACATGGGCATCACGGATGCATGGCAATGGAGGCAGGACCCTGACTGAGGAACGTCGAGACGCTGAGTCTGCTCCTGGTCCACGAGCATGTAGGCGTGACCCCGGCGCTCGCGATAGTCGATCGAGAAGGCGTATCCCTGATAGATCGTGGTGAGCCAAGGATAGTGTTCGGCCTTCTGGGATGGTAGCGACTCCGCACCGCCGTGACCCCCGAAGCGCGTGCGCGTGGGCAGGGCTGTCCGCTTGTACTGATCGTACTGCTTGGGCCAATTCTGCCCCCAGATGGCGGGGTCGGTGATGTCATCACTCACTTCCACCAGACGGACGTAGGGCCGCGCGGCCTCGGATTTGCGTTGCTGGATGTTGGTGAGCAGGGCGCTGATGGCGACGGCCACCCCCACGCTCAGAATGTACACAAGCAGAAAAATCAATCGGGTTCTCTGGGATTTAGTCATCGGGGGATTCCTTGTTTTTCCGCCTCTGAATAGGGTCCGCCCAGTCCGGCGCGGGGACCATGGCCGACGCCGGCGTGGCAATGG
Organism: uncultured Verrucomicrobiota bacterium; assembly: GCA_964497855.1. Lineage (GTDB taxonomy): Bacteria > Verrucomicrobiota > Kiritimatiellia > SS1-B-03-39 > UBA6053 > CAYLNG01. Next base: position 14,800 of record CAZCFM010000064.1, on the reverse strand, counting down.
ACACAGCTCATGGACTTCTGGGGGGACTTTTCACCGGGCCGAAGTCCGTGCGTGACGTCGGCATGGCAATGCAGGCAGCTAGATTGGAGGATGCTGGCGTTTTTTTCTTTAATGATGATGGGTTCGTGAAAGTTCTGGAAGGTGAAGCCCACCGAGTGGTGGTAGCCATTTTCGGCCTTGGCGATGTACTTGGCCACAAAACTGTGCGGCAAGTGGCAGTCCGCGCAGGTGGCCACGTGGTGGTGGCCGGATTTCTGCCAGGAGTCGTATTGGCTTTGCATGATGTGGCAGTTGGCGCAGGCCTGGGGGTCGGAGCTGAGATACGACAACCCCTCCGCGTGGTCAAGCGTGTAGAAGCCAACCCCTGAAGCCACCCCGAGAAACATCGCCAAAAGCAGCCAAAGGCGTCGGATGGCAAAAGCGTGCTGGGGCGAGGTCATGCAACAGAGAATGCCACAGTTGCATTCTGGAAATCCAGCTGAATCTATCGATCCTCGTCATATTTCCGGAGCTAATAATGATGCGGCAATTCACCACCCGTGTCAATCGCTGCCAACCTCGGCCCTCATCGCCTCCGCCTCTGCCCATGTATAGCGGAAGCGCTCCAGGGCATCCTGGCGATTTCGCCCGGTCCGTTCGCCGGCCTGTAGCAGCAAGGCTGCGGCTTCGAGATACGCCCCCACCTGCTGATTAAAGGCCTCATTTTGCCGAAAGCGAAGCGGTTGCACCCGCAACATCCACTGACGCAGAAAATCAGCGGCCCAGGCTTCGGTCAACTGAGCCTCCACTGCGGGCAACGAAAGAGATTCATAGCGTGGCGGACCTCCATCAAGCCCCAGTTCCGCCGGACGGACCCGCAGCCATTCATCCAGTCTCGCGGAAGCAAGCGACTCGATCCGCAGTTCGGCCATCAAGGTGTTTTGTTCCCCTTGTCTCCACAAATCCCAGCCGATGTGCAGGTCGCGCAGATCCCGCGCCTGCCCCCAGCGCATCCACTGTTCGACCGGGGGCTGGGGCTGCGCTGCAATCACGCGCCAGAAATCCGGGGCATTCTGTCGCAGGGGTCCGTCGCTGCGGGACAACCATCGATGCAACCACAGTGCGGCCACATGTCGCTGCGGATGGACCTGCGAGGCCACATGCATCAAGGCTTCGGGCGGGGGAAGCCGATCCCAATCCCCCGACATCAGCGATTCTTCAAACAGACGTTTTGTTTCGTCGGTCAACAGGGACGGGGCAAACCCGACGATCAACCATTCAGGGGCTTCTTTTCCTAAAACCCGCTGCAAACAAACGCGCACAAAGGCCTCGGCAAGCACCCGTCCATTTTCCTCGTTTTCAGGAAGCAGAATCTCCTGTGATGAGCGTGCATGTCCCCGAATGTGCACAGCTTCAAGACCGGGTTGCAGGATGATGCTCAGCGTCTGTCCCCTGTCAAAGGGAATCCCGACGCGAAACTGTTTTTCCAGCTCCTCCAGAGAACGCGAACACCAGATCAGCACATTTTGCACATCTTCCGCATTGTTTCCCGCCACCTGAAAACGTCCATCCGCAGTTCCCTGCACCCGCCAGGTGTCTGGTTTTTCCTGCGCGGAACAGAGACTCAGTGTCAGAAACAACAGAAGCAGGCTGCGCATGTCAGACTCCCGTTTCCCGCTCCAGCCAGAGGGTCACCGGACCTTCATTGACCAGATGTACGCGCATGTCCGCCTGGAAAACACCGGTCTCAACCCGGGGACCCTGCGCCCGCAGCGCCTTCACAAACGCCTCAAAATCCTCCCTCCCTTTTTCCGCCGGGGCCGCTTCCGTGAAGCCCGGTCGGAAACCCTTCGAACAATCGCCATAGAGCGTGAACTGACTGACCGCGAGGCATGCACCGCCCACCTCCGCCAGGGAACGGTTCATTTTGCCGGCCTCATCCGGGAACACCCTCAATCCAGCGATTTTGCGGGCAAGCCATTCCCCATCCGCGGCGGTATCCCGATGTCCAACGCCCACAAGCAACAGGAACCCCGTTGAAATCCGCCCCACGACCTTTCCCTCCACCTCCACCCAGGCTTCGGATACGCGTTGCAACAAAATCCGCACCTCAGCGCTCCTCCGGCGGGGGACCCACCTGCATGGCCCCTGCATCCAGGCGCAGGATCGCGACATCCGTCCAGAGCGCCTCCGGCAGAAAACCGAACTGGAAGCGGCGCGCAAGGCCGGAGAACAGACTCCGGGCCCTGGAGCGGGGCAAGGGCAAATGCCCAATCCATGCGCTTTGCACCTGCACCCGCCCACTTTCCTTGTCCGTGACAGCGACGATGCGCGTGCCCAGGGTGAAGGGACCGATAGACTCATTGCCGATCAGAACCAGGCGTCCCGGCGAAATGTCCACCCGCATTTGCTTCAGCGGCGGGTTGCGGTCTGCGATCCAGCGGTTGATCGCGGCCTCGCGCAGGACGAGTGGCGTCACGGGGACGCCCTGTTGCACCTGCGCTTCCAGTTGGGACAGGGCGGACACAAAATCCTCAGTGCGCGTGCCCATTTCTCCCACGGGCACATAGGGCCAGGCCGCCAGCAACATCACCACGCACACACACACCGCCAGCCCGGCCAACACGGCATTTCGTAATGCCGCACGCGGTCCGCCCGTGATGCGCTGACGAATGCTCGGGGCCCGTTGCATCTGACTATAAATACGGGCCCCACACCGTGAACAAATAAAAGACCCCAGACGATTGCTCTGTCCACAGCTCGGACAGTCAATGCGGGGTTCCTCTTTGAAACGGTGTTTGGTCATCCGGCAGCCGCCGATGCAGGTTTTGCCGCCGGAGCCGCAGGGGCGGCGGGAGCGGACGCGGGGGCAGACGCGGGGGCCGTATCCGATTTCGCGGCTTTTTTGTAGCCTTCACTGCGGTAATCGGTGGTGTAGAACCCGCTGCCCTTGAACAACAGTCCGGCACCCGTGCCAATCTTTTTCCGCAACCCCGGTTTTCCGCAGGTCGGACAATCCTTCAGGGCAGGCGCAGTCATCGAATGGAAAGCCTCCATCTCGTAGCCGCACTCCGTACACGCATAATCATAGGTCGGCATTCAATGCTCCAGGTTCTGGTTTGATGGGTTGATTCGCTTCAGGAAATGTATAACGGGATAGCCATGAATGTCAATGACAGCTCTTGCCCCCTTCCCGACGACGCCCTGCCCCTTCCCGAATGGCTCCAGGCTTGGCGTCAGCGCATCGACCACGAACTGGCCGCCGCGTTGCCGTCCGCCGACACCCGTCCGCCCGTCCTGCACGAGGCCATGCGCTACGCCTGCCTCAACCCCGGCAAACGCCTCCGCGCCATCCTGACCCTCAGCACCGCCGCTCTCTTCGGCGCCCCGCCCCTCCGCGCCCTCCGCCCCGCCCTCGCCCTCGAAATTTTCCACGCCTCCACCCTCGTCCACGACGACCTCCCCTGCATGGACGACGACGACCTGCGCCGCGGTCTCCCCGCCACCCACATCCGCTACGGCGAAGCCAATGCCCTGCTCGCCGGCTGCGCCCTCCTCACCCTCGCCTTCGATTGGATGGCCGCCACACCCGTACCTCCCCCGCATCCGCCCAACGCCCTCGTCGCCGAACTCGCCCGCGCCGGCGGCTCCCTCGGCGTCATCGGCGGACAAGTTGAGGACCTTGCTTCCGAAAACCAGCCTCCCGACGAGTCGCAGCTCCTCTTTATCCACACCGAAAAAACCGCCCGCCTGATCTCCTGCGCCTGCCGCTGCGGCGCCATCGTCGGCGGGGCCTGCGCCGCGCGCGTCGAACAAATGGGGGCCTTTGGACTGCACCTCGGCCTCGCCTTCCAAATGCTCGACGACATCCTCGACGCGACCCAATCCACCGAAGTCCTCGGCAAACCCGCCAAAAGCGACGAGGAAAACCATAAACTCACCGCCGTATCCCTCTGGGGCCTCGAACGCGCACAACAGGAAGCCGCCCGCCACACCCAGGCCGCCCTCGACATCCTCGAGCACATCGATCACCCCAGCGAACGCCTCCGCGACCTCACTCTGTGGATGTTGCAGCGGGTCACGTAGAGGGCGAATACAAATCCGGCGCGGCGGACCTTTACGGGACTTCGTTGTTGTTGCCTCAGGGACTTTCCGCCGTCAATCGAAGCTCCACATTGCGTTCGTAGGCGGCGGCGGGGGTGACACGCATTTCGCGCGTGCGGTGTCCGGGGGCTTCGGCCCGCAGGACCTGCTCCCGTTGCGGAAGCAGCAGGCGTCCATCGGGCGGAATCTCCCTCTGTTCGCCATTGAGATAAAATGTGGCCCCGGGCGGGTCCAGTATCACTCGAATCGTGCCCATCTGCTGCTCCAGCTCCACGCGAAGCGTCGGGGCCATCTCCTGCGGCTGCAAAACCAGCATTTTCGGCGCGTGACCGGACAGGGTCAGTTGCAACGGCTCCCCTGCCCTCGGATCGCTCAGCAACAGCGGCGTGACGCCGACAAATCGTCCGTTGCGGAGCACCGACGCGCCGGGCGGCTGGCTTTCAATGCGCAGAGCCGGCGGAACCGCTGTGGGAATGGCGGTGGGCAGAGGCGTGGGCGTTGCCGTCGCCACAGGCTGCGCAGTCGCCCCCGCCTCCAGCGGCAACTCCACTGCAACGTCTTTCCGGCTGAAAAACGCATACACGGCCAGCGCCCACAGACCCAACAACAGCATCAGCAACACGGACGCAGCGGGACGGCCTTTGGCAACGCCCCCCGGCGCCACGGTCCTCTGCAACGCGACGGGCTCCAACAGCTCCTCATCCTGCGGGGAGTGCGTCATCAAATCCCCTCCGTGCAGCGGATATCAATGCTCATGTCCGCCGCACCGGGTTTGACCTCAAAGGCCACCCGAATATCGCGATACCCCAGCCGCGTGCCGGTGGCAACGTAGGAACCGGGTTTCAGTTCCACAGTCTGCTCGCGGAAGGGTTCGGCCCAACGGCGCACCCGTTGCAGGGTAATCAGGGTTTCCTGATCCGAAACGAGCCGCACCTTCACGGGGGTGTGTTGAAGCGTCCAGGTGCGCACAAAGGTCTCTGCTTTGGTTTTGAGTCCCGGCGGCAATTCCACAAGGGTCGGAATTTCCTTGGCCAGCGTTTCCGCCTGCGGACTCAACAGGGCGGCAGTGGCCTGGGCGATGCGTTCCTCAAGGGTTTTCCAGCGCAAGGTGCGGTCCCGTCCCTCGCCAATCCAGGGAGCCTGTTCGTCGAGCGCTTTCATGCGCAGCCACACTTCGTGCGCCTCCCGCCATTTCTCTTCGCGTTCCAGGTCATCGGCGCGGTCCCGCAATGTCAGCACTTCCCGCTGCACCTTGACGTAACGGACCTGTTCCCGCAAATCAAGAACCGCCGGATGCTGCGGACGGAAACCCGCCGCGCGTTTCAACAAGGCGTCGGCCCGGTCGATGTCCCCGCTGCTGAGGGCCAACAACGCTCCGGAAATCCACTCGTCAAACTCCTCCGCCGCCAGCGTATTGGCCACCTGACTTCGCAAGGGCTCTGTGCCCGGAAATTCCGAATCCAGAGCCGACAGATGCTCCAGTTCCACCCAGGCGGGTGCCCATTGTTCGAGGGAAGCCGCGTCACGCGCTGCCGTCAAGCGCGCAAAACTTTGATCGGCCACGCGGGCGCGCGGCAGCAGTTTCTGCGCTTCGGTGGAGCTTGGTTCGAGCATCAACAAGGCCTCCAGACGTTCAACCGACGCGGCCGAATCCCCTTTTGCGTAAGCCGCTTTCGCCTCCGGCATCAGACGGCTCGCCGCCGTGCCGCGTTCCAGTTTCACCTTCGTCAAACGCGACAGGGCTTCGCGGTAGGCCGCTTCGGCTTGCACAAAGTCGCGGGCCGCCATGGCGCCGTCCGCGGTTTTCTGCGCCTCCAGCACGGCGGTCCAGGCCTGGGCGGCCCAGAGATCGGCCCGTTCGCTGCGCAGGGGCGTGAAATCGGTCATAAACGCACCCAACGCCGCCTCCGCCGCTGCACGCAGAGCCGGGTCCGGCGTGGGGGTCGGCGGGGGGAGAGGGGTGGGCGTCGGAAAATGCGGGGTCTTCACGCTGTCTGTTTTTTCACGCAGCGCAAACAGTCCCCCCACCCCGAGAACCAGAAGCGCAAGCGCGATCCAGAACACTTTCGCGGCCCCATCTCCTTTTGGTTTTTTTGAGGGCGCTTGTTTTTGAATCGCGATGGGTTCAAGAAGTCCGTCTTCCATCACGGACCTTCCACCGGAACGTCAAATTCCTTCTCGTGCATTTTGCGCAACAGATCCTTCCACTGCTCCATCTGTTCCCGCACCGAGCCCGTCAGGGTCACGGTCTGCCCCTCCAGCGTCACCTGCACTGATTTGGCATCCGACCCGAATGAATCCGCCAATTCCTGCAAGGTCTCCCGATGAATGTCCGCGGCTTTGGAAATATTGATGCCATTGATGATCACCTGCGTGCCCCCGATGACCAACACATCGCGGATGGTGGAGGAATTGTTCACGTCGTTCACCTCCAGCAGAATCGCGGCGGCGATCATGATGATGCCGGCGGCGGCCTGTTTGAGGCCGTCGGATCGGGCCTGACGAATGGAAAGCTGCTCCACAAGATTGTAACGCCGCCAGTCCAGATAGGGTTGCCAGAGACTTTTGTAAAAGGGCTCGTAGGAGGCATCGAGGGCGTTGTAAAACACGCGGTTTCGCTCGCCGATTTTCTCCACGCGTTTCCAGAGCGGGTCGTCCTCCGCCGGCAAACGAACCACCTCCCGTTTTCCCTGGGGCGTCAAACGAATGTACTCCCCGTACGCTTTGGGCAATAGCTCCGCCGCGAAAAGCAATTCGGTGGTGCGTCGGAGTTGTTTGACCGCCAGGGAGTCCATGCGCCGCCGCACCGCCGCCATGTCGTTTGCCAGCGAGTTGTACATGTTTTGGAAGGGGTCCACTTTTCCCGGCGCAGAACCATTGTAGACATCTTTGTCCACCCGGTCTTCATACAGTTTGTTGAGCCAGGTGTAGCCTTGCGCATCCGTCACCACCGCCCGCAGACGCAGGTGCTCGCCGTTGGAGGACAAAATGGTGCAGGCGACGAGCAAATCATTGCCCAAGCCTCCAGGCGGAACCACCCGGACCTCGCCCCAATACCCCGACTGATCCAGCGTGGCCTTGAGGTGATAGGGCATAAACTGCGTTTCCGCTTTGCGAATGTCCACGTTCGTGTGCTGGTCCTCCAACGCATCGCTTTCGACAGGTCCTGTGCCGAAAACTTCGATTCCCACCGACAAACGCTCTTCCGGCGGCGGGGGTGCCGGGGAAATATGAATCGTGGTCGGAGGCATGCGGCGCACAGGCGTCGCACAACCCGCCATCGCGAGCAGCATCAGTGCCGCGCAAATCAGGAACGGCCGTCGAGATAGGCTTCGTATTCTTTCCACAATTTCTCCCGTAGGACTGGGTCGGTTTCGTTTTCGGCCGCCTCGCGCAGTTGACGGGCGACAATATCTTCATCCTGCCGCTCGGGACGGCTGCCCCCGCCACCGGCACCGGCCTTGCTTCCGGGAGTGCCTGGCGTTCCTTGTGCGCCCGAAGTGCCGGTGTTTTCTCCCGCAGGCGAAGCAGGGGTGCCGCTTCCCGCCGTCTGTTCGCCGGACTCCTTGCCTCCCGGCACGCCCGGTTCTTTTCCCCCCGGCACGCCCGGATCGACGCCCATGCCGCGCAACAATGCAGCGGCCTCCGCCGCCGCCTGCGCCGGACCCGTCGCCGCCGCTGAAGCCTGCGCCAGTCGCGTATCCATCGCCGTGCGGACGCGGGCCAAATGCTCCTCGATCATCTTGTCAAAGGCACCCAGGGATTTTTCAAATTCACGGTCCAACAGTTCCATTTCGTCCACCGGATCTTCCGCTTTGGGCAAGGACGCGAGCGACGCCTCGAACTCGCGCAGGCCCTGCTCAACCACCGGATCGGTGATCGGCGTATCGTTTCCGGCAAGCGCACGCAGATCGTCCAGCGCCTTTTCGTGGGTGCCGCGGATGGACCGGACTTCTTCCAGATATCGTTCCATCGTCGTCACCGCCGTTGGATCGCTGTCGGGGTCGGCACGCAGCGCATCCAACCCGCGTTCGATGCGGCGCTCGGTGGCCTCCGCCAGGCGCACATTCTCTTCCGCGCGCTGCAAACGCTCGCGGATCTCCGCGGGCACGCCATCGGCGAAGAGCAGAGAACAGCAGGTCAACAGGCCGAGTAAAAGAAAGGTGATTTTCACAAGCTGTATCCTGCTTTAGGAAGAGGCACTTGTCAATCCCGTGAAAAAAACCTCGCGATGAATTCGCTCGTCGGAAATGCTGCGGGACTGAAGAAACGCCGCAACCTCTTCAATCATCCGGTCCAATCCGCAAAGGTGATAGTGTGCGTCGTCGCGGAGAAGGACGTCGTTGAGATATTCGGTGATGCGCCGGGGGCTGACGCAGAGCCTCAGATGCGGAAACAGCTCGCGTCCGACCGCGTCCCGTTCGTCGCGCAGCCCCCAGAAGAGCTGCTGCGGCGGCGGGGCCCCGGAACGCCGCGCGGAAAGAAATGGCGCGATTCCCGTGCCCGTGGCGAAGGCGATTTTCGGGGCGTTCGGCGGGAGCTGCGGACGAAACCAGCCAAAAGGCGGACTGATGTCCACCTGCGCGCCGGGCGGAAGTCCGCAGAGGCGATCACTCACACGTCCGCCGGGAATGCGGCGAATGAGAAGCTCCATCTCCGGGTCCTGCGGCGCGGAGGCGAAGCTGTAGGGACGGCTGCAGGTCCCGTCGCTGGAAAAAACCGAAACGCAGTCGCCGGGTTGATACACAAAGGGCGGAGGATCGAGAAACAGCGAATAAACACCGGCTCCATGCGCGACAACCCGACGCACGCGCAGGGAAAAACGCTGCGGAGTCTGCGCGATGTCAACGGGTTTTCTCATAGTCCACAAAATCGTAGGCGAAAGGATGGCGCGCGTCGGCGGAGTGCGGCATTCGACAGATTTCGCTGAACATCCCCCCGGGAATGGGCGGGAAAAAGGCGTCTCCACCCTCAACGTCCGTGTGAACGTGGGTCAGAAAAAGGTCCGTCGCCAGAGGCAAAAAATGACGGTACAAGGTTTCCCCGCCGATCACAAAGAGCATGGGCGAGGACGACAGCGCCTGAAGGGCCTCCTCCGGACTGTGCACGACCTCCGCGCCTTCGGCACGGAAGGCCGGATCGCGGCTCAGCACCAGATTGCGGCGTCCGGGCAAGGGACGCCCAATCGACTCCCAGGTTTTGCGCCCCATCAGCACCGGATGTCCGAGCGTGAGTTCCTTGAAGCGCTTGAGGTCGTTCGGCAGACGCCAGGGGAGCTGATTGTTGCGTCCGATGACGCGATGCCGGTCCACGGCGGCGATCAAGGCGATGCGCGTGCGGCTCATCGCGACACCACGGCTTTGGTACATGAATCGAAACTCAGCTTCATGGACGTCACAGTACGCCTCCATCCGGATTTGTCGAGCGGGAGAATCATTCTTGAAGTCAGGTGATTTCAGGACAGCAAGGTGACTTCTTTCTTCATTTGCGGAGGAGGGCCTCACACCGAGACTTCGGCGCGGATGGCCGGATGACATTGGTATCCCTCGATATTGATATCCTCATAATCGAAATCAAACAGGGATTTGCGCTCCGGATTCAGCCAGAGGCGCGGCATCGGAAACGGTTCGCGGGTGAGTTGCAGCCGGGCCTGATCGAGGTGGTTGTTGTAGAGATGCGCGTCGCCGAGGGTGTGTACGAAATCGCCGGGTTGAAGCCCGCAGACCTGCGCCATCATCTGGGTCAGCAGCGCGTAGCTGGCAATGTTGAAGGGCACGCCGAGGAAAACATCCGCGCTGCGCTGGTAGAGTTGACAACTCAGTTTGCCGTTGGCCACGTAAAACTGAAACAGCGCATGACAGGGTAAGAGCGCCATCTGATCGAGTTCGCCCACGTTCCAGGCGTTGACGATCATGCGCCGGGAATCGGGAGTTTCGCGAATCATGCGAAGCACCTCGCTGATCTGGTCCACGGTCCCGCCATCCGCCTTGCCCCAGGAACGCCATTGTTTGCCGTAGACAGGTCCCAGGTCGCCGTTTTCGTCCGCCCATTCGTTCCAAATGCGCACGCCGCGCTCCTGCAGCCACTTCACGTTCGTATCCCCCCGCAGAAACCAGAGAAGCTCGTAAATGATGGACTTCAGGTGCAGCTTCTTCGTGGTCACCAGCGGAAATCCTTCGGACAAATCGAAACGCAGTTGATACCCAAACACGCTGCGGGTGCCGGTTCCGGTGCGGTCCGTTTTGTCAACCCCATGGTCCAGGATGTGTTGAAGGAGCTTTTGATAGGCGTGCATGGCTGTCTGATAAGACCTGCAAAGAGTTCCTGCAATCGAAATCCTTCGAATCAGGTGCTGTTTGGAACATGCCCGACACAACGAGGCCCGCTTTTTTGATTTATCTTTCCGGTGAAGAGTTCTAAGGGTCGGGTATGTCGCTGCTGCACCTTTTGCGGATGATTCCCTACCCCCTGTTCGAGCCGCCGCACCTGCGTCTGGGGCGCTGGGGCGAAAAACAGGCGGAACTTTTCCTGCGCCGCAGCGGCCTGCGCATTCTCGGACGACGCGTGCGCGTCGGTAAAAAAGACGAAATCGACCTCCTCGCCCGCGAGGGCAACGTGCTGGTGGTCATCGAAGTCAAAACGCGTCGCGAAGAGGGCCTCCAAGCCCCGCGCAAAGCCGTGGACAAGGACAAAAAGTACAACCTCAACCGCGCCGCCCTCCGCTACGCCCGCCGCCTGCAACCCCAGCCCGAGGCCATCCGCTTCGACATCGTCGAGGTCATCGGCTTCCCCCTCGGACCCAAACCCGTCATCCGCCACCACCCCTCCGCCTTCGGTCTCCATCCCTGCTACCGCTATTAACACCATGCCCACCCGCCACTTTCTCGACTGGAACCGCCCCCTGCTCGCCTCCATCTGCGACCGCCTGCTTCCCGCCAGCGGCTCTGGCCCCCTCCATCTCGGCCACTGCCTCATCCTGGCCCCCACCCGACAGTCCGGACGCCGCCTGCGCGAAACCCTCACCCGCGAATGGCGCGCCCGCGGCGGCACCGCCCTGCTCTCCCTCGAAGTCCGCCCGCCCTCCTTTCTGCTCCAGCCCGCCGCCGACATCCGCGTCGCCCACGCCTTCGATGTCCTGGCCGCCTGGCGCGACACCCTCGCCGGCTGCTCCCCCGACGAACTCCCCAGCCTCCTCCCCGGACGAGGCGAAGCCCTCACGCCCAGCGCCGCCCTCGACTTCGGCCGCCACCTCCAGGGCCTCCGCGAAGAGCTGCTCGATGCCGGCCTGGACCTCGCCCAGGTCGCCGAGCAGCATCCCATGCTCTCCGAACAAAAACGCTGGTCCGAAATGGCCGGCCTCGAAACCCGCTACCGCGCCGCCCTCGCCGCCCTCGGCCTCCACGACCCCTGCGACGCCAAACGCGCCGCCGCCGCCAGCTTTCTGCCCGGGCCCGGAATCCAACGCATCGTCCTCGCCGCCGTTCCCGATCCCTCCGCCCTCGTCCTGCGCCGCCTGCAGGAACTCGACGCCCTCGACTCCCCCCGCATTGAGGTCTGGATCCACGCCCCCGCCTCCGAGGCCGACGCCTTCGACACCTGGGGACGCCCCTCCCCGCTCTGGCGCGAACGGCAGGTCGGCCCCGGCACCCCGGACGACACCTGGATCGAACTGCTCGCCGACCCCGACGATCTCCAGCGCCGCATGATCGAAACCTTCACCGACGCTCCGCCCTCCCCTGCCCTCGCCTTTGGCCTGCTCGACGATCAGTTTGCCCCGCCCGTCCGCGAGGCTCTCGAACAGCTCGGCCGCCTCCTCTACCATCCCAAACCCGTCAGCCTCGAACACGCCGCCCCCACCCGCCTTCTCGCCGCCCTCCACACCCAGCGCAGCGAGGACAGCCCCAGCTCCCTCCGCGCCCTCTGGCGTCAGCCCGACCTTCTCGCCGCACTGTCCCCACAGCCCGAACGCCTTCTCGCCGCCTGGGACCGCTTTGCCACCGACCACCTGCCCGTGAATGCCGCCGTCCTCGACGCCCTGCTGCCGGAATCGGAACTCCGCGACGCCTGGCAACGCATCCAACACTGGCTCCGCGCCGACACGCCCGAGGCCTGGCTGGAAGTCCTGCGCGACGTCTATGCCGGACGCGCCCTCGACCCCGCCAACGCCGACGAACGTTTCGCCCTCCGCGCCTTCTCCGCCACCGCCGACATTCTGCAGGAAGCCCAGCGACGCCAGGCCGCCGGTCGCCCCCCGTCCCTGCCCGTCCTGCTCGAAGTCCTCCGCGCCGAAACCATCGACCCGCCGCGCGTCGAAGGCGACGTCACCGCCGAGGGCTGGCTCGAACTCTCCTACCATCCCGCGCCCTCCCTCCTCCTCATCGGCCTCCAGGAAGGCGTCGTGCCCTCCACCCGCGTCGCCGATCCCTTCCTGCCCGACAGCCTCCGCGCCGAACTCAACCTGCGCAGCGACCGCGACTGGCTCGCCCGCGACGCCTTCCTCTTCCACAGCCTCGCCTGCTCCCGCCCCGACGGCGCTCTGCGCGTCTGGGTGCTTAAACGCGATCACGACGGCAACCCGCTGCGTCCCTCCCGCCTGCTCTTCGCCTGTTCCCACGAGGCCCTGCTCCGCCGCGCCGCCCTGCTCTTCCACGAACCCCCACCCGCCCGCCAGGCTCCGCCGCCCGCGCCCGGCCTTCAGCTCCGCGTCGGCCGCGCCCCCGCCCGCCGCCTCGAAAAACTCTCCGTCTCCGCCGTCAAGGACTACCTCCGCTGCCCCACCCGCTTTTACCTCCGCCATGTGCTCGCCATGCGCAGCGTCGACGACCTCGCCCGCGAGCCCGACGCCTCCCACTTCGGCAACATCCTCCACGCCGTGCTCAAAGAACTCGCCCGCCTCGATCCCCCCACCGAAAACGCCTGGAACGAGGCCGCCACTTCTCTGCTCGCCACCCACCTCTCCCGCGCCTACGGCCCCGAACGCAGCATGGCCCTCCGCGTCTTTGAAAACAGCGCCCAACAACGCCTGCACGCCGTCGGCCCTCTCCATCTGGCGATGCGCGCCGAAGGCTGGACCACGATGTATCTCGAAACACCCTGCGAGCGCGACTGCGGCGGACTTCTCCTTCGCGGCACCATCGACCGCATCGACCAACACCCCACGCTCGGCTACCGCATCATCGACTACAAAAGCGCCGACACGGCCCAGGACCCCGCCAAGGCCCATCTCGGCCCCGCGCGCCCGGAACATCCCGACTGGCAGGTGGACGTCGGCGGCAAAACGCGGCGCTGGACCGACCTCCAGCTGCCGCTCTATCGCTGGCTCGCGCAGTCCCTCCCGGAGATCGACCCAACACGTCCGATGGAAGTCTGTTATCTGCAAATGCCCAAAAACACGCGGGAGACCGCCCTCTGCAACTGGCCCGAAGAAGCCGGACTCGCCTCCGCCGCGCTGGCGACGCTCGAAGAAGTCGCCCGCCGCATCCAGGCTGGCATTTGGACTCCCGCCGCGGAGCGCGTGCTCTACGACGACTTTGAAGCCCTCTTTCACCAAGGACAAACCTTATGTTTCGACTGAAATCCCTTCTCAGCAGGCACGGAATCTCCCTCCTCCTGCTCGCCGGACTGCTCGTGTTGATCCCCGGCTGCGCCAATGGCCTTTTTTATTACCCCACCCGCGCCTGGGAGGCGACGCCCGAGACCCGCGGACAGCGCTGGAGTCACGAAACCTTCGCCGCGTCCGACGGCACGCGCCTCAGTGGCTGGTGGCTCCCGGCCGCCGGGGAGGCCAAAGGGACGGTTGTCCAGTTCCATGGCAACGCCCTCAACATGAGCAATCACGTCGGCTTCCTCGAATGGCTTCCCGCCGCCGGCTACAACCTCTTTGTGTTTGATTACCGCGGATACGGACGTTCCGAGGGCAAGATCAGCCGCAAGGGCCTGGTGCGCGACGGCGTGGCGGCCATCGATTTCGCCGCCGCCAAAAGTCCGGACACGCCCCTGTTCGTGTGGGGACAAAGCCTCGGCGGAACGGTGGCCCTGCAAAGCATGCTCCGCAGCAACAGCCCCGTGCGCGCGGCCATCATCGACTCCACCTTCATCAGCTACGGACGCATCGCCGCCGACAACCTCAAGCGCCTTCCCTGGTGGCTCATCTGGCTCCGCCCCCTGCGCCCCCTCTTTGTCAGTGGCGGTTTGGATGCCGACGACGCCCTGCGCGAAATGAAGCCCCTGCCTCTGTTTTTTATTCATGGCGACCACGACCGCGTGATCCCCTATCCACACAGCCAGCACCTGCACAAACTCGCCCCCGGGCCCAACAAGCACCTCTGGATCATTCCCGGCGCCGGCCACTGCGACGGCGTCCTCCGCTTCCCCGACACCGTCCGTCCCATCCTCCTCCGTTTCCTCGCCGATCCGGACGCATTTACGATGGAATAAACGATTCCATTCTTGCCCCCGCCCTTCCCCATCGTTAATCAATGGCCCCAGAGGTGCCCCGGTAGCTCATCAGGACAGAGCGCAGGATTCCTAATCCTGAGGTAGTGGGTTCGAGTCCCGCCCGGGGTGCCAGTTTTTTTTTTGCGGCGAAGCCGCTTTGAAAAGGCCTTGGAGTGCGGGAACTTGTTACCGCCTTTCGCAGCACAAGCACGATGCCTGAGTGCAGCGAAGCCGCTTTGAAAAGGCCTTGGAGTGCGGGAACTTGTTACCGCCTTTCGCA
>CAZCFM010000063.1:13132-21043 GCA_964497855.1 uncultured Verrucomicrobiota bacterium | reverse complement strand
TGGCGTGAAGATTGATGATGTTCAGGTCGGACATGGTGAGGGGAGAGGTTAGAGGGGTGGGGAAGAAGGGATAAGGGATAAGGGATAAAGAGGGGAGTTAAAGATCGAAGCCGAGATCGAGTTTGGCCTCGTCGGTGAGGCGTTCGGGACTCCAGGGGGGCTGCCAGACGAGTTCGATTTGTACATCGGTGGCTCCGACGGACAGGGCGGACTCGCGCACATCGTGAATGATCATCGGACCAAAAGGACAGGCTGGTGAAGTCAACGTCATTTGAATCGCCACCGACATATCCGGGGCGACACTGATTTCATAAATGAGGCCCAGATCGACGATGTTGTATTGGATCTCGGGGTCAACGACGTTTTTAAGCACGTCGCGCACCTGATCCACAGTCAGGGGTCCATCACTCATCCGGCTTCCTCCAGGGTCAACAAACGGGTTTCGGGCAACTTCAACTCGCTCAGCAGGGTGGTGAGCGAGAGGGAAAAAAGCTGTTCGATGGCGCGGCGTTCGACTTCCCGCGCGAGGCCCTGGACGTAGCAGGCGGGAAAAACAGTCAGAATCGTGTGGCCAGCGGGCGCAGGGCGGTGTTGCTCCGGGTCCACGGCCAAAATCAGGTCCCCCAGCCGGATGTCGGAGAGGGCTCGCCGCAATTCGTAGCCGCCCTGGACCCCCTGCACGGAGGCCAGCAGTCCGTGGCGGCTAAGGCGCTGCAGGACTTTGCCCAAATGCTGCTCGGGGATCGCATAACGCTGGGACAGCTCGTGCGTGTTTACGCGCGAGCCAGGGGAGACCCGGTCCAAATGGAACAGGGCCACGAGAGCATATTGTACTTTTTTACCGAGTTTGATCATGGACGGAAAGGGGGGATGGTCCTATATCCGCTCTTCAGCAGGGAAGTCAAACCCCTATCCCCGACTTTTTTTGTACCGGATTAACGTCAGGAGGGCAGCTGCGCGAAGATTTTCTCGGCTTGGGCGTTGAGTTCGGAGCTTTTCACGATGTCGCCGGCGCGCTGGGCGAGCATGGCCTCTTTCATGAGGCGTTCGTATTCGGCACGGAGTTTGGCGGAAGGGTCTTTTTTGAAGAAGTTCATATTCACAAATCCCCTGCGGCGATCCAACCTTACAAATTCCAGACGGCTTCCGAGTCACGGAAGAGCTCCTCTTGCCGGGTTCCGACCCTCGGAACGCAACAGTGCATGGTGCAATATTGAATACTGGACAAGGGAAATCCTGATATCGGCCCTCAGGCGCGGGGGTGGGCTTTTTTGTAGACGTCTTTCATGTGTTCGATGGAGACGTGGGTGTAAATCTGGGTGGTGGAGAGGCTGCTGTGTCCGAGGAGTTCCTGAACGCTGCGGAGATCGGCCCCGGCGTCGAGCAGGTGCGTCGCGAAGGAGTGGCGCAGAGAATGCGGGGAGAGATCTTCGGGAAGATTGGCGGCCTGGAGCATCGTTTTCATCATGCGCTGGATGGATCGGTTGCTCAGGGCCGTGCCGGATTTGTTGAGGAACAGGGCCGGGGGGCGCTTGAAGCGTCCGAGGGAGGCGAGGAAGCCTTCGCGGGCTTCGAGGGCGGCGTGCAGGGCGTTCACGGCGGGTCCGCCGAGGGGACAGAGGCGTTCCTTGCGGCCTTTGCCGAGCACGCGCAGCACGCCGCCGAAAAGATCGACGCGGTCCTCCCGCAGTCCGCTGAGTTCGCTGATGCGGATGCCACTGCTGTAGAGGACTTCCAGAATGGCTTCGTCGCGGGCGGCGGCGTAGCGATGGAATTCGTCGCTTTCGCCGGAAGCGGCGTGGACCTGTTTCGGCGTGTCGAGCAGACGTCCGATTTGGGCCGGACTGAGGATTTCGGGCAGGTTGCGGTCCTTGCGGGGCGTGGAAAGCCCTTTGAAAGGGTTTTGTTCAACACGTCCTTCGCGGTGCAGGAATTTGAAAAAACTGCGCAGGCTGGACAGTTTGCGTCCGGTGGTGGTGGCTTTGGCCCCGTTTTTCTGGACCTGAATGAGGTAGGCGCGGGCGTCCACGCGCACGATGGTTTCCCAGGCATGGGGCGGGTTCGCGCCGGGCCAGCGCCAGGCGATGAACTGTTCGATGTCCCGGGCGTAATTCGACAGGGTGTGCGGCGAGGCGTTTTTTTCGCCTTCAAGGTAGCGGGCAAAGAGGTCGAGGCCGGGGTCGCCGCTCATCAGCGGTCCAGCATCGCCTTGATATCCGGCGAGAGGTATTTGGAATCGGACCAGGCGCGGCCATCGGGGTGGCGCCAGAGTTCGACGCTGGCGCGGAGGACGTCGGTGCGGCTGACGACGCCGCGGAGGATTTCGCCCTCGACGACCGGGAGGCGGCGGTAGGGGCGGTGCATGAAGATGCCGGCTACGGTGAAGAGGTCGGCCTTGAGTCCGATGGTTTCCGGGTGCATGATCATGTATTCGGCGACAGTGCCGCGGGGCAGGTCGCTGTAGGCGGCGGCGGCAAAAATCCCCATGCAGTCTTTTTCCGACAACATGCCGACCAGCGTTTCGCCGTCCACCACCGGGGCGCCGGAAACGTCGTGTTTCATCATCTTGAGGATGGCTTCATAAATATCCATCTCGGGATTCAAGGTGACAACTTTGGCCGTCATAAAATTTTCAACCAGCGGAACATGACTCATGTGGACTCCTAAGCGTTAGATGAAGGGTCATTATTTTCGATTCCGGGCGGACATGCAATGTTGAAATCCCGCGGAGGGCAAAAAAGTTCCAATCGCCAGAGAGGGTGCGAAGGCGCGGTGCCCCTGTATCCCATAAAACCCGCTGGTTTCATAGACGCAACGATGGCCGTACAACAAAATGCAAAAATCCGTTCCGGTTTGACCTGTGATTCGCGGGCTGAACGGAGCACGATGCGGGTTCTTATTATCACTGCTTCCATGCACCCTGTATCCTTGGAGTCTCTTATGCGTGTTCTTCTGAATCGATTTTCTCTCCTGATGTGCGCCCTTTGTGCCCTCACCCTCTCTTCGTCCTGTTTTTCACAGTCCCCCGACCCGGTGCGGATCGGCACGGAGCCTGAGCAAAGCGCTACGGTCGGGTTCTGGGCCATCGGCGGCGGGTTTACCGACGCCGGCTTGTTGGGCCGCTACTTCGCAGACCCTGATTTCGGGGAGGAAGTATTCCAGCGCCGCGACATCCGGCTGGATTTCGACTGGGGCGACACCCAGCGTCCGGGCGGAAGTCAGCCGGACATGCGGGAGCACCGCGTCGGCACCGACAACTATTCGATCCGCTGGGAGGGCCGCCTCGCCAGCCGCTTCAGCGAAACCTACACCCTGCACGCGGAGGCGGATTCGGTGCGCGTCTGGCTGCGGCCGGAGGGCGCGACGGACTGGGGGGTGCCGCTCATCGAGCACTGGCCGGCCCAGGAGCGGATGCAAACCCTGACGGGCTCCCGCGCCTTCACCGCAGGGGAACCCGTGGAAATCCGCGTGGATTACCGCGAGCGCAGCGGCCCCGCCAACATGACACTGCGCTGGTCCTCGCCCTCCACCCCGCTGGAGGTGATACAACCCCTCGCCATGAACGGCACCCAGCCGCCCGGACGCGGCGTTCTCGTCGCCGACGCCCTCTACGCCTCCACCAACTGGGGGGCGCTCACCGAGCGCGAGAAACCACTCGAATTCTGCGCCGGCGGCTGGCCCACCCGCGACTTCAGCTTCGTGTTGCGCCCCATCGATCCCGACTTCCAGCACGGCACCTACCTGCTCACCTTCCGCGGCAGCGCCGCCGTGCGCATCCATATCAACGCCGCCGAATTTTTCTCCGCCGACGGCCAGACCTCTTTTGGTGAGCGCACCCGTCCGGAAAACGGCTACGACCCGGCGAGCAACACCACCACCCTGCGCGTGAACATCGCCCATGCCCGCGGCAATTGCTGGCCTAATTTCAGCGACAGCGACCGCGATGGACCCCAGGGGCAGGCCTTCGCCCCAAACTCGGGCGTCACGGACATCCGCATGATGCTGCCCGTCACCCCCGGCGCGGACGAGCCGCACGGCCTCGACGAGTTTTTCCTGCGCGACGCCATCTCCGCCCTGGGCGACACCTTTGTCACCCTGCGCTGGAACGATGTGAACGGCAACGCCGACTACGGCAACGTCCGCAGCGGCGAGCCCAGCGGTCGCTGGGAGGACAGACGTCCCTTTTTCTACCGGGGCCGGAACCTCGTGGACCCTCGCGGGCGGTCAGTGTCCTACACCAACGAAAACCACGAGTACAAAATCCTCCTCAACAACCGTCTGGGGCGTGACCTCTATATTCAGGTTCCCCATTTCGCGGATGACGCGTATATCCTCAACATGGCCCGGCTTATCCGCCACGGCGCCAACCGCGAGGGCGTTCCCTACGGCCAACCCACCGCCGACCCCTTCTTTCCCCCGCTCAACGCCAATCTGCGCGTGAACCTGGAGTTCTCCAACGAGACCCCCTGGAACACCGCCGGGCAGTATCCGCAGGGCGGCTGGATGCGCGACGAGCCCGAACGGCTGCGCCAGGCCTGGCTTGCGGACCCGGACAGTCCCGACGGCCGCCGCTTCGCCATCCTCAACTACGACAAGCGTTTCGACGCCACCCAGAGCGTGGCCGGTTTTGACGCGGGCAAGCGTTTCTTCGCCCTGCGGACCCTTGAAATGAGCAACCTCTTCCGCCAGGTGTTCGGCGATGAGGCCATGCCCGCGCCCGGTCGCAACGACCCGCGCATCCGCCCCCTGCTGATGTATCAGTACGACAATGCCAACAACACGGCGCGCGACCCGCTCTTCTTCCTCGACAACTACTTCAACAAAACCGACCCCGCCAGCACCTATGCGGGCGAGGCCCGACCCGTGTCCTGGTTCCTCTACGGCGGCGGCGCGGCCACCTACTATGCGTCCGAGGACGCCATCGGCCTGGACACCTCCCACCCGCTCACCGCCGAGGGCATCGGAGGCTTTGAAAGCCCCGTTTTGCCCGACGGTGTGGCCGTGCTCGCTCCCGCCAACTCCCCCTGGACCTTCGAGGGAAGCGCCGGCATCGTCGCCCGCGCGGCCCGCGCCGAGGGAGCGTTTGGCGAGATTCCCGCACCCGCCAAGGGCGTGGACGCCTATGATCTGCGAGGCTTCACCTTCACGGTGGGCGAGCAGCCTGTGGCCGTGTACGAGCTGGGACGCCACGTCCACGCCAACAACAGCGGCAATCACGTCCTGTACATCATGGACGCGGAAAGCGGCGAAATCCAGGTCAGCCAGACCGTCAGCCTGCGCGGCGCGCAGCCTGGGGAGACCGTTTGGGTGCGCACGGGCCAGACCATTTTCGTGATGGCCGGCAAGAGTTACAACTGGCCGTTGATTCTGCAGCCCGGGAAGACGTACCATGTGGTGAGCAGCGAGGACGCGAACAGTCCGCACACCGGCCCGATGCCGATCACGCCGCCGTCCGGCATCCGCATCGATGGCGCGGTGGCCATTCGCGGGAAGCGGCAGGGATGGAGCGTGGTGTACGACGGCGCCCGCCGCGAGAGCAGTCCCAACCACACCTACGGCCCCGTGAATCTGCGCGTTTCCGCCGCCCCGCAGCAGAGTGCCGACGGCTCCCTGGTGCTGGGGTGGACCCAGGATTCGCGCGACGGCATTCCCAACCGCAGCCGCAGTCTGGAGGACAAATACATGTCCCGCCAGAATCTTTTCCTGCGCGGGCAAAGCTCGGCCAGCATCGAATTCGAGGTCGCGGAGCCGGGCATCTACGCCATGGTGTACAGCCTCGCCCACCTGCGCGATCAGCGCCCCTGGGCGCCCACGCCCCAGAACCAGCTCGTGAACCCCATCCGGATTTTCGCGGACCTCGGGGAGGGGGAGCAGTCCATCACCCCCAGCAGCCAGACGGATATCCGTCCCAACACGGACGCCTGGGGGCATTCCGGCTACTGGGCCAAGCCGGAGATTGGCTTCGACTTCTTTGGTTCTGTGCCCTTCACCACCACCCGGCCCGGGCAGCGGGTTCGCGTGCGATTCGCCGGGGACTCCCGCCACGAAAGTGCGGTGGCGCTGCTGGACAACATCCAGCTCGCCAGCTCCGCGCGGATGACGGCCGGGCGCATTCCCGGCGGCGGCGGCTTTGCCGAGGGCGCACCCGACGTTTCCAACTGGGAGGCGCGTGTCATGTCCATGTACCGCTACGTGCAGACCTTCGGACTCAAGGCCATCTCCTACGAGGGCGGCTGGTATCCCGGCGGCGACGCCAACAAGATGCCCCTGCAATTCCAGTCCTCCTTTTTCGACGAGCGCATGGTCACCGGCGAGCGCAACGCCGTCGAGGCCATGGCCCGCGCCGGGATGAGTCTCAACACCGACTACAGCCGCGACTTCGCGATCCCTGATTACGACTTCGCAAACGCCGCGCGCTACTCCCGCATCCGCGCTTGGCGCGAACTCAACAACGAGCTGCCCCAGGAGGCCACCAACGGACTGCCGCTGCTCTCCACACTGACACACACCAGCGTGAGCTGGTCGCACTTGCAGGAGGGCCCCACTCTCCAGCCCGGCGGATGGATGAGCTGGAACGTGGTGGCCCCCGCCACTGGACGCTACTCTTTCCGGGTGGAAAGCACCCCCGGAGGCCGCATCGAGGTCCGCGTGAACGAGCACCAGCCCGTCGTTGCCGGTGACAGCGGCGGCGTGCTGGAGAACCGCGAGGGCGTTTTTCTTACAAAAGGCCTGCACAACATCCGCGTCCGCGCCGCCGGGGCGGCCTTTGATCTGCTCTCCATCGCCTGTGCTGCGCCGGGACAGGCCTACGGACTTGCCGGACTGGAGGGGCAGAGTGCCTACCGCAGCGTGCTGCTGACCTGGCCGACGGTGGAGGGGGTCGAGGGCTACAACCTCTTGTTCAAGACCCGCACCGAAAACGAATGGCGCAGATACAACGAGCATCCCCTGACCGTCTCCGGTGTGCCGTATCGCGTGCGCGGGCTGGAGCCGGATGTGACGCACAACTTCATCGTCACCACGGTGAGCGGCGGGAGAGAGTCCGCCTACTCCAACCAGGTCACCGCCGTGCCGCTGGTGGAGGCGGAACTGCTTGCCTGGCGCTTTGACAACGAGCTGGGCCGCGCTGTCCACGCCGTCACCCGCCGCGATCTGCTGCTGCGGGAAACGTCGCTGGAACTGGTCGGGGCGAATCCCACTGGCAATGGACACTTCGGCAGGCAGGCCATGGGCAGCGACCAGGTCATCACCCGCGACGCACCCGATGCGGAGCTGTATTTCCGGCTCGTCGCCGCGCCGGAGGAGGGAGCCTCACTGATGCTCAAGCGTCTGGACGTCGGGGTCTACTCTTCGTCTCCCGAGGAGCGCGATCCCCGCAAGCAGCTTGGTTTCCGGGTGGAGATCCGCTGGAGCACGGACGGATTCCAGACCTACGAACGCGCACCCGTCACCCCGGAGATTTCCAAAGGTTATGCCAACGGCAACACCAACAGTGGCGTGCCGTTCACCGCCGACCTGAGCGGTATTCCGGCCTTGCAGGATGCCCGCGGGCCCGTCGAGTTCCGCATCTATCTCTTCGGGGAACTCGGCCTCTACCACGGACTTGGCAAACGCGGAAACGCCCCCGACGCCGTCCTCATCGGCGGGGTGAGCGAACCCTAACCCCGGCATCGTTATCGTTTTGGGCGCCGCGGGTCCATTGTGACCTCTGATCTGACAATGGAGAGACGGCGCCCCCGCCGCCCCATAGTGTCTTTTCGCGATAGAAAGTCCCTGGCTCCAAGGACAGCAGTCCCGCCTCTGGGGACAGAGGCGACTACGCGCGACTTCGGTCCTCAAGAACATCGGGGCGGCGGGGGCGCCGCGGGTCCATTGTGACCTCTGATCTGACAATGGAGAGGCGGCGCCCCC
>CAZCFM010000063.1:5754-13032 GCA_964497855.1 uncultured Verrucomicrobiota bacterium | reverse complement strand
GGGCGCCGCGGGTCCATTGTGACCTCTGATCTGACAATGGAGAGGCGGCGCCCCCGCCGCCCCACAGTGTCCTTTCGCGATAGAAAGTCCCTGGCCCCAAGCACAACCGTAGTGCATGTTTTCACATCCTTTCACGGATTCTCGGGCCAGTCGTGTTTGGGGTAGCGGCCTTTGAGGTCTTTTCTGACGAGAGTGTAGCCGCTTTTCCAGAAGCCGCGCAGGTCGTCGGTGAGGGCGGCGGGGCGTCCGTTGGGGGCGAGGAATTCGACGCGGCAGGTGACCTGGCCTCCGGCCACGGCGGGAGCTTCGTTCATGCCGAAAAAGTCTTGGAGTTTGGAGGCGACGACGGGGGCGGCGCCTTCTTCGTAGCGCACGCGGGCGCCGCGTCCGTTGGGAAGCGTGATGCGGGTGGGCGCGTGGTCCTGCACGAGCTGCCGCTGCATGTGCGAAATCCATTGTTCGATGTGCGGGCGGACATCGAGGGTCTTGACGTCTTTGCGCGTGCGGCAGGAGGAGAGCATGTGTTCGATGAGCGTGCGGCGGTCCTCGGCGGTGATCGGCGGCAACTCCCAGTCGGGCCGCCAGGCGGCGAGACAGTTGAGGCGGGTGATCCATTCGTCTATGGATTCGTCCCACTCGCCGAGCTGCACCTGACCGCTGTCGAGGGCGGCGAGCAGCAGGCGGCCCGCGTCGTCGTCGGAAACCTCGTGGCTGAGTTTGCGTTCCAGAATCAGCGCGCCGAACTGTTTGCGCTGTTCGCAGAGGACGCGTTTCTCCTGTTCGTCGTAGCGGAGCTCGCGGGTCTCGTGGAAGAGGTCGGGCCAGCACTCGCGCAGCCACTCGGGTTCGATGCGGGTGAGTCCGATGAGGACGGGGACTTTGGCGAAGGCGAGGTCGCGGATTTCGCAGGCGACGAAGAGGTTTCCTGCATCGCAGACGCTGTCGGGGTCGAGTTCAGCGACGCGTCCGTCGATGAGGTCGCAGCGGCGGGTGTGGGGGTCGCGGCGGCGGGCGAGGCGGTCGGCGAAGGCGACGGCGAGGCAGAGGCGGAGGGCGCTGTCCTCGTCGGCGGCGGAGATATCGGCCTCGAGGCGCCGGTTGCCGATGCGGGTGAACTGTCGGGCGGTTTCGAGGGCCTGGCGGGCGGTGAGGGCGTGAATGCCGAGATCGTCGCAGGCGTTGCGGTCGAAGCGGTGGTCGGCGGCGTGTCGGAGGGCGCGGAGTTGCAGGAGCAGATCGGAGGAGCCGTCGCCACCGAAGAGATCGAGGCGGCGCTGTTGGACGGCGGAGCCGGGTTTTCGTTGCAGCAGCGGGCGGCCCTGGAGCAGTCCGGCGAGCTGGGCGGCGGCTTCGTGAACGCCGCGGCGCTCGGCCTCGATCATCAGTCGGGCGGTGCGCGGGTCGGCGGGGTAGTCGAGCAGATCGCGTCCGAGAGGCGTGATGTGTCCCTGAGCATCGAGGGCACCGAGTTCGTGGAGGAATTCCTCGCTGCGGCGGAGTGTGGCTTCGTCGGGCGGGTCGGGCAGGGCGAGGGTGGACCAGTCGGACACGCCGAGGGCGCGGAGGGTGAGGACAGCTTCGGCGAGATCGACGCGGTGGATTTCGGGGGTGTCGCGCGGGGGACGGGTGGCGTGTCCGGCGCGGGTCCAGAGGCGGACGCAGATGCCGGGGGCGGTGCGTCCGGCGCGTCCGGCGCGCTGGTCGGCGGAGGACTGCGAAATGGGCTCGACGTTGAGTTCGTCGACGCCGCGGGCGGGGTCGTAGCGGGCGATGCGGGCGAGGCCGGAATCGATGACGCCGGTGACGCCGTCGATGGTGAGCGACGTTTCAGCGATGTTGGTGGCGACGATGATGCGGCGGCGCGGGGAAGGCGCGAGGGCGCGGTCCTGGTCCTCGGCGGAGAGGTCGCCGTGCAGGGGCAGGAGGTCGGCGTCTTTGCCGACGCGGGAGCGGCGGAGGGCTTCGAGGGTGCGGTCGATTTCGAAACGTCCGGGCATGAAAATGAGCAGGTCGCCGGGGGTGAGGGCGGCGAGGGAATCGGCGGCGTTGGCGGCGGACTGCCAGATGTCGGTGCCGCTGGCGCGCGGGTCGCGGTCGAGATAGCGGATGTCCACCGGATGGGTGCGGCCCTGGGAAGTCAGCAGGGCGGCGTCGGGCAGGAATTTTTGCAGCGGGTCCGTGTCGAGGGTGGCCGACATGAGGATGATCTTGAGGTCGGGGCGGGAGGTCTCCTGGAGGCGGAGGGCCTGGGCGAGGGTGAGGTCGCCGTAGAGGTGGCGCTCGTGGAATTCGTCGAACACGAGCACGCCCACGTGGGGGAGATTGGGCGAGCGCAGCCATTCGCGGAGGAGGATACCTTCGGTGACGTAGCGGACGCGGGTGGTGTTGCCGGCACAGCGGTCAAGGCGGACCTGGTAGCCGATTTCGTCGCCGACGCGGGAGCGGCGTTCGGAGGCGACGCGGCGGGCGAGCATTTTGGCGGCGATGCGGCGGGGTTGCATGACGGCGATTTCGCGTCCGTCGGGAAGCAGGCCGGCATCGAGGAGGATTTGCGGGACCTGCGTCGATTTGCCGGAGCCGGTGGGGGCCTGGAGGATGAGGCGGGAATGGGAGGACAGGGCGCGGATCAGGTCGGCGCGGATGTCGTGAATGGGGAGGGATGCGGGGTTCATGGGGCGGGGGAACTGTGGTCAAGGTAGAAAAAAACCTCCACACCGCGACGTAGCCGGGGGAGATGTTTTCGATCAGCAGCCTTTCCGAGGAGGTATGCGTGTCTGCAACCATTTTTCAACGCACATGTTGTTTATATGAAGTCAGACCTCAGATTTGCAATGTGAAAAAGGAATGGGGCAGAAAGAAGTCTTGAAAAGGAGGGCGATGGGTGGCTAGAATGGGGGTCTATGAAAGTCACCATTGATGCCGACCACTGTACCGGATGTGAAGATTGCACCCAGGCCTGTCCCGCTTTATTCAAGCTGGGCGGCAATTGGATTGCCCAGGTGATGGTGGACACGGTGCCGCCGGAGCTGGAGGCCGAAGCCCGCAAAACGGCCGCGCTCTGTCAATTCGAAGCCATACAGATTATCGAATAACTCCCCCAAGGAGACCCTGCCATGATGATTGCCCTTGAAGTATTTGCTGTTCTGCTTGTCCTGAGTCTGGTCGGAGGCGTGGTCATGGAACACCTCGGCTTCAAACACAAACGCGCCCACAAAGGCGACGCGGTGAAAACGCCGGAAGAGATCGCCAGCCATCAGCGCCGGGCCTGAGGCGCATTCCCGCTCCATCGATGTCCATGCCCGAGCCCCCGCCGCTTCCCTCCCACCTGCGCGAGGGCGTTCGTTTTGGCTGCACGCACTGCGGGGCCTGTTGTTCGGGTGCGCCCGGACGGGTGCGTCTGCGTTCAGGCGAACTGGAGCGGATCGCGGCGTTTCTGGAACGGGACGTTTCCGCGCTGCGGGAGGAAGTGACCCGCCGTGACCCGGCGGAGGGGTCGGAGCTGTTGCGCGAGGAGGCGAACGGGGATTGTGTGTTTTTCCGGGAAGGGCGCTGCGCTGTGCAGCCCGTCAAACCCGCCCAATGCCGTCTGTATCCCTTCTGGTTCCGGAACGTGCGCAGCCGGGAGGCCTGGGAAAAGACCCTCGCCGAATGCCCGGGCATCGGCCAGGGCGATTGGATTGCGCCGGAGGAGATCCTGCGTCACATCGGCGAGGATCTGCATCTCGACTGACGAAAGACCCCCGGAGTGACGAAACAGATCGCGGGTTGGAATGTGGGTGTCCCGTCCGGTGTTGCCCTGAGGGGCAAGAGGTTGAAGCCCAGGCCGCCGCGGTCGGGCTTGCCCCGCGCCGTGCGGAAGTTTTCCGCCCACGGAAGCTTCTTCCCCGGTACCACGAGCCCCCACAGCTTGCTGTGGGGTGAAGGGTCTTCCGGCAAACATAGGCCGCGCATCGCGCGTCTCCACCCTTCGCCACGAAAGACCTTTCACCCCGCAGCGAGCTGCGGGGGCTCTCATCACAAAAGACAAAGCCTCTTTCCGTTGCCGGAAAACCTGCGCCGGGCGTGGGGCAAGCCCAGCCCTTTGCCGGCCTCGACGTTTCCGCCGCTGTCGCGCTCAGGGAACGCAGTGGCCCTGGCGCATTCGCACAGGGCATTTGGTCCAATCAACAACCCAGTCCGTTGAACAGGTTCCTTACGCCGTCTCCCTTTCGGTTACGGATAAAATCTGCGTTAGGTTTGTCTCCAAAGTGTGGCCATTTTTGCGTCACCCCACAGAGTGGTGAGGCAGGTTTCAAATGCTGGATAGGCAACATTGAAAAACCAATCCTGCCGAATGCCGGGAAACACCCGAGGCAAAAACTCCACAAGCGTGTTGAACCCAGAACACTCTTCATCTGCTTTGAACCAACGCCCTTCATCATCCAGCCGGAAACCCAGGCAGATGATGTCGTAGGCGAACACATCCTCCTTGAACGCGAACACCTCCAGGACACGGCTCCAGGCCAGCCGTTCCAGTTCGGTGTTATCCGCCAGGGCCACCAGACCTTCAGCATCAACATGGAGAGAGGTTTTCATGGCTGCACCCTGGTGCGGAGTAGATGTCCGGTGTTCGCCGCCGGGGTCAGGGGTCAGAGCGTTCCCGCCGCCCAGGTTTCGAGCAGGCCGCAGATTTCCGCGGGGATGCCGCTGCGGGCGTTGCGGACGAAAAAGCCCGAGCTGGCGGCGCCGAGCAGACAGCGCTGGGCCGGGGGCAGGTCGAGCAGGCGCCCCAGACAGTAGCCCGCGTTGTAGCGGTCGCCCGCTCCGGTGCTCTTTTTGGGCTTGTCTGTGTAGGGGCCCTCGACCCAAACCACGCCGTCGTCCGACGCAACGGCGGCACCGGCGACGCAGTGAATGGCGACTTCACTGATGCCCAGTTTCTCGCGCAGCGCGGCGCAGAGCGGGGCCACCTCCGGTCCCTCCTCCGCGACGGTGGACAGACCGAGCAGTTCGCCCAGCACATTCGCTTCGTTGAGGTTGCCCCCGAGAATGCAGCGGGTGTGGCGCTCGAAGCCGGGGAGCACGGCGAGCATGTCCTGCATGTCGTTGCGGGAACGGCTGCGGGGGTCCACAAGGTCGAGAAAGAGCCAGGGACGCTGGCGGAGGGCGGGCAGGAAGTCAGTCTGGAGGGTTTTCCAGCAGGCGGTCATGTGCGGGTAGAGGGTCCAATTGGTGAGGGCGATGAGATCGGCGCGGCCGAGCGCGGCTGCGAAGGCGCCGTCGGCGGTTTTTTCGAGCAGGCGCGCCGGCGTGAGGTCAGCGAGCTGCCGCATGGAGGAGAGCATGGTTTTGCCGTCCTGGAATTCAAAGGCGAGGGTGTGGCCGGGGTCGACGCCGAAACTGTGGCAGGAGTGGCATTTGGCGGCGAAGGGGGCGAAGGCGGGGTGCAGCGGCTCGCCCAGCGTGCCGAAATAGTCCAGTTTCACCCCCAGGGTGGCGATGCCGTCGCCGAGATTGACCGCGCAGCCGCCGGCTTCGACCGCGAGCACCACCATTTCGCGCAGCGAGCTTTTGCCCGCGGCGGTGCCGATCAGTTCGGCAAAGCGGGAGATGCTGGGCACCACACGGAAGCTGTCCAGGCTCTGGCGCTCCTCGACGATGTGGATCAGTTCATCGACAAAGCCGTCGAAGCCGGCGACCACGTTGAAGTGGGGAATGTCCGCCGCGCGGTGGCGGAGGGCGGCGGCGAGGTCGAGGCGGGGGTCGGTCATGGGCGGGGTTCTCCGGAAAAGGGGTTCCCTGCGGTCTATCGGAAAAGCAAAAGCGTGCAACAAATCTTTTCACGCGAAAACGCTGGACAGCCGGAGTCTTCCTCCATATACATCCCCACCCTGCCCGCGCCAGAAGGCCCGGCGAAACCTTTCATTCCAACTCCCTTTGTGTCATGGCCAAATCTGGAAAAACCCATAAATCGTCCGCGAAACGCTTCAAAAAAACCGGCACCGGGAAGCTCATGTTTCACTCTCCCGGCAGCCGCCACTTGATGAGCGGCAAGACCCGCAAACGCAAACGCCGCCTGGCCAAAGTCAAGGTGATGTTCGCCAGCGACGCCGCCCGTTACAACATCTAACCCTCTCTTTCCCAAGGAACTCCCATGCCCCGCGCCACTAACGCCCCCGCCTCTCGTGACCGCCGCCGCGCCCGCCTGAAACTGGCCAGCGGTTTCCGCGGTTCCCGCAGCAAACTCTTCCGCATGGCCACCGAATCGGTGGACCACGCCCAAGCCAATGCCTTTGTTCACCGCAAAGCCAAGAAACGCGACTTCCGCGCCCTCTGGATCGTCCGCCTTTCCGCCGCTGTGAAGCCCTACGGCCTCAACTACAGCCGCT
This sequence comes from uncultured Verrucomicrobiota bacterium, assembly GCA_964497855.1. Classification (GTDB taxonomy): domain Bacteria; phylum Verrucomicrobiota; class Kiritimatiellia; order SS1-B-03-39; family UBA6053; genus CAYLNG01. Next base: position 6,664 of record CAZCFM010000063.1, on the reverse strand, counting down.
TCATGAATGGTGTCCTCAAAGCCGGCATCCCCCTCAACCGCAAAATGCTCTCCGAAATCGCGATTCACGATCCCAAGGGTTTCGAGACCATTGTCAATCAGGCCAAGGCCCAGCTCGTCTGAGTCTCGCCCCTGCCGATCTCCCCTCCAACCCCGGTTCCTGCCGGGGTTTTTTTCTGCCCCTCCCCCCGCGCCTCCCATGAAATTCGCCCTGCTCGCCGCCTCCGTCTATGGCTTCCTCTCCGTTCTCCTTGGTGCCCTCGGGGCCCATGCCCTGAAAACCCGCCTCCTCCCGGAACAACTCCTCAGCTGGGACAGCGCGGTCCGCTACCAGATGTTCCATGCCCTCGCCCTTCTCGCCGCCGCCCTGCTGATCGACAAAGGCCTGCCCCTGAAACCCGCCGTTTTCTGCTTCAGCCTCGGCACCGCCCTCTTCAGCGGGTCCATCTACCTCCTCTGCCTCCACATCGGTCCCCGCGCCCTTCTCGGCCCCATCACCCCCCTCGGTGGCCTCACCCTCCTTCTCGGGTGGATATTCCTCTTCCGCGCCGCCCTCCAAACGTGACATTCTTCACTCCATTAAACAATAATGTAATTTGATCATTATTCGAGTACATTAATGTATCATTTGTAAATTAACCCTGCGAAGTCGACGGAGGCAATCCGCTGTAAATCATAAAAGATCGTCATTGGCATTTAAAATGCTGTGTTTCTTGTATGATCTCCACCCCATCCTCTGCATTGTTGTCTTCGTACGATCCGGAAGGCTTCTACGATGAGCTTTTTGCCTCGCCGGGTTCCATCCGCGAGGCTTTTTCCACGCTGGGTGACGCGTTGGCGCGTCTGGACGAAGGCGAACTCCGCCGCCGACAGCAGGCGGCCGACCGCGCCCTGCTGCGCATGGGCATCAC
>CAZCFM010000063.1:0-5654 GCA_964497855.1 uncultured Verrucomicrobiota bacterium | reverse complement strand
CGCGACGGAAAAGGCGATTTTTTCGTGCTCGAAGACAACCTCCGCTGCCCCTCCGGCGTGTCCTACGTGCTCGCCAACCGACAGGTCATGAAACGCACCTTCCCCGAGGTCTTCGAGCGCATGCGCGTCCGCCCCGTGGCCGACTACCCCGACATGCTGCTCCAGACCCTGGTCGCCATCAGCCCGCCCAACGTCTCCGCCCCCGTGGTTGCCGTCCTGACCCCCGGCATCTACAATTCGGCCTATTTCGAACACGCCTTCCTCGCCCAGCAGATCGGCGCCGAACTGGTTGAAGGCCGCGACCTGGTCGTATCCGACGGCAATGTCTGCATGAAAACCACCCGCGGCCTGAAAAAAGTCGACGTCATCTACCGCCGCATCAACGACGACTACCTCGATCCCCGCACCTTCCGTCCCGACTCCATGCTCGGGGTCGCCGGCCTGATGGATGTCTTCAAGGCCGGACGCGTCGCCATCGCCAACATGCCCGGTCCGGGCGTGGCCGACGACAAGGTTGTCTACGCCTACGTTCCCGCCATGATCAAATATTATCTCGGCGAAGAGCCCATTCTCCCCAACGTGCCCACCTACCTCTGCAGCCGCGACGAGGACAGGGCCTACGTGCTGGAGCACCTGCACGAACTGGTGGTCAAGGAGGCCGACGGCGCGGGCGGGTACGGCATGTTGATCGGGCCCAATTCCACCAAAGCCGAGCAGCAGAAATTCGCCGGACTCATCAAGTCCAACCCCCGCGGCTACATCGCCCAGCCCACCCTGGCGCTTTCCCGCGCCCCCGTGCTGATTTCCGAGGCCGACCGTCTGGAAGGCCGGCACCTCGACCTCCGCCCCTACGTCCTGTATGGCAAAGACATCAAAGTCCTGCCCGGCGGCCTCACCCGCGTGGCCCTGCGCAAGGGCTCCCTCGTGGTCAACTCCTCCCAGGGCGGCGGAAGCAAAGACACCTGGGTCCTCTCTGGCAACGGCACCACGCAGAAACAGACGAACGGAGGCCTGTCATGAACGACACCCCCCTGCTCAGCCGTGTCGCCGAATCCATCTACTGGATGGCCCGCTACATCGAACGCGTCGAAAACACCGTCCGCCTCATGGACGTCAACTGGCACCTCATGCTCGACCTTCCCCACGTCCACACCAACGAATGGGAATCCCTCCTGCACGTCAGCGGCGACTACGACCTCTTCATGTCCGCCTACCCGGAAATCAGCGCCGAAAACGTCATGCGCTTCATGACCTTCGACGCGCTGAACCCCAACTCCATGTCCTCCTGCCTCACCGGCGCCCGCGAAAACGCCCGCGCCGTCCGCGATGTGGTCACCCCCGAAATGTGGGAACTGCTCAACAGCATCTACCTCATGGTGAAGTCCTACGACAGCAAATCGCGCGGTTTCTACCGCAACCCCTACGAGTTCTACCACGAAATCCAGTCCAGCGTGCTGCACTTCTACGGCGTCGCGGACGCCACAATGTTCCGTGGACAGAACTGGCAGTTTTTCCGCCTCGGCACCCTGCTCGAACGCGCCGACAAAACCACGCGCATCCTCGACGTGCGTTACTTCCTGCTGCTGCCCAGCCTCCGCGAAGTCGGCACCGCCCTCGACGACCTTCAGTGGGCCGCCCTCCTCCGCTCCGTCAGCAGCCTCGAACCCTTCGTCAAGCACTATGGCCCCGTCCACGCCCGCGGCATCATGCGGTATCTCCTGCTCGACACCCGCAATCCCCGCTCCGTCGCCCATTGCATGCGCCGCGCCGACCAGGCCCTGCGCGACATCAGCGGCACCTCCACCGGCACCTTCGGCAACGATGCCGAACGCCGCTCCGGACAGCTCTGCGCCGACCTGAACTACCTCACCGTCGATGAAATCGTCCGCCTGGGCCTGCACGAAACCCTCGACGACCTCCAGATCCGCATGAACCACGTTCACTGCGCCGTCAGCGAACTCTATTTCAATCCGGACAACCGGGGGACGGCGGGATGAACGCACTTTTTCGCCCCTTTCGCCTCCTCCATCCCGACCCCTTGCGGCCGGATGCGTGATCCGCGGCGGAAGACTCCGGGTAACCTTCGTGTTCGAACTTGGGTGGGATCAAACCCGGAGTCATCCACCAACGGTCACGCATTCGGTCCTTTCTTCGTGACGACCATACCCCCTATCTGTCAAGGAAGAGTTGATGTTCGCCACTGATACGGAAATTGAAACCTATGTAAAGCGCCAACCGGGATACGACGAAGCCGTCTCCCGCGAAGGCGGTGTCCTGCCCGGCTGGGGTGCCTTCCTCCGCGAACTCCGCGCCAGCGCCCCCGCCGAACGCCGCGCCTGGGCCTCCGCCATCCGCCGCGAACTCCGCGACGACGGCCTCACGTTCACCGTCTCCCCCGACGAACGCGCCCTCTCCCGCCGCGAAGATCTCGACCCCGTCCCCTGGATTCTCACCAGCAACGAATGGTCCACCCTCGAACCCGGCATCGCCCAGCGCGCCCGCCTGCTCGAAGCCGTCGCCCGCGATCTTCTCGGTCCCCGAACCCTCATCAGCAACCGCCTCCTCCCCGCCGAACTGATCTTCGGCGACCCCGCCTACCTCCGCGCCTGCATCGGCCTGCCCGCCAACCTCGGCGCGTTTCTGTTTCACTACGCCGTCGATCTCGCCCGCGGACCCGACGGACGCATGTGGGTGCTCGAAGACCGCGCACAAGCCCCCTCCGGCGCCGGCTACGCCCTCGAAAGCCGCACCATCCTCGGCCGCGTCTTCCCCGAATGGATGAACAAACTGCAGGTCCGCCGCCTCGCCGGATGGTTCCGCAGTTTCCGCGAAAACACCCTCAATCTCTACCAGGGCCGACGCCTCGATCCCCGCGTCGTCGTCCTCACTCCCGGCCCCTACAGCGCCACCTACTTCGAACACGCCTACCTCGCCTCCTACCTCGGCTACACCCTCGTCCAGGGCGACGACCTCGTGGTCCGCGACGGCACCCTCAAGCTCAAAACCCTCGAAGGCCTGCAACCGGTCGACATCCTCCTCCGCCGCGTCGATGCCGCCTACTGCGACCCGCTCGAACTGCGCCGCGACAGCTTCCTCGGCGTCGCCGGCCTCCTCTCCGCCATGCGCAACCGCCGCGTCGCCTGCATCAACCACCCCGGCTGCGGCGTCCTCGAAAACCGCGGACTTCTTCCCTTTCTGCCCGCACTCTGCAAAGAACTCCTCGGCGAAGACCTCAAACTCCCCGCCGCCGCCACCTGGTGGTGCGGACAGCCCCGCGAACTCCAGCACGTCCTCGCCAATCTCCCCAAACTCGTGCTCAAACCCGTGCAGCGCTCCCCGCAGCAACCCTCCGTCTTCGGCTGGCGCTGCTCCCGCAAGGAACTCGAAGAACTCCGCGCCGCCATCCTCGCCCGTCCCGAGGCCTGGGTCGGCCAGGAAAACATCGGCTTCAGCACCGTCCCCCTGCTCGTCGACGACCACCTCGAACCCCGCCGCTCCGTCCTCCGCGCCTTCGCCGCCGCCTCCGCCGATGGCTGGAACGTCATGCCCGGCGGACTCGGACGCTCCGCCGCCGACGCCGACTCCCACAAGGTCGCCATGGGCCAGGGCGGCATCCTCAAGGATGTCTGGGTCCTCGGCAACAAACCCGAAAGCCACCGCAGCCTCTGGGTCGAGGCCGGCTCCGCCCGCAGCAACGACTGGTTCACCGGCGTCTTCACCAGCCGCGGCGCCGAACACCTCTTCTGGGCCGGACGCTACGCCGAACGCATGGCCCGCCAGGTCCGCCTCCTCCGCGGCACCCTCCACACCCACGGCGCCCCGCTCGACGACCCCGACCAGACCCGCGAAATCATCGACCGCATGGCCGACCTGCTCGACGTCTATTGCGGACGCCCCCAGGACGAAGACAAAACAACGCCCCCCCTGCGTGAACGCCTCCACGAGGCCCTCCGCGGCGGCCCCGGCACTGGCAGCGTCATCCAAAACCTGCGCTCGCTTCTCTACGCCGCCTACGCTGTCCGCGACATCTGGTCCCAGGACTCCTGGCGCACCCTCAGCGCCATCGAAGCCGTTGGCAAACGCTGCGGAAAAGCGGAAACCCATCCCTTCGCGCTCGAGGAGGAACTCGACGAATGGATCGAGAAACTCTACGCCTTCTACGGACTCAACGCCGGCGGCATGACCCGCGAGTCCGGCTGGGTGATGCTCATGCTCGGACGCCTTCTCGAAGCGGGCCTCGGACTCTGCGAACTCATCGAAGGACTCCTGCTTCGCCCGGCGGCACCCTCCCTGCGCTATGCCGTCATGGAAACCGCCCTCACCCAGAACGAAAACCTCATCACCTACCGACGCCACTACCGGACCACTCCCGAACTGCGCCCCGTCCTCGATCTCATGCTCGCCACCGATCTCAACCCCCGCAGTCTGGTTTTCCAACTCGGTCAAACCGCGGAGTTGCTTCTTCAGCTCCCGCCCTCCGCCGCCGCATCTCTGGATGAAGTCTCCCGCCTCCTCAAACAGGCCCGCAGCCACCTCCTCGAACGCCCCTGGCGCAACGGCGACCCCATGGCCGTCCTGCCCGGCCTCCTCCGCGAAACCCGCAACGCCTTCGAACAGTGCTCCGTTGCCGTCGGCTCCGCCTACTTCAGCCACACCCCCCTGCACGCGCTGGAGACCTTCTAATGGCCGGCGCAACTTATCAGGTGCGCCACCGCACCACCTACACCTACGAGGACACCGCCCTCCAGTCCCAGAACCTCGCCTGCCTCGGCCCGCGCAGCTTTCCCGGACAAATCGTCGAGGCCTGGCGCGTGGACATCAGCCCCACCCCGGAAAGCCGCCAGCCCTGGACCGATGCTTACGGCAACGCCCGCGAATCCTTCAGCCTCGCCACGCCCCATCAACTCCTGGAAGTGACCCTTCACGCCCGCATCCGCCGCGAGCCCGTGCCCGCCGTCGCCTGTTCGCTCACCTGGGAAGACGCCGTCCTCCCCTACGGAAACGCCTGGCTCAACGCCCCCTATCTTCCCCGCGAATTTGCACAACCCAGCCCCCAGCTCCCCATTCCCGGGCAGCCCGGATTTCCCTGCGACGACTGCTTTCCTCCCGGCCGCCCCATCTACGAAGCCCTCGACCACTTCATGCGCCGCGTCCATGAAATGTTCACCTACGACCCCGAAGCCACCCACACCTTCACCCCACTCGACGAAGTGTACGCCAAACGCGCCGGCGTCTGCCAGGATTTCGCCCACGCCTCCATCGCCGAACTCCGCCGACGCGGATTTGCCGCCGGGTATGTCAGCGGCTATCTCGAAACCATTCCCCCTCCCGGAAAAACAAAACTCCTTGGAGCCGACGCCACCCACGCCTGGTACGCCGTCTACATTCCCGGCACCGGATGGATTCACTACGACCCCACCAACAACGTCCGCGCCGGATTCCGTCACCTCGTCACCGCCTGGGGACGCGACTACGGCGACGTCGCCCCCCTCAAAGGCGTCGTCCTCGGCGGCGGCGCCCACGAAGTCAGCGTAGAAGTCGACGTCTGGCCCTGGCCCGACCACGTCCCCGCCGACTACCAACACATCCTCTGACACCCGTCCCGCCACTCCGCCACCGGGAAACCCCCGCCCTCGTTGAACATTTCCACAGAA
>CAZCFM010000062.1:11019-21085 GCA_964497855.1 uncultured Verrucomicrobiota bacterium | reverse complement strand
TGTTGCGACCAGCGGCTGAAGCCGCCGCCCGCTGGGGATTGCCCTGGCATCGAATCCTCACTCATCGCCCTGGCAACTCCCTTGCCGCATGTCCCCTCATCCCGCTCGGAGAAGCAACATTTGAACTTGGGATCCAAAATGCAATTGGGGGTTCTAAACTGAGGTCTGGGGTCAATTACAACTGGATGATCGCCCACGGGCTCCGTCGCTACGGCCACGGCCAGGATGCGGATCGTCTGTTGCGCAAAACCAAATGCAGTCCAGGAATCCATCCGCATCAGGTGATTCACGATTACGGATGGTCCGCCACGCTCTATCTGGACATATGGAGGACTCTCTTTCCCTGCGAATGAAGGGACGGGCGGGTCTGAGCTGTGCGCCCGCTTGCGGCATGGGCTCGTCTCTCTCTTGCCACTGGTCAATCGTTGTGGTATGGACTCCCGCCGTTTCCCCCACCCTTCCCTTCAGGATGCTCCCATGAAAAAAGTCGGTTTTATCGGTTGGCGCGGCATGGTCGGTTCCGTTCTTGTGGACCGCATGCGCCAGGAACAGGATTTCCACGGTTTTGAAGCCGTGTTCTTCACCACGTCCCAACCCGGGACCCTGGGTCCGGATGTGGGGAGCGGGACGAAACCGCTGCAGGATGCGAACGATGTGCAGGCCCTCGCGGCGATGGATATTCTGCTGTCCTGCCAGGGCGGCGACTACACCAAGGCGATTCACCCGAAACTGCGCGCGGCCGGATGGAAAGGCTACTGGATCGACGCGGCCAGCGCCCTGCGGATGCACTCGGACGCGGTGATCGTGCTCGACCCGGTCAACCGCCCGCTCATCGACCGCGCCCTGAACGACGGTCTGCGCGATTTTATCGGCGGCAACTGCACGGTGAGCCTGATGTTGATGGCATTGCAGGGCCTTTTTCAGGCCGGGCTCGTGCAGTGGATGACCTCCATGACCTACCAATCGGCCTCCGGCGCCGGTGCCAAGAACATGAAGGAACTGGTGGCCCAAATGGCGGCCCTGGGCCTGATCGGCCAGGAGCTGGCGCTCGATCCGGCCTCGCAGGTTCTCGAACTCGACCGCATCATCAGCGACAAAGTGCGCTCCGGCTCCCTGCCCACCGATGCCTTTGGAGCGCCTCTGGCCGCAAGCCTGATTCCCTGGATTGATTCCGCGCTGCCCAGCGGTCAGACCCGCGAGGAATGGAAGGGCATGGCGGAAACGAACCGCATCCTTGGCATCACGGAGAACCTGATTCCGGTGGACGGACAGTGCGTGCGCGTGGGGGCCATGCGCTGCCACAGCCAGGCCCTCACGATCAAACTCAAACGCGATGTGCCCCTGGCGGAACTCGAAGCGATGATCCGCGCCGCGAACGAATGGGTGGACATTGTGCCCAACGAAAAACCCGCCACCCTGGCGCGTCTGACGCCGGCTGCGGTCTCCGGAAAGCTGATCGTGCCGATCGGCCGCATGCGCAAAATGACCCTCGGTCCGGAATATCTCACGGCCTTCACCGTGGGCGACCAGCTCCTCTGGGGCGCGGCCGAACCCCTGCGCCGCATGTTGCAGATTCTGCTCTAAGGGGTGGGTTCGGCGGGGTGATGTGCAGCCGCACCATGAGGGTTGGAAATCCCTCCGGGTGCGGCAAAGAGTCACCGGATGCAAGGCCGGCCTTTTTTCCTGCTTTGCCATATCCTTCTTCACAAGATTCCGCTACAAAACGCTTATGAAGCAGGTGTTGTTATGGTTACCGTTTGAACAAAGTTTTGGCCGGGAGTTGTTCCAGGGCGTGGCCGAATTCATGCAGCTGCACGATCCCTGGAAACTGACCGTGCCGGGTGAACGCGGATGGCCGCAGCAGCTTGACCTCTGCACGTGGCAGGGCGACGGCATCATATATCCCTTGCAATCCACTGAGCGGGAGGCACACCTGCGCAGCCGGGGCACCCCTTTTGTCAATATCACCGCCTGGCCGGGCGTGCCCACTGTTCGCAACGACAACAAAAGCATGGGACACCTCGGGGCGGAGTACTTCATGAACCAGGGCTACCGCCATTTCGCCTTCTACGGCACGCCCCGAACCCTGTACGCCCATCAACGATGGCTGGGTTTCAGCGAGGCCCTGGCGGAACAGCGCCTGGAGGCCCGTTGTTTCGGGGTGAATCCCGATCCGTCCACCCCATCGCCGACCTACGACGAGATCAAGGACTGGTTGCGCTCGCTTCCGCTTCCCGTCGCGTTGCAGCTCGGTTCCGACGACCGCGCCCTGCCCATCTACCAGGCCGCCGCCGAACTGGGCCTCGGCATCCCCGACCAAATCGCTGTCATGGGCATGGACAACGAACTGATGGGACTCTGCCTCCACCCCAGCCTTTCGACGGTCCAATCCGACGGCTTTCGTGTGGGGTTTGAAGCGGCCCACCTGCTGCAACGGCAGTTTCAGGGCGAGACAGTATCCAACGACCCCGTACTCATTCCGCCCCGGGGAATTCTGGCGCGCAAATCCACCGCCGCTTTCGGCTACGACGATGCCGAAGTCGTTCAGGCCCTGATTTACATTCGCGAAAACGGACGCAAGGGGCTGCTGGTGGACCGCGTGGCCGCGCAGGTCGGGCTCAGCCGACGCAATCTGGAGCGCCGCTTCCTCAAGGCCGTCGGCCACACCCTCTGGCGGGAAATGCGGCGGGTGCAGATCGAACACGTGAAGAACCTGCTGCGGGGAACGCCTTGGCCGATCAAACGCGTCGCCCTGGACTCCGCGTTTCCCAATCCCGCCCGCCTGGCGCAGATTTTCAGCGCCGAAACGGGCGAAACGCCTGTCCAGTATCGACGCCGTCACCGGGGCGGGACGTAAGGGGGGGGAAGAGGGAAGATTTCCCGTCCGGGACGGACGGGACTACGGGCTACTTGGTTCCCCAGACGCGGTAGAAGATCAATCCGCCTTCGGGGATGTCGCTGTCGAGGAAGGAATTTTCGGGCGGGGTGGCGGGCAGGTCTTCGGCGATGGGGCTGAAGCCATCGACCAGAGAGGTGCTGCGCTCTACCGTGTAGCGATAGCCCGGCGCGGCGTTCCAGGTGAGTCGGCGGCCTTCCGGCACGGCTTCAATTTCCACCGTGAGGGGGAAGACCGTGTAGGTGGCGCCGCCGTAGTTGTTGCCTTCGCTCTTTTCGTCGCTGAGGTTGGCCGCATCGACGCAGACGCGGACGTGGTACGTGCCTTTGAGGTCCGGGGCGACGAGGTTGTTGAAGACCAGTTCCTTCACCTCGCCGGGCGCCAGCACGCCGATCGCCCCGCTGTGGTCCGGGAGCGCCGGCAGGTTGACCCAGCAGGGACTGTCGGCCCAGAAGGACAGCGTTCCGGCGTCACCGGCGATGTCGCCCTGGTTGAGCACGCGGACCACCACGGCAAAATGCGCGGAGGTGATGGTGGGACTGGGAACGAGTTCCACGGACTGCACCACGAAATCGGGCTTCATCCAGGCCGGGGTCACGGGTGAATCCGCCGCGTGCAACGTGTAGGCCGCGCTGAGCTGGTTGTTGCCGACGGAATATTCAGGTCCGAGGTCCGTGGGATCGGCAAAGGCGCGGAGGCTGAAGTCGCCGCCGAGCGCGGGGGCGTCCAGGCCGGCAAAGGTCAGCACGCGGGTTTCGCCGGGAGCGAGCGACGCGACGGCCATGCTGGCGTCCGCGGCTTCGCCGGGAGCGGCAATCGCGGGTTTGTGCAACCAGAGGCGGAGGGTTCCCGGAGTACTGGCGGCGTGGCCTTCGTTGACGAGGGTGATCCGCGCGGAGAAACTCTGTCCGGGCACGAGCGGCGCGGGGAGCATGGCTATGTCACTCACGACAATGTCGGCTTTCATCCAGGTTTCGGGAGGGGCCACGGGCGCGGGAGGCGGGCCGACAATTCCGGCGGAGCCTCCCGAACTTCCAGTGCCGCCAGCGCCCGCCGTTCCGCCCGAACCGATGCCGGGAATGTTGAAACTAAGGGTGTGGCTGTCGCTCGCTGAGACGCGCGGGCCAAAGGGCGGCTGGGCACTGGCGATGGCCGTGTTGGTGAAGCTGCCATTGACGATGTCCGAGGGCTTGAGCGCATACACCGCGGTGAAGCTGCTGCTGTCGGATTCGCCCGGATCGAGCGAAAGGGGTCCGCCTACGACACTGACCAACGGGTCGTCAATCTGGATGTCTGTGAGGGTGACGTTGCCCGCGTTGGCCACCTCGAAGCTGTACACAATCTCCAGGCAAATGCTTCCGCTGAAGGGGAAATGGTGGAACTCGAAACCGGTTTCCGTGTGCACGTTTCCACCGAGGACCGCCGTGCCGTCAATACCACCGCCGACAAAATTCGCGTTGGCATAGGGCGCGAGCAGCGAGCCCCGCAGCGTGAACCCGCGCATCTCGATGTCCGTGGCGTCCACGAGGTTCACGAGCACCTGGTTCGGCGTCACGCCGCTCAGCGACATCGCGCTGTTGACGATGCGGACGGGCGTGCCGTGGACGTTGACGAGGACCGTCGACGTGTCCGGCGCGGTGATGTGAATCGCGGAGGAGGAGACGCTCCACTGCGCGGCGGTCAGATTGAAGACGTTCAGGACGGGATCGTCGCCAACGAGAATCAGGTGATGGGGCGTGTCGCTGTCCTTGAGCACAACGCCGCGATCGGAAAGGGCGGCGAAGAGCGCACTGCGGATTTCCATGTCGGCGCGCAGGGCCGCGAAACTGGCCCCACTGCCGTCCGAGGGCACGTTGGCCTGTGCATCGAGGGTCACCGGCACCACATGGCGCGTGACGTTGCCGTTTTCCTGATAGCGGTAGGCACCCGTGCGCGTTCCACCGAACACGACGTTTCCATTCACGCCCCAGACACCATCCGCGAGGTCGCCGCCGACGATCAGCATGTCCACCGCGCTGCCGATCAGCGGGTCGATGGGCGCGCCTACGACGGGAATGCCAACGCTGTAGCCATTGACGAAGGCCGCCGCGCCGCCCACGACGAGACGTCCTTCGGTGTCGCCGCCGTTGGCCTCCAGGTCGCCGAAGATGAGGGCGTTGACCGACTGGGCCACACCGAGGGTGTCGCAGCCCGCGCCGGAGCCGGAACGGAAGGTTCCGGTCTTGCTGAGGGTCAGCAGGGGCTGCTGAAGGGCGGTGATCGTTTCGTCATCCGTGTCTTCCACGACTTCGCCGCTGCGGGGATCGCGTCCTTCGACACGCGCCGTGTTGGGACGGCTGCCCGCGTTCAGGTCGGCGAGGGTGATGGCGTAGCTGCCATGGAAGGTGCTGTCGTCCACTTCGCCGACGGCGAGGCTGATCGGTCCGCCCTGAACGGTCAGCAGCGGATCGCTGACCTGAACCTGGGTCAGCGGAACATTGCCGGTGTTTTCGACGCGGAAACGGTAGGTGATCGATTCGCCGTCGATGCTGTAGGTGGCCTGGTCGGCGGTTTTGACGAGGGTGATGGCGGGGTTCGCGGGCACCAGTCCGGCGTCGATGCGCGGCTGGTGGGTTGCGGCGGTGAGCGTCACGGGAAGGGTGATGCCGGTGGCCTCGTCGGCGTCGGAGTTGGCCGCGCCAGTGATTCCAACAAGGTCCGCGTCGCGGGGACTGAAAATGTAGGCCGCGGGCAGCACGAATTCGACACGGTAGGCCGCCGGAACGAGGTCGCGGAATTCGTAGAATCCTGCGCCGCCGGGGCCGGTGCCGGTCTGCGTGCTGAGCGGAGACCCCAGCGCATCGAGCACGGGTTCGCCGGAGCCATGGAGCAGGCGGACGGTGACGCCGTTGAGGCCGGTTTCATCGCCGTCCTGAAGACCGTTGGCGTTGGTGTCGATCCACACGCGGTCGCCAAGGGAGGCGGGGCGCCAGAGACCGGCATCCCAGGAGAGGTCGGACTGTCCGGCGACGAGCACGATCGAGCCGGTGCGTCCGGTGAGGGGGTCGGGGTCGCTGTCCTTTTCGGCATTGCCGCCCTGGTTGCTGGCGCTGAGGACGTAGCCACTCGGCGGGGTGAAACTCAGGCTGTAGCTGCCGGGCAGAAGTCCGGTGAAGAGGTAACGTCCGTTGGCCGGAGTCGTTCGGGTGTCGATGACATCGCCATCGGCGTTGTGGAGGTTGACGAGGGTGCCGGGCACGGGGGATTCGTCGGCATCCTGCACGCCGTTGAGGTTGACATCGTGCCAGACATAGTTGCCGAGGGAGGCGTATACGAGCACGGAGGCGTCGTCCTGGGCTTCAACAGGGGGAGCGCCCGGAATTTCGATGCCGTTGATGAGGTCTGCGGGGTGGGCGCGCACCGAGCCGATGTTGACGACGCCTTCGGTCAGCGGGGGCGAAACTTTGGTCACGGTCACGCTTGCGCCCGGGGCCAGGGGGCCGTCGAGCAGGGCAATCTGGCCCAGTTTGTCGTCCATCACGCGGAGGCGGACGAGGGGAAGATCACCCGTGTTGGTAAGGGTGTAGCTGTAGGTGACCGCGGTCGAGGGCAGGATCCAGAGGTCGCTTCCGTCGGGCGCGGCGCCGGCGGTTTTGACGAGGGAGATGGAGCTGGGGGGCAGCCAGAGGCCGAGGTCCCAGCTGCGGTCCACTTCCTGGGCATCGATTGTCGTGATGGGCGTGTAGCCGGTCGCGGCGTCCACGTCGGAGTCGATCCCGTCGTCGGTGCCCACATGCGCGGGACTGACGCCGTATCCGGCGGGAATGCGGAACACGGCGTAGTAGTTGCCGCGGTCCAGGTTGGGGAACAGATAGTAGCCGGGCGTGCCGGTGAAATCGTCGGCGGTGATGGTGAAGCCAACGAGGCGGTCCTGCGCCGGATTCGCGATGCCGTCGCCAAACAGACCGGGACCGTTGTCCTCGTAGAGTTCGACGCGAATGCCGTTGAGGCCGATTTCGCCGTCGTCCTGCAGGCCGTCGCGGTTGCTGTCGAGCCAGACGCGGTCGCCGTAGGAGGCGTTTTCATCGGGCTGGATGGCGATGCCGACTTTGATGGGCTCGGAGGGGAGCAGGTTGGTGTTTGAATCGGTGCGGGTGCCGTAGTAGCCAAAGGAATTCCAGGCCACGGAACCGTCGGTCGGGGTGCCCACCGGACTGCGCATGGGCCAGGCGAGTTCGAAGGAGGCGGCGGGCTGGATGGTGATGTCCTCAAACACGAAGAGAAGGGCGCGGGCCTCGGTCAGGGTCGCGGGCGGGGTCAGGCTCCACTCCGGCGGGAGGGCGCCCACGGGGCCGTTGCTGTCGAAGTCCGGGCGCTGCGGATTGGAGGATCGGCTGTAGTAGACCTTGACGCCGGTGGGGGCGGTGACGGGAGCGGCCAGCGCGGCGATCCATTCGGTGTCGCGCTGCGACAAATCGATCACCCCGGTGTCGCCGATGATGGGCAGGATGTCGAGGATGACGGCGTTGCGGATCGGAACGTTGCCCGTGTTTTCCACGATGAGGCGGTAGTCCGCACGTCCGCCGGGGACGGTGAATCCGGACTGGGGATATTTGTGCCAGACGGCATCGAGTTCGCCTTTGACCCATTTGACGGAGTCCATCGAGGCGCGTCCGCGCACGGTGACCGCGGCGCGGCGGGTGTGGAAGGTTTCCACGCGGTTGCCGTCGCCGTCGATGTCAAAACTGTCCGCGCGGGCGGTGGTGCCGGAGGTGTCGATGACCTCGTTGTCCCAGCGCAGCAGCGCGAGGTCGTTCTGGATGGCGCCGAAGAGGGTGCCGCGGGGGATTTCCGCGCGGAAACGGATCTGGACCTGCCGATTGATGCCGAGGTCGTAGGCTGCGGGACCGGTCCAGGACCAGCGCAGCAGGCTGCGGCCACTGCCGTCGTAGTCGGAAAGATGTTCAAACACCGGGTCGGGTGCGCCGACGGGTTTGTTCAGCACTTCCCAGGAGCCTTCGACATAGCGGAGCTTGGCGTCCAGAAGGTCCGCAATCACGGGATTCTGGAGATCGCGGGCCGCTTCGGTCAGATTCTTGAGGGTCAGGGTAAACGTAGTGGTTTCGCCGTCGTTCACGGTCGAGGGCGAAGCGCTTTTTCCAAGTTCGGCCACAGGGCGGGGCGATTTGACGGTGAGAGATGCGCTGGCCTCCCGATCAATGGTTCCGCTGAAATTTTCATAGCGGAGCTGGGCGGTGTTCCGCACGACGCGTCCAGTGTTCACCGCGTTTCCGTCGCGGTCGGTGGTCAGAATCGTGGACCCGAAGCCCAGGTTCGAAACCTGATAGCCCACGGGGATGTTTCCGAATTCCCACTTCAGGCTGGTGATGCGTTCCGTGGGGGCGAGGCCCAGCGACGCAACGGAAACAGTGGAATTGGTCAAACCGGCGTAGGGATTTCCCGGCAGCGCCGACCAAACGGCGTTAAGGTTCGTCTGGAAAAACACGCGGATGGGGTCCTGCAGGTCCGGGGGCGTGCCCTGAAGACGGGCCGTGTTGATCGAGGTGACGTTCAGTTCAACCGGGACGGGGTCGGTGACCACCACGTTTTCCATCGGCACATTGCCGGTATTTGTCAGGGCGAAACTCCAGCTCTTGCTGGCTTCTTTGCCTTCGTAGACGTAATTGCCGTTCACGCTCTTGGTGAAGGTTGCGCCGCCCTGCGGGGCCACGATGCTGTGGGTCACGGAATGCGAAAGCTGCTCCGGACTTCCTCCCGCCGGCGTGTAGGTCAACACCATCGGATTGGTCACCGAATTTCCAAGCGCAAAAGCGGTTTCCGTGTAGCGGATCGTCACCGTGCGGGTCAAGGTGGAGCCGACAGAAAGGGAGGCTTCCGTCCAGGTCACGCTGTGGGCATCCTCATCATAGACCCCGCCGTTGCTGGCGGCCACAAACTCCGCACCCGCCGGAAGGGCATCCACGAGGATAAGGTCGGAAATGTTCAAGGCGGCCACGGTTGCGGTGTTGAACACCCGCAGCCGGTAGGTGACGTTCTGGTTGAGCGGAACACTGGATCCCAGAAGATCCTTCTGCACGGTCACCTTGTTTTGCGCGCGGGCGCGAATGGTGACCGGAGCGGAGTTGCGGGGCGGCGAATTCGTCGCCTCAATACTGGCGGTGTTCACCGCCACGGCATCGGGGAGGGTTGTCCCCGGACGAAAACGCACATTGACTTCGATGTCCCCCGTGCTTCCCGCCGGCAGCGGGTCCACAAAATGCACCTTCAGTTCCCGCGTGGCCGCCGTGTAGCTGAAGTGGTCCACATGCACCGTGCCCTGCAAAGACTGATATTCCAGCCCTTCCGGCAAGACATCGGTCAGGGTTGCGCCAAAAAAATCCGTGGTCGTGCTGGCCGCCCGATACTGAAGCTTGTAGGTGAAGGTCTGGCCCGAATCCACCACCGTGAGGCCGCCCACGATCGACTTAAACACCTCCATGTCCGCCATCAGCGGCAGAGCCATTCCAGCCAGAAACAAACGAAGGATAAGGGAGAGCTTAGGTGCGTTCATGCCTATTAAAATACATGAAGTCTATAGGCTGTAGAAGTATTAAATGTAATTTTTGTAATATTTGTAACGTTTGTAATGCATAAATGGCCCAGGTAGGCCCGGACATCCCGGATGGGATTATATTTCAACAGTTACAATATAAAATATAGCGCTGGGGCTAGGTGAGGATGGTGGTTCTTTTGGTGGGAAAAGGTTGAGGCTGGGCGAAAATGGGGTAGAGGAAGGAAGCACCTTCGCTCCAACCCCCCTTTACCTCATGTCCTGGATTGCCGCCGCTTCCCTTTCCGATTTCGAGTCCACCGACCGCAAATATTGCGAACTCACCGAAGAGATTCAGGTGGGGGTTTTTAGGGCGGCGGATGGCGGGTTTTACGCGGTGGAAATCTGGTGCAGCCATCAGAAGGTGTCGCTGATCAATGGCGATTTGGAGGGCTACGAGCTGATGTGCCCGCTGCACGGAGCCTGTTTTGACATCCGCAACGGAAAACACCTGAGCCTCCCCGCCGTGAAACCGATTCTCAGCTATCCCGTGAAAATCGAAAACAATCAGATTTGGGTGGAGGTCCCGTGATGAATCCTTTTTCGCCCACGGAAGTGAAACGTATCCGCGAGGATTTCCC
>CAZCFM010000062.1:2691-10919 GCA_964497855.1 uncultured Verrucomicrobiota bacterium | reverse complement strand
TGGCAGCTTGCGGCGCGGAAATGCGGGGCAACGCTGCGGGCCCTTCCGATTCTGGGCAGTGGCGAGCTGGATCTGTCGGCGTTGGACACCCTGCTGACTGAAAAGACGAAACTTCTGGCGATCACACACATCAGCAATGCGCTGGGCACCGTAAATCCGGTGGCGGAACTGATCCGACGTGCCCAGGCCTGCGGGGCGAAGGTGTTGATCGATGGCGCCCAAAGCGCTCCGCACCTTCCGATCAATCTTCAGGCCCTTGGTTGCGATTTTTTTGTCTGTTCCGCGCACAAAATGTGTGGTCCGACAGGCATTGGGGCCTTGGTCGCGCCGCTGGAACTGCTGGAGTCGATGCCTCCGTATCAAGGCGGCGGAGAGATGATCGACCAGGTGTCGATCGAGGGCTCCACCTGGGCCGATTTGCCCTACAAGTTCGAGGCGGGAACGCCGAATATCGCGGGAGCGATTGGTTGGGGAGCGGCGCTTGGCTACATGCAGGAGCTGGGCATGGAGCGGATTGCGGCCACGGTCCATGCGCTGGTGGAGGATGCGGCGAAGCGTCTCGCGGCGGAACCCGGCGTCACGCTCACGGCGTATCCCCGGGAACGCGGCGGGGCGGTTTCCTTCTGGCTGGACGACATCCATCCGCACGACGTGGCCCAGCTCGTTGACCAGTCGGGTGTGGCCATTCGGGCGGGGCATGTGTGTTGCCAGCCGCTGATGAAAGTTTTGGGCCACCCGGCGATCAACCGGGCAAGTTACCACTTCTACAACAGCCCCGACGAAACGACAGCGCTGCTGGAGGCACTGCGCACCACGCGGCGGATTTTCGGGTACTGACCTTTAGTTGGAGGAGAGCAGACTGATGTTGGTGAGGCCGGCCTTGGCGAGCATGTCGAGGGCGGTGACCAGGTGTTTGTGACGGCTGTCAGCGGTGGCAATCACGATGATGGTCTGGCCGGGGTTGAGGTCGGCGAAGCGGTTGAAGGCCCGCTGGAGGTTTTCGGTGCTGATGCGGGTATCGTCAAGGGTGTAAAAACCGTTGTAGACGCCGATGCGGGTGAATTCGATGGGGGTTTCCGGGGGTTTCGACTTCGAATCGGGGGCCGGACGCCACACCTGCATTTGTGTCATTGTGTCGGGGATTTCAAAGGTCAGCACAAAGTAAATCAGCAACTGGAAGACGACGTCGATCATCGGCGTCATAGGCACGTCTTCCAGCTTTTTTTTACTGGCGCGTTCCCGCTTGTTTCTGGATTTGCGTTTGGACACGGGGAGACCTCTTTCTTATTTACGCTGACTGGAGCGCTCTTTCACACCCAGGATATTGATTTTGTACAAGCCTTCTTCGGAGCAGATATCCATGACCTTGCGGATATCGGAGTGCTTGGCCTCCGCCGCGCCGTAGACCATCACCGGGACCTCCTGGCCATAACGTTTGACGGCCTGTCGGATCAGGTTGCGGAACGTGGCGGGATCAACGATGGCCGATCCCACTTTGATGTTGCCACTGGCGAGGACCTGCGGATAGACCGTGGCCGGTTCAAACTCCTTGATTTCCGCTGGGTTGGTGGCCATCGGAATCTCGATGTCTTTATCGAACTTCTCCCGTTCGAGGTCGAGGGTGAAGACGAAAAAGATGATCAGCTGAAACACGATGTCGATCATCGGGGTCAGGTTGACCGAATCAGGAGCGGAGTTGCGTTTCATGGGAGGGTTCCGGGGAGAGTCGCGCGGATCAGTTGTCGACGACTTCCACGTTGCGCAGGACCTTGATCTCGTCCATGGTCAGCATTTCCATGCCGAGAATGATGGTGGAGGCGCGGTTGCGGAAGTAGTAGAAGAAGGACAGGGCGGGAATGGCGACGACGAGGCCGATGGCGGTGGTCCAGAGCGCCTGGGAAATGCTGTTGGCGAGGGCGCCGCCACCTGCGGCACCCGCGTTGGCGAGGCCGGCGAAGGCGTCAATCATGCCTTGGACGGTTCCAAGCAGTCCGAGCATGGGGGCGATGTTGCCGACAACGTTGAGGTAGTTGACGCGCTGCATGAGGCGTTCCTCTTCGAGGGCGGCGGCCACGGACACGGCGTCCTGAATGGTGTCAAACCCTTCCTGCACGTTGGAGAAGCCGGCGGAAAGGATGTTGGAGACGGCGCAGGGTTCTTCTTCGCAGTGCTGGAGGGCCTTCATCACATCGCCCTGTTCCATGGCGGCTTTGACCTTGTTCAGCACGGAGCTGGGCATGATTTTGGAGGCGCGGACGGTGAGGAAGGCGTCGACGATCAGCGCGATACAGGCCACGGAGGCGGCGAAAATAACGAGCCAGAGCAGGATGCCGAGAATACCGCTGCCGGTGACGACATCCCAAAAGGAGGAGCCGCCGGAAGAGGAGGGGGGAGGGGTGGTGGTGGCGGGAACCACAGCTCCGGCATCCTGAGCGCGGGCCAACCAGCCCGAGGTGAGGACTGTGGCTGCAAGCAAACATTTCCATCCGAATTTCTTCAACATGACATACTCCTGTGTTTCTCTTCTGCGAAGGGTTTGATAGGATCGTTTCAGCCACCCGCGGGAATGCGGGCGGCAAATTCACTCTTGGGAAAGCGCTCTTTCAGTTCGTTGAAATAGCGGCGTGCGTTGGCATTCTCCCCCAGTTCCTGGAAGGTGCTGCCGACTTTAAAGAGGGCCTCGGCGGAGGCGGCGTCATCCTGGCTGAAAAAGTGCGCGGTGCGCAGGTAATCCAGAAGGGCGGCTTTTAGGTCGGAACGTTTGCGTTTCAGATCGCCGCGGACAATCTGGGCCTGAGCTTGACGGAGGCGGTCCTTGTCTTCCAGGATGATTTTGTTCAATTCCTCTTCGAGTCCGGCGATCTGTCCTTGAGCGATGCGTGTGCGCCATTGCAGGGGGATGAGTTGAGGGAAAATCGTCGTGGCGCGATCGCCATAGCGTTGCATGAGGGTGTCGAGGGTGCGGCGGGCTCCAGGCCCGTCGTTGGCCTCGATCTGGAGGTTGGCGAGGGTGACACCTGCGACCACGTCCCAGGTCTGGAACATGGCCGAGCGGGAACCGATGATTCCACTCAGTTTCGCCTGGGCTTCTTTAGCATTTCCCTGGCCGATGAGGATAAAGGCTTCGTCCAGCTGGGGAGGGCGGGCCCCGATGGCACGGATATATTGTTCGCGATTCAGGTTCATCGGCTGCCCGTCTCGTATAATGGCCAGCGTGCCGTCGGGACGTGCGTCGATGCTTTGAACCTGCACAGATTGCCCATTGGGGAGTTCGATGCTCAGTTGAGCGTTGACCCCGGAGGCAGAAAGAAGGAGCAGGGCGGTGGCAGAGAGGCATGTGCGAAGGGAGAGGTTCATGATGGAGATTCCTTAGTTTTGCGGGGCGAGGCTGAGGGCGCGGCCGCTCAGGACGCGCATTTCAGCGGCTTTCGGGTCCATGGGGAAAGAGCGGATGTACTGGTCGGTGAGTTCCACGACCAACTGCCAACGGCTGGCATTCCCGGCTTCGGCGGATTTGAGGGCTTCGGCCACGGCGAGCAGGATGGCTTCGCGAACCAGCTGGGCGTGTTCGGGAGTTTCGGGTTTGGAAAAACCGGCCTTGTAGAGATTGGACAGGGCGGCATCGGGTTTGCCGTCCACCATGTTGATGCGAGCCAGGGCCATGTCCACCCGGGTTTGGTCGATCGGGGTGCGGCGCTGCTGCAGGATCCGTTGGGCCTGGCCGATGGCGGCGCGGGCCTTTTCAATTTGGGGCGGGTTCTGCTGAATATAGGCGTCCGCGAGGGTGATGCCGGCTTCAACCACGAGTGCGGATCTGGAAAATTCGGAGATGAATTTTTCCAGACCCTCAATGGCCTCGTCTTTGCGGCCCGCGCCCAGGGCGGCCCGTCCCACATTGTAGAGCGTGCGCTGGCGGAGATTGGGGTCGACGGCGGTCTTGGGGTTTTTCAGCACGACATTGAAGCTGTCCGCCGCTTCCGTCCAGCGCTCATTGGCGAGCATGAGCACGCCCACCTGATAAATTTTCTCGACTTCGTAGCGCTCGGGCTGTTGGACCATGCGGGCGACGGATTCGCTGGCAATGCCGACCTGGTTTTCCTCCAGGGCCGCCTTCACGAGGGAGTAGAGAGCGTCGCGGCCGGCATCGGAGTCGGGGAATTCTTTGGCGAGGCGCTCGAAGGTCGCGGCGGCGGCGGCGCTGTTGCCCTGTTGCAATTGCAGACGTCCGAGGCTGTACATCACGTTGGGGGCTTGTTCGGCGCGGGGGTATTCGGCGAGGAACTGGTTGAGTTCGTCGGCGGCCTGTTTGCGGAGTTTTTCGTCGTTTTGCTCGCGGGCCTTTTTCAAAAGCATTTGCGAAATCATAAAACGCGTGTTTTGGAGTAGATTCAGACTGCGGTCCTTGTCGGCACCGCGGTAATAGACGCTGTCGCTGCGTTTTGGATCGAGTTCCGTGCGAAGGTCGACGAGTTCTTTGACGGCTTCGACTTCTTTTTCGGGGTCTTTCATCCGCAGTTTGGCGTTGGCGATAGCGAAGACGGCCTGGGCGCGGCCAAAGCCGGGCGGGGCCTGGTCGCGGACGCGGCCGAAGGCTTCGATGGCGGACTCGTGGTTGTCCGCCTTCATGGCCTCGTCCGCGCGGAGGGTGAGGACCTGGGTGGCCTGCTTGCTGCCGGGGTAGATGGCGAGGACTTGGTCAAAAAGTTCAATCGCGCGGGATTGGTCCCCGCGGTCGGCGGCGATTTTCCCGATCATCAGAAGGCGGTCGGCGGCAACGGGGTCGCCGGGGAAGCGGCGTCCGAAGGCGCTGAACACGGTTTCAATGCCGTAGGTGTTTTCGTCGCGCACCATCTTGTTGCCGATGAGCTTGAGCAGGGTGCCGGCATCGCTGTTGTCCGGGTATATGTCAGCCGCATATTCGGCGAGGGACATGAGTTCCCAGGGTTTATCCTGAGCCACCCAGACGCGTCCGAGAATGCTGAGGGCCTGGAGGGTGTATGGAGTGACGGGGTACTGGGCGAGTCCGCGGAGGAGGGTGCGTTCGGCATCCTCGTTTTTGCCCGAGCGCAGGAGTTCCTGGGCGAGGTCGAGTTGCCGTTTGAAGATCAACTCGGCGGCTTTGGGATTCTCTACCGTTTTGGGATCCACGCCCCAGGTTTCCTTGATCCAGGCTTTGACGTCTTCGAACAACAGCGCGGAGCGACTGGCGTAGTCGTTGCCGTCGTACAGCAGGAAGGCATTGTAAAAGTTGCCCAGAGCCTGGGCGGCGAGACGGCGGGCTTCGGCTTCCCCGCCGGCGGCCTGCCGTTTTTTGGCTTCGTTAAATTGGATGATGCCCTCAACGTAGCGCATCGACGCACGGGGGTATTCCGATTTGGGCACCTGACTTTGGTCCAACTGGGTTTCCATCGCCTGCGCGGAGGCGCGCATTCCGGCGAGGGATTTCATCGCCCCATCCGTGTCTCCGCCCAAATGGGTGATGTAGGCTTGCAGGGCATTGGCCATGAACCAGTAGTTGTCGTTGGCGCCATACAGAATCTCTTTCAGCGATTCGCTGGACTGCTTGAGCTTGGTTGCGCGGGCCGCCCCTTGCAGAGACAAGGCATGGTCAACGTCCGTCTGCGCGGCAATCACGCTGAATTTGCGTTTGAGCACATCGCTGTTGACCGCACGGATGACGCCGCGGAGGGTCTTGGCCGCCCCTTCAAAGTCCTTGGCTTCATTCTGAATGGCCGCCAGCCGCAGACCGGCGCTGGCAAAATAGCGCAACACGTCGCGGTCTTCGATTTCTTTGCCTTCGTTCAGGGCCATGAAGGTCTTGTAGTGCGCCATGGCCTGCTCGCCCTTGCCCATGGAATCATAGGTCATGGCCAGTTGCAGGAGGATGGCCTGGGCTTTGGGATCGGTGGCCAATGAGCGTCCTGCGAGCGTTTTCTCCACATCGTCGGTGCGCCCCATTCGCAACATAACCCCGGCCTCGGCGACGAGCACGCGGTCCTTGTCATTCGGGTAGGCCGTGCGCAGCTCGGACATGGCCAGATTGGCGTAGGTAAACAAATTGCTGTCCATCAGAAAGGTGATGAACTCCACTTCCCGGTCAAAGGGGTCGGCGCTGCGTTCCACGTCCTGCGCGGGAGCCGAGGCCCCGAGGAGCAGAAGGGCCATCACCAAGCCGCGTGCTCGTTTGCTCAACAAGCCCGAAGAGATTTCCCTCGAAAGGGTGGGGGAGAATGCTGGAGTGTTTTCCTGAATGAATTGCATAGCGGGAGACCAGTTCTACGCCATACGATGCAAGCGCGTCAACAGTGGAATTCACCAGAAGAAGAAAAAAAATCAACTGGCGGAAGACAAACGACGGCTGACTTCTCTCCAATTCACAACTTTCCACCAGTTTGACGCATAGTCCGCTCGGCGGTTCTGGTAATGAAGATAGTAGGCGTGTTCCCAGACGTCGAGTCCGAGCAGGGGAATGCCAATATCGATGTCGTCGAGAGTTCCCTGCATGAGGGGATTGTCCTGGTTGGCGGTGCCGATGACGGCGAGGCGTCCGTCTTTTTTGCGGAGGATCAGCCAGGCCCAGCCGCTGCCGAACACGCCGCCGGCGGCCTTTTGAAAGGCGGTGCTGAAGTCGCCGAAGGAACCAAAATCACGCTGAATCCGCGCGGCCAGATCGCCTTCGGGCACGCCGCCTCCGCCCTGGCCTGGAGGAGCCATGCTTTTCCAGAAGAGGTCGTGGTTCAGGTGACCGCCGGCATTGTTGCGCACGACGGTGCGGATCGGCTCCGGCAGGGTGTGGATGCGGCCCATGAGGTCCTCCACACTGCTGAAATTCGGGATCTCCGGAAGCACGCGGTTGAAGTTGGCGAGATAGGCCGCGTGGTGTTTGCCGTGGTGAATCTCCATCGTCAGCGCGTCAATGGCCGGTTCGAGGGCATCGGAGGCATAAGGCAGGGCCGGCAGGGTCAGCGCGGCGGGGGCCTGCGCGCGCAACAGGCCGGGGGCCAGGGTGGCGGCGGCACCCAGCAGGACGCTGTGTTTCATCATGTCTCGACGGCTGATTTCCATAGCAAGTCTCCGGGTTTGACGTAAGGTAGGGGCTCAAGGGCGAAGTGTCAAGGGAACATCCCGCAGGAGACTGGCGCGGGCGGCGGCGAGGGGAATATCCACGGGGCGGCGTTCCAGAAACATGCGGATCTGCGTGTAGCCGGCGGCTTCAATCGAATCGAGTGCCTCTTCGTAGGCGTCGGCCACGCGTTCCGGGCGATGGGCGTCGGCCCCAATGACCACGGGGATGCCGCGTTCGTGCATCGCGGCGAGAATCGTGGGCGAAGGATTCATTTCCGGCAGGGTTTTCATGAGCCCGGAGGTGTTGAGCTCCATGGCGATGCCCGTGGCGGCAATGCGGTCCAGGCAGCGCAGAATGTGCGGGAGCATCGCGTCGAGGTCCCAGGTCTCCGTGCCGTAGTTTTTGACGAGGTCGGGATGCGACAGGCAGTCGAACAATCCACTTTCGGCGGCCTCGACGAGGCTGAGGAAATACTGCCGGTGGTACGCGGGCCAATCGTCGCCGCGCAGGTAGAGGTCTTGATATTCGGCGATTTGCGGATGCACGGAGCCGAGAACGTAGTGCAAATCGGCGCTGGCGTGGAGCGTTTCGAGCCAAGGTTCCAGACCGGGAAGATAATCGCTTTCGATGCCGAGGCGCACATCGACACGTCCCGCGTACTGGCGCCGCGCCTCCGCCACCAGGTCCTGATACAACGCCCATTGTTCCGGATCCATGCGCACGCTGTGCGACATGCGATCAGGCAGGGGACAATGACAGGTGACGATAATGCCTTTGAGGCCGCGGCGCTCCGCCATTGCCGCGTAGTCCCCCGGCAGCCCCTGCGCGTGTTTGCAAAGGGGCGTGTGCATGTGCGTTTCGTACATCAAGCGTGACATGGAACCTTCTTTACGTCATTTTGCACGACAATCAACACTCGTCATCTTCTTGTCACGATCCACCCGTACTCTGCCCGCATGAACAAACGCCTCCGCCTCCTGCGCCGTGCGACCCTCGCGCTGGCTCTCCCGACCGGCCTCTGGTTCGCCGCCGCCGCCCTGCTGCCCTTTCCGGAACACAAACTCCAGAACGCCCCGCAAAACCTGCGCCTGCTCGACGCCGACGGCCAGCCCCTGCGCCGCGTCCTCTCCCGCGAAGGCCTCGACAGCGACTGGATTCCGCT
>CAZCFM010000062.1:0-2591 GCA_964497855.1 uncultured Verrucomicrobiota bacterium | reverse complement strand
TCCCGCCACGAACGCATCGACGGCATCGGACTGCTCGTTCTCGACGCCCGCAGCGGCGCGGTCCTCGGCATGCTCGGCGGCTTCGATGCCGAAGACCCCCGCCACGGCCACGTCAACAACGTCCTGCGCCGCCGCGCCCCCGGATCCACCCTCAAACCCTTTCTCTTCGCCATGGCCATGCAGCAGGGCTGGCTGCGTCCCGACAGCCTGCTCGACGACCGCCCCCGCGCCTACCGCGACTATCAGCCCCGCAACATGGACCACCTCAGCAACGGCGATGTGTCCGCCACCGACGCCCTCGTCCGCAGCCTCAATCTCCCCGCCCTCGCCGTGGCCGAACGCCTCGGACCCGGCCCCGCGCTCGACCGCCTCCGCGCCTGCGGCCTGGCCCTTCCGAACGTGGACGCCGCCAGCGTCGGACTCGGTTTCGCCCTCGGCGGGGGCCTCGACGTCAGCCTGCTCGAACTCTGCTCCGCCTACACCCTCTTTGCCAACGGCGGCGCGCGCGTGGAGGCCCGGGCGTTTCCCGGCGAACGCGACGCGCCGCAGCCCGTCTTCGCGCCCGGAGTCGCCTATTGGATCAGCCGCATGTTGTCCGGCAGCAGCCGCGATGCCGCCCTGTTCGGGCATGTGGCCGACGTGGAGCGTCCGCGCCTCGCCTTCAAAACCGGCACCTCGCACGGGCTTCGCGACGCCTGGGCCATCGGCTGGAACGGACAGCGCGTCATCGGCGTGTGGCTCGGGCGCATGGACGGCGGAACGGTCGAGGACTTCAGCGGCAGCCAACACGCCGCGCCGCTGCTCGGACGCCTCGCGTCGAAACTCCTGAAAAGCGGCGACCCGCTTTGGCCGCAGCCCGGCGACGACGTGGTCCACTGGCAGGGACGCGAAGTGCTGCGCGGCATCAGCGATCCCGAAAACGACGCCCCGGCCCCGGCCTCCACCGCCCGGATCCTGTCGCCCATCCCGGACCTGGACTACCGCAGTCTGGAGGGCGCGGAGGCCTGGATTCCGCTGTCGGCGCAGGGAGGCGGCGCGGGAAACATCCATTGGTTCGTCAATGGGACCTGGGCCTTCGAAGCCCCCGCCGGACGCGAGCAGGCCTGGCGTTTTCCGGAGGGAAGCCACCAGATCCGCGCCGTTTTCCCCGACGGCGGCAGCCAGACCCGCCACATCCGCATCCGCGGCACCCCCTCCTCCTGACCCCGCCCCTTCCGACCCTCGGAAAGACGGAGGCGCCGGAGGAAAGACGCGGTGGGGGAGCAGACCTCAGTTTGAAGGGCCGATTTGCCAAACCGGATCGCAGATTCAAATGTGTTTGTGTCGTATAGCGACGGCCCAGGAATAGCCGTGGGTTTTAATCCTGACGGGTATACATATCTTTCTGAGCCATTTCGGGCCGAAGGTCCGAGCCGATACAAGCCCAGTCCGGACGCAGGAGCCGCGTAAGCGGAACATGCGGCCGGGCTGGGTTTCGGGGGAAGAACACAGGATCGCGGGCCGTAGGTCCGCACAGATTACCGGGGCCTACGTGCGGCGGTGATTTGCGCGGACTTTCAGCCCGCGTTCGATCAGATGAAACTCATTCCCAGCCCGCAAACGGACCGTCAGTCCGTCTGCGGACTGGGCTTATATCGGCTCGGACCTTCGGCCCGAACAATCTAGGCAACCGGACCGACGTAGGAGGTTCGGTTGGCTTCGTGGTTATGCCTGGGTTTCATTACTGATTTCTTCAAGAATTTGGCGATAGAGTTTTCGCTCCACCATAATTGGATCAAGACCTTCACGTTTGCATATTTCATCGGCGAGTCCCTCTGCTCCCAAAAATTCACATCCTGCAAGTGATTCTTTCTCTGCCGGGGGTAAGCATATGCCGAGTTCAACACAGATCCTGTCTACGATTCGGTTTATCTGATTCGAATTCATTTTTTCCCGGCATGACTTTTAACCTAACCGGACCACGTACTCGCGGTTTGGTGGACTGAGTGTTCGCATTTTATGGTAAAAGTTCAAAGGTTGTAGACAAGAAAGGAAGCATCGCGCCGAAAGAAGTAAAAACAAAAATAAATACTGAAGCCGAATGGAAAGAGGCTTGAAGAATTCCACTCGCTTTCTCCAGTACATTCTTTTTCCATAGTATTGCAATAAGAACACCTGCCAGGAATGGAATTACCCAGAACCAATTCCCTGAACTTAGGTAGATTCTTGTTACATCCGGCCAGTTTCTATTCCCATACATGGACCACAAAAATGAAAGCCATGGTCCTGTGGATACCCCCATGATCGTTGCCGTCAAGGATAGCATTCCCCACGAGATGAAAACACACAATTCGTTGGTTGATGGTTTGTATTTCATTTCATTTGCGAACAAGTTATTAAAAGATTTTCGGTAAACTTGCGCGAAAGCAGCCGGGTTGGCAAGTTTTTTCGGTATTTTTGGGCTTAAACCGCCATCCAGACCTAAGTTTTAAAGGCCGATTTCAAAAAAAGGATCGCAGATTCAAATGTCTTTTTGTCGCGTAGCGACAGTCCCAGGATTAGCCGTGGGTTTCAACCCTGAGCCTTCTACATATCTTTCCCGTCCCGTTCGG
>CAZCFM010000061.1:0-21212 GCA_964497855.1 uncultured Verrucomicrobiota bacterium | reverse complement strand
GGACCCCGGGGAAATCCGGAATCTCTGGAAAGAGGCGTCCGCGCGGGATCTCAGAGCCCGACTCGTCGAACAATTCTTCCGCGAGCGAATGGCCGAGGAGCCAATGCAGATGCCTCGCCTCTACGGGGCCTGAGGGGTCTTTTTCAGGGTCGTCAGGGCTTTCCGCACCTCATGTTGGAAGACCGCGCGTTTGGCGGGGGTGGAGGCGCCGCAGACGCGTTCCGCGAAGAAATCGGTGGGCGATTCCGCGTCCACATGCAATGCCGAATCACGGGCGTTTCTTGCCCGGCGTCGCGCGAAGAAGGTTCGCGGCCCGCAGGAGGGTTTGTTCCCGCGCGTCGGGGGTTTCGGCGTCGGCTTTGTGGTAGAGGGCGGCGTATTCGCGCAGCACGGTGGGCAGGCGTTCCAGAAGGATGTCCAACTGCCGCGTTTCCTCGCGGAAACGTTCCGGGTGGAGCGTGATGCGGTTGCCGGTCTGCGCGGCTTTGACGGCGAGGCGTTCTTCGCCATGCACCGGATGCGCGGGGGACACTTGGCAGTTGTAGGCGCGGACTTTTTCCAGGCGGGTCATTTTGCCCTTCAGTCCGGCGGCGGCGGCCTGGTCGGCGGCCGGGGCTTCCTGAATTTCGAGGGTGAGCCCGTTTGTCAGGTCAACGCTGCCCAGGTCCACGCGCAGTGTAGCCGTATCGCCATCGTAGGTGCCGGTCCCGGCGGAGAGGGATGTGGGCGGGGCGAATCCTTCGAAGAGGAGGGTGACGGGACGTTTGGCTTTGAAGCCGCTGTAGGTGCCCGTCGCGGGATGCAGGGTGACGCTGCGGACGCCGGCTTTGACGGAATGGGAGATGCGGATCTGCGCCTGTTCGCCCTGCTGCCAGGCGGTGGAGCTGCCGTCGTCTTCGTAGAGGCAGCCTTCGCCGGTTTTGCCAGGGAAGATGCGGAAAACGAGGCCGGGGTAGGCACCGGGTTTGAGGCGGGTGGTGAAGGTTTGTTCGGGAATCACCGTGCCGGGACGCACAAACACGGGCGTTTCCTCCAGTGTGTAGAGGCGCTTGTGGGTCTTTCCGCCTTCCAGACGCTCGCCAGTGGCGCAGTCGATCCACTCGCCGGCGGGGAGCCAAACCGACACCGAGGCCATTTCGGTTTCGGGGTCGAGGGGCGAAACCACGGGGGCGAGGAGCATGTCGTCGCCGAACATAAACTGTTGGGGGACGCGGTAGGCTTCTTTTTCGCCTGGAAAATCGTAGTACATGGGACGGACGAGCGAGACTCCGCTGTCGTAGGCCGCGCGCATTGCGCCGTAGATGTAGGGCACGAGTTCGTAGCGTCGGCGGAGGCTGGCTGCCATGCTGGCGCGGGCCGGGTCGGGGAAGTGGAAAACGCGGCGTTCACATTCGAGGCTCTTGGAGGTGTGGGTGCGCAGAACGGGGGAATACACGCCGAACTGAATCCAGCGGGCGTAGAGTTCCGGCGTGAGTTGACCGCCCATGTGCCCGCCGATGTCATGGCTCCAGTAGCCGTAGAGCACGTTGGAGGCGGTGGAGGTGAAATAGGGCTGGAAGGCGAGGGATTCCCAGGTCACGATGGTGTCGCCGGAAAAACCGACGGGCATGCGACCGGCGCCGATGCCGCCGAAGCGGCTGAAGTTGATGGGGCGCTGCGTGGGGCGGTGCCGGACCTGGTCCTGCCAGTGAAGTTCATTGATCCAGGGGAGGGTGTCGAGGTGGGGAAGCTGGCTGCCCTGGGTGCCCTGCTGCCAGTCCATCCACCAGAAATCCACGCCCATTTTTTCGAGGGGGTGATGCAGACAGGAGAAGTAGGCCCGCATGTAGTTCGGGTCGCAGATGTTCAGGGGAATTCGTTTGGCATGGGCGGTGTCGAGACCGAGCAGTTCGTAGAGGCGGTGATAGAGGGGCTCCAAATCCGGGACGTCCTCCGGGCTCAGGCCCATCGCTTTGAGCATGGAAGGGTAGGCGTCCTCGAAGTCGAACACGCCGTCGGCGGGATGCAGATTGAGGGTGATTTTGATGCCGCGTTTGCGGAGGCGGGCGAGCAGACCGGCCGGGTCGGGGAAGAAGTCGGGGTCCCAGCTGTAGCCGGTCCAGCCGAGTTTGTGCCAGTCCATGTCGATGACAAGGACGTCGAGGGGCAGGTTCATCGTGTCAAAATCGTCCACGAGCTGCTGCAATTCTTTGTCGGTGTAGGCCCAATAGCGGCTGTACCAATAGCCGAGGGCGTAGCGCGGGGGAAGGGGTTGGCGTCCGAAGACGCGGGAGGCGTCGCGGAGGGCGGCTTTAAAGTCCAGACCGTAGCCCAGGAAATAGAGGTCCTGGCGTTTGCCGGGATGGCGTTCGCGGACCCAGGGCTGCCACTCGCAGAGGGCCGGGTCGAGCACCACGGAGGTTGAATCGTCCACCACGGCCCAGCCGGAGCGAGAAATCAGGCCGTCGCAGAGGGGGAGATCGTGGTGGTCGCCCTGCCAGATCCTGGTGCCGTCTTTGCTGGTGAGCAGTACAGACTTTTTGTCGTCTTTTTCGGCAAGCGGAATCCAGGTGCGGACGGTGCCGCCGTTGATGCCGTCGAGGGTCTTGGTGGTTCCCTTGAGGTTGAGTTTGTCGGGTTTTCCGGGCCACCAGGTGCAGCTTTTTCCGTCGACTTTCAACTGAATGTTGAGGTTTTTCCGCGAGAGTTTTTGGTCGTCCTGCACGTGGGTGATCGTCAAAAACCGGGTGCGGAGCACCAAGCTGCGGCCTTTGTCCGCCCGTGAAAAGGCCACGGGTTCGGTTTCGCGGTTGGAGACGGTCAATGTGGCGAGGTCCTCGAACAATCCATCCTCCGCCCACTCCAGACGCAGCATGCGGTCGCTGAGAAAAGTGAAACGAACACGACCGGCGGTGACGACGTTGGCGGGGTTGGCAGCAGCAGACATGGGGATGTGGCCTTGGGGGTTGGGGGGAGACTGCTTCTTTATGCCAGAGGAAGGCCCGGTCAAGGGCAGAGCAGAGCGAATGCAGAAATGCCGAGGATTCTTTCCCGGTTTCGGTTGCATCCTGCGGGGGTTTCGGTATACATTTCAGCTCTCTTTTTCAAACGAAGGAACCCCGATGCCCAAAACACTTTTTGAAAAAATATGGGACCGCCACCTCGTCCGCGATCTTCCGGACGGAACCTCCCTGCTGTACATCGACCGTCATCTGGTGCACGAAGTGACCAGTCCCCAGGCCTTTGAAGGCCTGCGCCTGAGCGGACGCAAACTACGCCACCCCGAGCTCACGTTTTCGACGATGGACCACAACGTGCCCACCGACGAAACACGCATGACGATTTCCGATCCCATTTCCCGCGCCCAGGTCGAAGCCCTCGATCAGAACTGCCGCGATTTCGGGGTCACGCTCTACGGCATCGGCGACGAACGGCAGGGCATTGTGCACGTAATCGGCCCGGAAATGGGCATCACCCTGCCGGGCCTGACGATGGTCTGCGGCGATTCGCACACCTCGACGCACGGTGCCTTCGGCGCCCTCGCGTTTGGCATCGGCACCTCCGAGGTTGAACACGTCCTCGCGACGCAGACCCTGCGTCAGAAAAAAGCCCGCAATTTCAAAGTCGAATTCACCGGCAAACTCTCCCCGCATGTGCATTCCAAGGACATGGTCCTGAAACTGATCGGCATGATCGGCACCGCCGGCGGCACGGGATCGGTGTTCGAGTTCTGCGGCGAAGCCGTCCGTTCGCTGTCGATGGAAGCCCGCATGACGATCTGCAACATGGCCATCGAAGGCGGCGCCCGCGCGGGACTGATTGCGCCGGATCAGACCACCTTCGACTACATCAGCGCCAAAGACCGTCCTTTCGCCCCCAAGGGTGCAGCCCTCGAAAAAGCCCTCGCCGAGTGGCGTTCGCTGCCCTCCGATCCTGATGCCGTCTACGACCGCAGCCTGGTCATCGACGCCTCCGCCATCGCCCCGCAAGTGACCTGGGGCACCAGCCCCGGCATGGTCATCGATGTGAACCAGCCGGTCCCCGGACTGAAGGACGTCCCCGGCTACAGCGCCGACGACGTGCAGAAGGCCCTCGATTACATGGGACTTCAGAGCGGACAAAAACTGACCGACGTCAAACTCGACATCGTGTTCCTCGGCAGTTGCACCAACTCCCGCATCGAGGACCTCCGCCGCGCCGCCGCGCTCCTCAAGGGCCGGGTCAAAGCCCCCCACGTCCGCTTCATGGTCGTGCCGGGCTCCCAGCAGGTCCGCCGTCAGGCCGAAGCCGAGGGACTGGACAAAATCTTCATCGCCGCCGGCGCCGAATGGCGCTGGGCCGGCTGCAGCATGTGCCTCGCGATGAACCCCGACAAACTTGCCCCGCAGGAACGCTGCGCCTCCACCTCCAACCGCAACTTCGAAGGCCGCCAGGGCGCGGGGGGACGCACCCACCTCGTCAGCCCGGAAATGGCCGCCGTGGCCGCGATTGAAGGACGTTTTGTCGATATCCGCAGCTGGAAAGGAGCCAACTGACATGAAACCCATCACAACGCATCGTGGCGTGCTCGCCCCCCTGGACCGCGCCAACGTGGACACGGACCAGATCATTCCGAAACAGTTTTTGAAGTCCATTTTGCGCAGCGGTTTCGGCCCCAGCGCCTTTTTCGACTGGCGCTACACGCTGGACGGCAAACCCAATCCCGACTTTGCCCTCAACGCGCCGCGCTACGCCAAACGGTCCATTCTCGTGACCCGCAACAACTTTGGCTGTGGTTCGAGCCGCGAACACGCCGTTTGGGCCGTGGCGCAGGACGGAATTCAGGCGATTGTCGCTCCCTTTCGCGGGGAAGGCAATGACCGCATCCCCGGATTTGCCGACATCTTCAAAAACAACTGCTCCAAGAATGGCGTGGTCACGATCGAGCTGTCCGAAGCCGATGTCGAACAGATTTTCCAAGCCATTTACGCAGAGGAAGGCCTGGAAGCCACCGTTGATTTGCCCGCGCAAACCCTGACCCTGCACTGCGCTGCGGGGAAGGATGTCTTTCGTTTTGACTATGATTCGAGCGTGAAGCACAAACTCGTCAACGGACTCGACGACATCGAGGAAAGCCTCCAGTTCATGAAAGACATTGAGTCCTTCGAGTCCCGGCACAACACCTGGATTCCCGCCTCCTGATTCAGCCGATTTCCATGAACCCGCGCCGTCCGCTTCGCTTTTTCACGATTCTGGCGGCGCTTTTTCTTGTTGGCTGTGTGAGCAATGTGCCACCGCAGCGCGAAATTCCCCGCTTTGCGAATAAGCTGCCAGCGCCCCTGGCGATTCGGGTGTTGGACCTCCGGCCCGATCTCCAGCGCAATCCCGGCGTTTCCCCGGAGTGGATCTACCTCACGACCCGATCCGAGGAGGTGCCTCTCGTCTTTGCCCGCTATGCGGGCAACGCTTTGAACAGCTTTCGAGCCATTCCGGGATATCGCCTCGTTGAGGATACTTCCCCAAACCACAAAAGCGACTTTTTGCTGCACGTGGAGATTCAGAATGGCTACGCCCGTTGGCCGATGCGGCGCACAGGCGATTCCGAAAAGATTGCCGTGGAAGGACAGTTTGAGGTGCGGTATCGACTCTACAAACAGGGTGAGCTGTTTCATCGAGGCCACGTGAAATACACGCCTCCGCCCTTTACCGTGCCCGTTAGCCTTGTGCGACAGGACAACGTCGATAAAATTGTCGGCGAATCCCTGACCTTCCAGTTGGACAAATCCATCACGGGAGTGCTTGATATCTTATTGATGGAGCTGACGCGGCGCTGGGAGAAGTTTGGCGCGGAATAAGCGATTTCTGTCCGATCAACCCGCGAAACAGGACAGGGGAAGCCCTCCGGTTCCAAGGCCCTCAACGACAAAGAGTCGCCCGGCCAGGTCTTCCTGAAGCGTTTTGTGGAGGCCCGTGGTCACGTAGAGGTCTTCATAATTTTGTCCCCCAAAACAACAGGCCGTTGTCTCCACGCAGGGGAAATCAATGCGGCACAGTTGTCGTCCATCGTGCCCGTCAAAACGAATCACGCAGCCGCCATGGCAAAAGGCGATCCACAGATGTCCATCACGGTCCACACAAAGCCCATCCGGCGAGGCGTCGGTAAAACGGGTGTCGATGAAGGGGCGGGGCTTGGACAAAATCCCCTCGGCGTAGTCGAAGCGCAGCACCTGCTGCGTCGGAGTGTCGATATAGAAACAGCGGGTGCCATCCGGCGACCATCCGATGCCGTTGGAGTTGGTGACCCCAGGGTAGACCAGGCTGCGTTTCCGGCCCGCATCCAGTCGGTAGAGATTGGCGCTTCCGCTTTGTTTGCGGAGAGAAATCGTTCCCGCGAA
The DNA here is from genome assembly GCA_964497855.1 of uncultured Verrucomicrobiota bacterium. Classification (GTDB taxonomy): domain Bacteria; phylum Verrucomicrobiota; class Kiritimatiellia; order SS1-B-03-39; family UBA6053; genus CAYLNG01. The sequence continues at coordinate 14,859 of CAZCFM010000061.1, read as the reverse complement.
CAGCAATCCATCGGGGGAGGTTCCCGCATCGTTGTAGCGGTGCTCGGGACTTTCGGGTGCCGTGTCGGGGAGTTGCTGCGATGCGCCGATTGCGGGGTCGAACAGATACAGTCCCTTGTCTCCGCCCCAGACCAGGCCTCCCTGGGCGCGGGGCCGGGCGAAGCCGATGCGCTCTCCCATGTTCCAGACCTGCTCGGTTCCGCAGGACGGATCAAAACGAATCAGCCCATGGCCCTCGATATCCACATACCAGAGCACGTTTTCGTGCCAGAAAGGTCCTTCGCCCCAACGCGAAACCCGCCGGGAGGCGGGTTTCGGGGAGGGGGTTGACGACGCAGAGGTCATGCTTTGGCGGCGGCGAAGTTTTTGGCGACTTCGTCCCAGTTGACCACATTCCAGAAGGCGCTGATGTAGTCGGGGCGGCGATTTTGGAAATTCAGGTAGTAGGCGTGTTCCCAGACGTCGAGACCGAGAATCGGTGTGCATTCGCTGTCCACAAAGCCCTTCATCAGGGGGTTGTCCTGATTGGGAGTGGAGGTGACGATCAGAGTACCCTCGGCGGTGACACCGAGCCAGGCCCAGCCGGAACCGAAGCGCGTGGCGGCGGCCTTTGCGAAGGCTTCCTTGAATTTGTCGAAGGAGCCAAAAGCGGCGTCGATGGCGGCGGCCAGTTCGCCCGTGGGTCCCTTGGAACCCGTTCCGAGGATTTTCCAGAACAGGGAGTGGTTGACGTGGCCGCCGGCATTGTTGCGCAGAAGGGTGCGGACTTCGGCGGGGACGGAGGCGAGGTCGGAAATCAAGGCTTCGGCTGATTTAGCCGCCAGTTCGGGATGTTTTTCCAGTGCGCCATTTGCGTTGTTGATGTAGGCGGCATGGTGTTTTCCGTGGTGGATTTCCATGGTGCGAGCGTCAAAGTGGGGCTCCAAGGCATTTGAGGCGTAGGGCAGGGCAGGCAAGGTATAGGCCATAAGGTTTCTCCTAAGGATTTTATGAGGTTGGATAGGTAGTATAAACCCCTCTCGTCTTCTGTCCAGTGAAGGGATGCAAAAAAGGCGACTTTTTTAGCCGGGGATTCCGGTGGCTTACCAATCGCCGAGGAAAACGTTCATGCCGTTGTTGGAGGCTTTTTTGTAGACCAGCTCCAGGGCATCGAGGAAACGCTCTTCTCCGCGCCACATGGGGAAGTGGCCCAGGTGTTTGGAGAGGGCCCCGGGGCTGGGCGGAATCCGGGTGTCGGCCAGTTTTTCTTCGTTGATGCTGCCGCCGTTCCAGAAATGGGTCACTTCCGTGGTGAATTCCTGGGCGATTTCACGGGGACCGCTGTGGAGTTCGAGGTCGAGATACTCGGCCTTGACCTTGGGATTGCGTTTGATGCTCGAACCGATATCCGAAAGCAATTTGTCCCGATCCAGACCGCGGAGGCGCATAAACAGGAAGGGGTCGCGGTCAAATTCTTCGGCGAGAAGATAATAGACGGCGATGATGTGTCGGCAGAGACCGCCGAGTCCGCAGGTGCAGGTCGTCTCCAAGTCGTGAATGTTTTTGGGGAAAAGGGACACGCCCTGTTCCTCAAAGGTTTCCTCGATGGATTCAGGCATCTGGCCGGCGAGAAGTTTGGCGGCGAAAATAGCCTGGCTGGAGAGCAGTTTGGTGAGCTTCTGCCACTGGGTTTTGGGCGCGGGCTTGAAACGGATTTCGACTTTGTGGGGTTTTTCCCGCGAGCCTTGGACCACGGCGCGGACGGTTCCGTCCTCGATTTTGAGGCTGACCACCTGACCCGCCTGGGCGTAGGCGCGTCCACGGGGGAGTTCGGCACCCATATAGTGGTTTTCGAGCACACCCATCCAGCGTTTGGTCCACCAGTTTTTGCCGACTTTGCGGCTTTTGGTCTGGGCGCGGATGCCTCCGTGGGCGGTGAGGGGGCGTCCGCCCCGGGATACTGTTTCTGACATGATGGGATTCCGTTGGGAGAGAGGGTTGCGCGGGGATTACTCGCCGATGGCGTCCTTTTGCAGTTGGAAAAGGTTTTTGAGATCCTCGGTGGAGAGTTCGGTCAGCCAGGCTTCGTCGCCGCCGACGATGCTGTCGGCCAGACCTTTTTTGTGCTCCAGCATGTCGTCAATGCGCTCTTCGAGGGTGCCGGCGCAGAGGAACTTGTGGATTTGCACGTTTTTGGTCTGTCCGATACGGTAAACGCGGTCGGTGGCCTGGTCCTCGACGGCCGGGTTCCACCAGCGGTCGTAGTGGAAGACGTGGTTGGCGCGGGTGAGGTTGAGGCCGGTGCCGCCCGCTTTCAGAGACAGGACAAAGATGTGAGGTCCGGCGGCATCTTCCTGGAAGCGGTCGATCATCTTGTCGCGCGCCTTTTTGGGAACGCCGCCGTGCAGGAAGATGACTTCCTGTCCGAAGGTTTCCTGGAGGTGCTGCTGCACGATTTTGCCCATTTCGACGAACTGGGTGAAGATCAGGGCGCGCTCATCGACTTCAATGATTTCCTCGAGCATTTCCGTGAGGCGGGCGAGTTTGCCGCTGCGGTTTTCGAGGGGTTTGGATTCGCCGAGGTACTGCGCCGGGTGGTTGCAGATCTGTTTGAGCTTGGTGAGGGTGGCCAGCACAAGGCCCTTGCGCTGGATGCCATCGGTGGATTCGAGGGCGTTTTCGACGTCGTTGACGAGGGCCTGGTAGAGGCTGGCCTGTTCTTTGGTCAGGTTGCAATAGACCTTCATCTCCATCTTGTTGGGCAGATCTTTGATGATGGTTTTGTCGCTCTTGAGACGGCGAAGAATGAAGGGACTGGTCAGTTTTTTCAGGTTATCGACGACGGCGGCGTCGCGGTTGGCCTGAATGGGCATCAGGAAATTGCGTTTAAAATCCGCCTGGGAACCGAGGAATCCGGTGTTGAGGAACTCCATGATGGACCAGAGATCGCCGACGTTGTTTTCGATGGGCGTACCGGTGAGGGCGATCCGATAGTCGGCTTTGATGAGCCGTGCGGAACGGGCCTGTTTGGTCTTGGGGTTTTTAATGTTCTGGGCTTCGTCCAGAATCGTGCCGCCCCAGTCGATCGTTTTGAGAATTTCGATGTCGCGGTGCAGGAGCGAGTAGCTGCTGATGATGATGGCAAACTTTTCCGCTTCTTTTTTGAAGGCGGAGCCTTTGTTCCGGTTGACGCCGTGGTGGACGAGCACGGGCAATTCCGGGGTAAACTTCTGGGATTCCTTGTACCAGTTGCCCGTAAGAGATGTCGGGCAAATGATCAGGTAGGGTTTGCGGTGCCCTTTTTCCCATTCGTCCTGGATGTGGGCGAGGGCCTGGATGGTTTTACCGAGACCCATATCGTCGGCAAGGCAGGCACCCAGTCCCCACTTTTTGAGGAAGGCGAGCCAGGAAAAGCCGCGAATCTGGTAGGGGCGGAGTTCGCCGGAGAGCCCTTTGGGAGGGGGCAGCTCTTCAAACGTGCTGGCCCCTTGGAGCTGGTCGATAAAGTCCTGCACCCAGCCGCAGGCTTCGATGCCGTCGAATTTGAAGTCGTCGGGGGATTTTGCCGATCCGAGGGCCATCTGGACGATGTCGCGCAGGGGGGCGGTGGCTTTGTGGCTCTTGGAAGTGATATCGAGGGCTCGTTCGATTTCTTTTTCGGCGAGCTGAATCCAGTGTCCGCGCATTTGCACGAGAGCGCTTTTGGCTTTGGCCAGTTCGGCGAGTTCTTCGCGGCTGACGGGTTCGCCGGCGAGGGTGACCTGCCAGTCGAATTCGAGGACTTGGTCCAGGCTGAAGCTGGCGGTTTTGTTTTTTGGACTGGCCTTGGCACCTTGGAGGATGGCGCGGGTGCCGAGGCGCTGGCGGGTGCCCTGGTGGGTCCACCAGGCGGGGGTGATGGCCCCGAAACCGGCTTGTTCGAGGGCCAAGGCGCGAAGGGTGAGGAATTCGTAGGCCCCGTCGGTGTCCAGCGGGTAGCCCACGGGGGCGTCCTGTCGGAGACTGTTTTCGATGCGGGGGCAGAGGGTGCAGGCGATGCCGAGGGAGGAGAGAAGGAATTCCTTGGCGTCAAAAAACTCGCTGTTGAGAACGCGGGCTTCTTCAGGACTGGGGCGCCAAACGTGTTCTGCGGGGATGAGCAGGGCGGGGTCGCTGAGGGATTGGAGGTAATAGCGGACCTGCCATTCGTCGGAGGCGGTCTGCCCTTTTTTGGGAAGGGGGGGCTCTTCGAGTTTGAGGCATAGGCGGAAGGGCGTGCTGGTGGAGAGCGAGATGGGTTTACGCCACTCGCGGACCTGACGGTAGAGTTCGAGCAGGTCGTCGCCATCGTCGGGAAGAATGGGTTCTTCGGTCACCAGTGAATTCAGCCAGTGGTCGTGCATGCTGTTGAAATCGCTGCCGGGCTCGCTGAGGAAACTTTTGGGCCAGCTGGACTGCTGCTGGGAGAAAATCGAGTAGCGCGCCAGATAATCGACGATCTGGGTGATGAAATTCTTGACCATGGTGCCGGTGAAGAGTTTGGGCTGGGCCAGAGGGGCACCCTGATTCTGCATACAGCCGCAGGAGTGCGGCATGGCGGCGATCATTTCATTCAGGTATTCGAGGTCGCCGCCCAGAAAAATGGGTTCCCAGATGGCTTCCATTTTGCCGGCGAGGGTTCGTTCGAGACCTGGCAGATACTCCTGACGTGCGATCAGAGCCCCGGCGAAACGCATGACTTTAGTCCAATAGATCAAATCGGAGCCGCCCATGACGCCGGAGCTGAGCAATTCTTTGCCCACAAACGCCGCGAGAAAACCAATGGTGCTTTCGAGAGGGAGACTCAGGGTGGTCACCCGCCACGGTTCGAGGGTGATGTTCCGGTGGGCGACCGGGTTTTTGCTCAGCAACGGGCTCGAAGCGATTGCCGAGCTTCCCGATGTGGGCAGCCACACGACACGATCCACGGCATCTTGGCGGCGGATGGATCGGTCGAAAAGGGTTTCGCACAAAATTTCTTTCAGCGTTTCTTCCCCAGCATTATAGGGGAACATGGGGGGTGATTTGCGGCCGGCGGAGGCTTGGGAAGCCCCTTCCAGGTCATCGACCGGTTTTTCACCCCAGAAATGCAAATGGTGGTCCGCGTAACTCGCGTGGAGAATAATCATGCCTCGTCTCGTTTCTGACGTTGGATAACAAAGTGGGCGTTGTGTCGCCCGAAGAGATGCGTATACTAACAGATTTTCCCTTGATTACGATGAAATTCCTGACATTTTTTCGCCCGGACCGCCCTGTACTGTCCTTTTAAAGGCTTTAAACGGCCTGCTTTAGGCCTTTTGGAATGGCTTGCACGTTCTGGAGTCACCCCGGCTTCCCCCCCGGATGGCGGAGGAAAAAGGTTGGTTGCACGGGAAGAAACCTTAACAGAATATCGGTTTTTGGTTATTGTAGGGTACACTGAATTTTGACAACCCCGACTTTTGGTGATTTTCACATGAAACAATCGAAATGGATGCTCTGGCTGTTTGTTATTCTTGTGGCGAGTGTTGCCGTTTTTGTTCTCACGCGGACGGAACCGGGCCGAGTTGCGGCCCCGCAGGAGGTCGCTGATCGCGCCCCCTCTCTTCTTGCCACAGCCCTTCCGCAGGCGCTTCCCACGGAGACACCTGCCACGGAAACGGTTTTGGAGGTGGTGGCACCGACAGATGTTTCGCTGCCGGGGACTTTCGAGGAGTGGCTGCGCAAGCTGCGGAGTGAACCAGCGGCCCAGGATACGGCTTTGGGGTTGAAGTTGGCGGAAGCCCGGAGGGAGCGAATGGCCTCTTTGATTCAAAATGATCCGGAAAAGGCTTTGGCGGAGGCGCTTACACCGCGCATGTATGCAGACTTGCCTCCCGAAATCCAGGCGCGGGTGGAGCGTCCGGTCGTGGCGGAAGGTTTTTACGGTGTTTTGGCCGTATGTTCCCACGGGGAAGGGGACGGGCACAGTTCCGCCTGCACGATCCAACACGAGGTGATTCTGGGTTTTGGGACCTTTGAGGCGGAGGTCTTCCGCGCCTCGATTTACGGACAACGCAAGGAGAAGCTGACTGTGGAGCAGGATTCGATCTTTGGCGTGGTGATGGACGGCCACATGGCGCTCCACGAATCCGAAGTGGTGATTGTGGATGATGGGGAAGGGCAGATGGGCGGGCGCTACGCCGTGTATTACAAAGGACAGGTGGCCTATGCGGAGACCCTCGAAAACGCCGAAGCCTTGGCGCAGCGCTTTCTGAACACGTCGGGGGCTCCATCCGAGGGCTTATAGGCTTTGTTTTCTGAACTGGCTGGGCGTCAGTCCGGTTTTGGCCCGGATGGCGCGGGAGAGGACGTCCTGTTTGGCAAATCCGCAGCGGACCGAAATCTCCGCAATGCCCAGTGCGCTGTTGCGGAGTAGCTCCCGGGCCAAATCAAGTCGCATGGACTGGATGAAATCGCCGGGGCTTCGCTTCAGGTAGTGGGAAAAACGTCGTTCGAGGGTTTTGCGGGTGAGGTGGTGGGTGCGGGCCGCATCGGCGACGCTGATTTTCTCGCCCCGTTGCACCGCCTCCCAGATCCAGCGGACGACCCGGGCGGTGAGCGGGTCCGCACAGCCTCCGACCAGGGTGGAGGCGCGGGCGGCCAGTCCGGCGGGCGGAAAGCGGCGCAGCAGGTGCGCACAGCGTTCGGGGGCGTCGGGGCCGGACTCTGTCAGCATCCAGCGCATGGCTTCCTCGCCGATTTGATGGAATCCAGGGATGACGCTGGAGAGGGGAGGGAAATCCCCGGCGCGGACCATGTCCTGCGCCATGTTGTCGACGCCGAGGAGTCCGCAGGTGTGAAGATGTTCCGGGAAATCTTTGTGAAGGGTTTCCCGCAGCTGCATGGCGGTTTCGTCATTGCTGCAGAAGATGGCGGATCCCAGGGGCAGGTTTTGAATGCAGGGGCGGAGTTGTTCGCCGATGCCCTCCAAATAGCCCAAATACCCTCTGAATCCACTGCCGATGAGTGGGAACTGAAGCGCATGAATGGCGGTTGAAAAACCCTTTTCGTGCAGGGCGATCCGAAAACCCTCGGCCCGCTCCGCATGGGTGTTCCGATTGGGAAGATGCACGGCTAAAAAGGATTCGTATCCCCGCTGGAGCAGATGGGTGGCGGCGAGTCGGCCCACGGCAAGGTCATCGCTGAGAAAATTACCTAACCCCGGAAGCACACCCTGACTGTAACTCGTGTTGATTATGGGGATGCGGAGGGTAGTGAGTCTTGCCATGTGCTCCTTGTTGATGCCATTCAGGATCACGCCGGCGAGGTCGGGGTCTTTTATTGGGGCGCTTTGACTGAGACTACGAGCAATCAGGTGCGGGGAACGAAGGCGGTCGGCCTCCCCCATCGCGCCGGCGCAAATGCTTCGGAACATGCTGGAATCCTGTCCCATAAGCACATAGAGGCGGCGTTTTAAACGTTCTTCGGTTAAAGGTATTTGCATAATGTCGCAAATGATAAAATAGAATGTCGCCAACCGGGTGTCAAGGAGAAGGGGATACGTGTACGATATGAGTTCCATCCTTTTTGGAGACTCCCTGATGCGTTATCTTCAAATTTTCTTCCTGCTGACTCTTCCCGCTTTGGCCCAATTGACCTTTGATCCCGCCAATCCTCCCTCCGCCGCCACACCGCCGACGGAGCTGTACAATGAGTACACGGGCCTTAACAGCCACCAGAAGGGGCCCAAAACCGTCCTCGTATTTTTGGTGCAGCCGAGCGATGGGGCGGTCTGGACGAATCCCAAGTCCTTTGCGACGCTGGACAGCGAGTTGAACAGCGCTTCGCAAAATTATTACGATGCCAGTTACCATCAGACCTGGTTCGGGTCCAAGCGCCGGAGCGGGATGGACATTCCGCGTCTGGTGGTGACGCCCGTGCTGGTTCTACCCAAAACCGCCGCGCAGTATCTGGCCAGTTTTGGCACCTTGCAAAGCGATTGTCAGGCGGCGCTGCGGGCCTTGGGCGGCGTCTGGGCGGCGGGTCAGGTGAACGACTACAACAATTTCGACCGCTGGGCGGTGATGAGCAACACGAAACTCATCAGTTCGACGGGACTGGCGTATGTGGGCAGCAAATTCGCCTGGACGGGAGGGGGGCTCAGTGGCGGCGTGGCGGTTCACGAGTGGGGCCACAATTGGGGCGTGGTTCACGCCAATGACTGGTCGGTACCGAGTGGAGATGCCCCCCGTGCGGCCACAGGCAGCAGCGGGGAATACCAGGATGGATGGGACATCATGGGCGGAAACAGCACTACGGTCATGTTCAACCCGCAATTCCGCGAAAACCTCGGTTTTCTGGAACGTTCGCGCGGCGAGGCGCTGGATATCAGCGCCAGCGGAACGTACCGGTTGTATGACTACGTGCATCCGTACCGCCGTCAGGACAGCGGCACGGTGCGCGCGCTCGTGATTCCCATGTCCAGTTTCACCGACTCCAAACGGGTGATCCTCGGATTCGGGCACACGTCCGGCACCGACGGCGGTATTTCCCGCGGGGACTGGAACCGAAACGCGGTCACGGTGCATTCCAAACTGTCCGACGGGGCAAACCGCATCGATACGACGCCCGAATCGCGGGACAGCGGCGACGCGGACGACAGTTCGATCAAGATCGGGCGGACCTATACGGAGGGGGCCGCAGTGAACGGAACGCAGATCTACGGAGGCTTCCATGTGACCCCGGTCCTGCGCGGAAACACAATGGTGAATGGCGTGGCCCACGAGTGGGTCGATGTCGTCGTGAATTACCAGAATGCCATCACCGCCAACCAGACCCCCGACGTGCCCGTGTTGTCCTCCTCCAATTCTTCGGTCATGGTCGGCGGACGCTCGGTGATTCAAACGGACGTCAATGTCGCGGTTCCCTTCAGCGCCTCCTGTGTCGATCCCGACGGGGATACGCTGGCCTGGGACTGGGACTACGGGCGCACCGGCAACAACGCCTTTAATATTCTCAACAGCAACAGCCAGTCGCCGGTGTATCCCCAAGCCGGATTGTACCGGGTGCGGGCGACGGCCTCGGACATGAAAGGCGGGCTGGCCACGGGTTCGGCCTGGGTGAATGTGGGCGCGCAGCCTCTGCATGCCGATACCGTCGTAAACACGGTGCCCGGCCTGTCCTACCGCTATTTTGAAGGAAATTTCACGAGTATTCCGGACTTCAGCAAACTGTTTCCGATCAAGGAGGGCACGTCGGACGGTTTCAGTCTCGCGCCGCGGAATCGGAACGACGAGTTTGCCTTCGTGTACGACGGCTATCTGAATGTGCCTGCGACCGACGTCTACACCTTTCACCTGCGGGCGGAGGACGGCGCGCGCCTCTACATCAACAATGTGCTGGTGGTGGACAACGGCAGCAACAAGGATGTGTCGATGGAACTCCTCGGTTCCCAGCAACTGGAGGCGGGGCTTCATCCGATCCGCGTGGAGTTTTTCCACAAAAGCGGTTCGGAGTTTTTGCAACTGAGCTGGAGCACGCTCGATCTGGAGAAAACGATGGTCCCGGCGGCCAATCTGGTGCAGGTGGATCCGGCCGTGAACGCGGCTCCGGTCGTGGAAGTCTTGACCCCGATGAACGGCGAGGAATTCGTGGTCAATGCGTCGATCCTGCTCACGGCCTCCGCCGCGGATGCGGATGGCATCGACCGCGTCCAATATTTTTTCGAGGGCGCTTTTCTGGGAGAATCCACGGACGCGGCGGGGGGCTTCCCGGTGCTCTGGAACGAGGTGTCCGTCGGGGTGAAAACCATTATCGCGTTGGCGTATGACAGCACGGGCCGTCCCGGAAAATCCGCCGCCCGCGTGTTTCAGGTCAATGCGCCGGAGCCCCGCAACACCCTCGCCCTCAATTTCGGGGCCACGGACTTGGCCAGTTCCGTGCAGGCCGGCGAAAGCGTCGGTGCCATCTACAGCACGGCCAACTGGAACAATCTCAACGGCGACACCGGAAGCAACGTTTCGGTGTTTGACCAGACGCGCAACGCCTCCGGGGCCCGTGTGAGCTGGGCGTCCGATGGCGCGGGCAGCGGAACGTTCTCCAGTCTGGCGGACGGTTCTACCGCCGCCGGGCGCCTGATGCGCGGAGGCATTCGCCGTCGCTACGATATCGAGCCGCAGCCCAATCCGGATCCCTACGCGGTCATCGAGAACATTTCGTTTGTCGAATACGATGTGTATGTCTATTTTGATCAGGCCCGAAACAACGGGGAAGACACCACTGTTCAGCGTTTTGTGCTCTCGCCGGAGCAGGGCGATGCCCGGGTGGTTTTCGGCAAAAACTCCCAAAACACCACGGACGATCTGGGGGATTATCCCGTCTACGACACCTGGATCGGTTTCCGCGAAGCCAAAGGAAGCAGTGTCACAGACACGGCCGACAAGCTGCTGGGCAATTATGTGGTGTTCCGCAATGTGAGCGGAAGCTCCTTCAAAATCGCCTCCACACGCAACAACGGTCTGACCTCCCCCAACACCACCGGACGCCACGGGCGCTATTTCAACGCGGTGCAGATTGTCGAAACTCCCGCCACCATTCCCCAGGTCCTGCGGGTCGGAGGCTCCGGTCTCCTGCAAGTCAGCGAAGGCGGCTCCGGCGGAAGCTACGCGCTGCGCCTTTCGATCGCCCCCGATGCGGATGTCACGGTGAACATCTCGCATGGCGCGCAGGTCCTCGCGGACAAGACGCAACTCGTGTTCACCCCCGCCAACTGGAATCAGCCGCAAGGGATCACCGTGTCGGCGGTCGATGACACCGCCTTCGAAGGAACCCATGCGGATACCCTCACCCACACGGTCGTCTCCACCGGTCTCTACGCCGCCGTGACCTCCGCCCCCTCCCTGCCGGTGACGATCCTCGACAACGACGCGCCCACGGTCTCCGTCGCCCTCTCGCGGCCCGCCGCCGAAGCCTCCACGCCGCAGGCCGGGGCCTTCTGGATCACCCGCGGCGGACTCGGCTCCTATGCCGCTCCACTCACCCTCCCGTTTCAGATGTCCGGCACGGCGGCCCTGTCGGGCGACTTCACCCTCAGCGGCGCCTCGGTCTCCTACAACAGCGGCACCGGTCTCGGCACGCTGGTCATTCCCGCGAATCAGGCTCAGGTTTTTCTCACGCTGACCCCCGTCAATGACAGCACTGTGGAAGGCCCGGAGACGGCCACGCTGACCCTTCTCGATTCCCCCGACGCTCTGCCGGGAACGGTTTCCGCCTCCCTGCCCATCTCCGATGACGACGCGGTGGATTATTTCACCCAGCTCTTCGCCAGCGCCCAGGATTTCGACCTCAACGGAAAATCCATTCTGTTCACACCCAACGGGAACAATTACACGGCCAGCACCGCCACGGTCAGCGCCTTCCCCTCCGGCACCTCCTCGTTCAGCACCTTTAATGAAGCGGCCATGACTGCCGGCTCCGCCGACGACGGCCACTGGACCTACACTCTTCCCGCCGCGTTCCCGTTCTTCGGGACCTCCCGCACGATGGCCTACGTGAGCACCAACGGGCACATCTCCTTCGCGGGAACCTCCTGGTCGGACTCCGGCGATTCCCTCGCCTTTCACTTCACGTCGGGACGCCCGCGCATTTCCGCGATTGCCCGCGACCTTGACCCCGGTGCCGGCGGGAGCGTCCAATACCGCCGCATCACCACGTCCGGGGAGCAGCGCACCGTGATCTATTACAACGCCGTCCGAAACTTCGGTCAAACCACAACCCTGAGCTGTCAAATCGAACTCTTCGATGACGGGCGCATCCGCATGACTTGGCTGAGCAGCACGCTCTCCGGCGCGATGGTCGCTGGTCTCTCCTCCGGGGACACCACCACCATGCCCTCGTCGCCTTTCACCACCACCTCCAGCCCGCGTCCCTTTTACGGCAGCGACCTGAGCGCTTACGTCGCTCCCGCCAACCTTCCGCCTTCCTTCGCAAGCGCCGCTCCCGTTGTCGCCACCGCCGGGCAGCTCTGGACCTACGCCGTCGTCTGCACCGACGCGAACAACGATTCCCTGACGATAACGGCGACCGAAAAGCCCGCGTGGCTCAATCTCGCGGCCCTCGAAAACGGACGGGCCACCCTCTCCGGGACCCCGCCCGCCTCCGGATCCTATCCCGTGACCCTCAACGTCGGCGATGGCACGGCGAACGCATCCCAGTCCTTTGTGCTCACCGCACTGCTCGCGGAAGGCAATCGCCCGCCGCAATTCAACAGTTCCCCCATCCTCGCCGCATCGGCGGGCGAAACGTATCTCTACACCATCAGCGTCTCCGATCCGGACGGCCAGACGCTGTCGGTCTCCGCCCCTGTCAAACCGGGCTGGATGACACTGCTCGACGCGGGCAACGGCAGCGCCACCCTCTCCGGCACGATCCCCGCCGAGGCCGTGGACACCTCTGTTCTGCTCGATGTGAGCGACGGAATCATCTCCACCCTGCAACGCTTCACTCTCGCCATCAACCAGCCTCCCGTCACCGCGATCACCCTACCCGCGTCCCCCGTCCTGCGTGTGACCACCGGGACCACCGTCCTTCTCCAGGGAACCGTGTCCGACGATGGCGTTCCCTCGGCCCCGACCCAGCTCTGGAGCGCCGTGTCCGGTCCCGCCGCCGTTGGATTCTCGAACTCGTCCGCCCTGATCACCGAAGCCCGTTTCGACGTTCCCGGTTCGTATCGGATTCGATTGGAGGCAACGGACGGCGCGGCCCTTTCCCGCAGTGAAATCACCGTCCTCGTCTCGACCGATGCCGATGCCCTGCGCCAGAATGGACTGCAGGGACACTGGACCTTCGAGGAAGGGTCGGGAACCACAAGCGCCGACCTCTCCGGCCTAAACCGCACGGCCACCGTAACCGGACTCACCTGGTCCGGCGGCTATGCGGGCGGCGGCGTTTCGTCGGACGCCAACACCTCCAAATTCGCTGATGCGGCCCTGCCCGAGCCCGAGAAAGTCACCCTCGCCGGCTGGGTCACGGCCGCGACAGTGCCCGCGACCGCCGACCGTGTGCTCTGGGCCTTCCGCGACAGTGGAAACAACAACCGCTTCCGCGTCTACCTCGCCAACGGCACCCGCAAAATCCGCGTGTTGTCCGACCGGAACCCCGACGGCGTCTGGGAATGCGACATGCTGATCCGCGCCAACACCTGGTTCCATCTGGCCGTTGCGTTCGACCGCGCCAGCGCCGCAAATGTGCCCACCCTCTACATCAACGGGCTCCCGCAGCCCCTGACCACCATCACCGCCCCCGCCGGCAGCCTCAGCATCGGCAACACCAGCTTCCGCATGGCGGGCAGTTGGAGCGGCGCCCTCGACGAGGTCCGCGTCTACGACCGCATCGTTCCCGCCGCCGAAATTCCCCTGTTGATGGTCGCGGGCGGCTTCTGGTCCGCGCCGGAGGTTTCCGCCGGACCCGATGTCGAAGGCCTCGTCGAACAACCCGTTCCCCTCAACGGCAGCGTCAGCGACACGGATCTGGTTTCGCAGGCCTGGAGTGTGCGTTCCGGTCCCGGAACCGTCCAGTTCGCCGACGCGTCCGCTTCTGTCACCGAGGCCGTGTTCAGCAGTCCCGGCGAATATGTGCTTCAAGTGCTGGCTGTCGACGCCACCGGCCTCCAGGCGCTCGATACCGTCACCGTCATCCTCTCGAACGGCAGCACCGGATCCGACGCCAACAGCAACAACATCCCCGACACCTGGGAAATCGACAACTTTGAACGCCTCCTCGGCGAAGACGAAACCCTCACCCGCCGCGGACGCGAGGTTCCCGCCTACGACGTGTACGTCTGGGGCGTGGATCCGCAGGACGAAAACGCCGTGCTGGAAGTCCTGTCGCCCCAAAGCAACGCCGGAAACTTCGCCTTCAGTTTCCCCAGTGTGACCGGACGGCGCTACGAGGTCAGTCGCAGTGACAGCCTCGCCAACCCGAACGCCTGGACCGTGTTGGACGGGTTCGACGCCGTCGACGGCACCGGCGCGGCCATCCCGGTCACAGACTCCGCCCCCGGCCCGCTGCGCGTGTATCGTATTCGCGTCTGGATTCCCTGACCGCCGATTTCCGAAGGTCGGAACAGACCCCGACCAGGTTTTCCGACCTTCGGAAACGGGTTTCAACCGCCTTCGAGGCTGGCGAGAATGCTGCGCACGTAGATGCGGGTGCTGGGAAAGGGGATAAAGTCCCTGAAATCGATGTCGTTGGGCAGTTGTTGTTCCCAGGCGACCACGCGGCTGGGTCCGGCGTTGTAGTAGGCGAGGGCGAAGGGCAGGGGATCTTTGTGGTGGGCAAAGCGGTCCAGTCCACGGCGCAGGTACCAGGCGGCGATGTCGGCGTTGAGGCGGGGACGGAACAGCTCCTCCTCCGAGGGCGGCGCGCGTTTGTGGACCTCGGCCCAGTGCCGGGCGGTGATGGGCATCACCTGGAACATGCCGATTTCCCCAGCCTTGCCCCGGGCGAGAGGGTTCATGCGGCTTTCCTGCATCGCCACGGCCCGCAACAAGCGCCAGTCGATCCCGTGATGCCGCGCCGCGTGGAGGAAGGCCGCATCCAGGCGGTGCTGCTGCTGGAGCCAGACGCATCCCGCCAACAACAGAATCCCCGCAAACACACGCAGCGGATGAAACAGGCCGGGAGGAATACGAAAACCGTTCACACCCCGATTGTCCCGTTTCTGAGGCAACTGTCAATCCCCGGCTGTCGGTCAGCTTACATGCAGTTATTGCAACAGATGAAATATTGAATATACCCCAGCCCCCAGCCGATGCGGAGATCGGCGCTCCTGTTTGTATTGCATCAGTTGCACTATTGAATTTACTTCGCGGGCGGCCTTTGTTCTTGCCGGAAGGGGAGGGG
>CAZCFM010000060.1:0-21261 GCA_964497855.1 uncultured Verrucomicrobiota bacterium | reverse complement strand
TTGTCCCATGTCCTCACACCAAAAAAAAACCCGCCTCTCGGCGGGTTTTTTTGGGGAAAGAATCTTTCGATTACTTTTTGGTGGGGTGCCACTCTTCGAGGCCGTCGAGACCGCTGAGGGCGTCGTCGAACGCGCTGCCCAGGTCGACCAGATCTTCGCCGGGACGGAGACCTTCGAGCATGCTGTCATCGACGCTGAAGTCTTCGTCCGACATTTCGGCAGCTTTGATGCTGAGGCCGATGCGCCGATCCACTTCATCCAGCTTCACGATGCGGGCTTTGACCGCATCGCCGACTTTCAGAACATCTTTGACTTTCTCGACGCGCTGATCGGAGATCTGGCTGATATGGACCAGGCCTTCGACACCGGCTTCGAGTTCGACAAAGGCCCCGAACTGGGCCAGTTTGGCCACCTTGCCCTCGACCAGCTGGCCGATGGCATACTTGGAGGCAATCGTGCTCCAGGGATCGGGCTGGGCCTGTTTGAGACCCAGGCTGATGCGCTGGTTGGAGGCGTCCACTTCGAGCACCACGGCCTGCACGGCCTGTCCTTTTTCCAAGACCTCGGAGGGATGGTTGACCTTGCGGGTCCAGGACATGTCGGAAACGTGCACCATGCCGTCCACACCTTCCTGCAACTCGACGAACGCGCCGTAGTTGGTGAAGTTGCGGACCGTGCCACTGACGTGGGTGCCGATGGGGTGGGTGTTGGCAAACAATTCCCAGGGGTTGTCGGCCGTCTGGCGGATGCCCAGCGAAATCTTTTTGTCTTCCTTGTTGACGGAAAGAACCATCGCGTCGACTTCGTCGCCCACGTTGAGCACGTCGGCCGCACGGGCCACACGTTTGGTCCAGGACAGTTCGGATACGTGAACCAGTCCTTCGACGCCGGGCTCGAGTTCGATGAACGCGCCGTAGGGCATGAGGTTGACAACTTTGCCATGGACGCGGTGGCCCACGGGATACTTGGAGTCGATTTCGGCCCAGGGGTTGTCGGACTGTTGCTTGAGACCCAGCGAGACGCGTTCTTTTTCGTAGTCCACGTCAAGAATGGTGACTTCAAGCAGCTCGCCGATTTTGACCATTTCGGAGGGGTGGTTGATGCGGCCCCAGCTCATGTCGGTGATGTGCAGCAGACCATCCATGCCATTGAGGTCGATGAACGCGCCGAAATCGGTGATGTTCTTGACATAGCCCTTGCGAACCTGGCCGATCTTGATTTCGGAAAGAAGGCGCGACTTCATTTCGCGGCGCTGTTCTTCCATCAACTCGCGGCGCGAAACCACAATGTTGCGGCGCTCGAGGTTGATTTTGATGATCTTGACCGTGACGACCTGGCCAATGTAATCGTCGGGATTTTTGACCGGGGTGATGTCGATCTGCGAACCGGGAAGGAACGCTTCGACGCCCACATCGACCAGCATTCCGCCCTTGACGCGGCCCTGCACGGTTCCTTCGATGATATCGCCTTCGTTGTAGTTAACGAGAATGTTGTCCCAGTTTTTCTGGAGTTCGGCGCGCTGTTTGCTCAGCACAACCATGCCATGGTCGTCTTCGAGACGTTCCAGCAGCACTTCCACTTTGTCACCCACACTGAGTTCTTCGTGTTTCTTGAACTCGTTTTTGGGGATGATGCCTTCGGATTTGTATCCGACGTCGATAACGATATCATTGGCGCGGATGGCCACGACCAGACCTTCAATAATGGAACCTTCGTTGAATTCTTTCAGGGATTCGTCGTAGAGTTTATCCAGTTGAGCGGCGGTAATTTTCGATTTGATCAGCATGTCTTCGGTCATCTAATGTCAGGGGGTTGGAGGTTTGGGTTGCATACGACGCCCACCGAGGGTGCGGCGTCGCCCGGAACAAGTCGTTCCGGTGGGATGACGGAACGCTGGCTTTTATGGACAAAGGGCCGGATAGCAAGCGAAAGTTCTCTTTTCTGCATAAAATATGTGCAGAATGTACGTCATTGATCCCTCAATCGAGGGTGTGTACAAAAAGTCCGCTGCGCAGCTTGGGTTCAAACCAAGTGCTTTTGGGCGGCATGATCATTCCGGCATCGGCAACGGACATCACCTCTTCGGTGCTGGTCGGGTACAGCGAAAACGCTACGTCCGCTTTGCGGGTTTCAACCTCTTTTTCGAGTTGCGCCACGCAATCAAAACCGCCTTTGAAACGGATGCGGGGATCCGTGCGGGGGTCCTGTATCCCCAGAATCGGAGCGAGCAGGAAATTCTGCAAGACACTCACATCCAGAGCGGAAACGGGATCGGCGGCGGGGTCGGCGGGACGCTGCAGCCGAAACCAGTTGCCCATGAACCTCATGCGGATGTCCCCGCGTCCTCTGGGGTTGCCCGTGTCCACATCGACCACGGAAAAGCCGGCGGCGCGGATGGCGTCGAAGAACTCCCCAGCGGAATGGCCGTTGAGTCCGCTGACGAGCCGGTTGTAGGGCAGGATTTGCAGGGCGTCCGCCGGGAAGAGCACCGACAGGAACCAGTTGTAATTCTCCTCGCCCGTGTTGGCGGGATTCGCGGCGGCGAACTCGCGGGAGCAGCGCGCGGCGCTGGCGGCGCGGTGATGCCCGTCGGCAATGTAGGCGCAGGGAATGGCGGCGAACATCTTCACAAACGCGGCGCTGTCGGCCACAGGCCACACGGAATGACGAACGCCGTCAGCACTGGTGAAATCGACTTCCGGCGCCTGTTTCTTGATGTCCTCCATCGCTTGTTTCAGCGCATCCGGGGCCCGGACCATGAGGAACACCGGACCGGCGTTGGCTTTCAGGGTCGCCACATGGCGGGTGCGGTCGTCTTCTTTTTTCTGAAGGGTCTTTTCGTGTTTTTTGATCAGGCCGCTGTCGTATTCCGAGGTGTGGCAGACGCCCACCACGCCGGTTTGCGCGTGTCCACCCGCCTCTTGACGGTACAAGTAGAGACCGGGAGATTTTTCGCGGCGCAGCCAGCCTTCACGTTGGAATCTCTGGAAATTCTCCGCCCCCTTGGCATACACGCGATCATCGTAGAGGCTCATGTCTGTGGGCAAGTCGATTTCCGGCTTGTTGATGTGCAGAAACGACTGCGGATTGCCCTCGGCCATGACGCGGGCCTCGTCGGAGTCAATCACATCGTAGGGCGGACTGGCAATGCGTGCGGCGAGGTCTGTGGGCGGACGGAGGGCGAGAAAAGGATGGACAAGCATGGGGAACTCCAAGGTTGGGCGCGCGTACTATCAGCGCGGAAGCGCTACGGGAAGAAAATTAATGACCCAAAACCCGCAGCAGGGTGTCGACGACATCTTCGACGGGGATTTGGGCGATGAAGGAGGCGTCGCCGTCTTTGTAGCTGCGGTGGGCGGGATAACCCTGGGGGCCGGGCGAGGGGCGGAGCACGCTGTGTCCGTCGCCGTGCGGACCGGTGAGGGCGGGATCGGTGGGGCCGAAGAGGGCGATGGTGGGTGTGCCGACGGCGGCGGCGAAATGCATGGGTCCGGAATCGTTGCAGAGCAGGGCGTCCATCTGCGTGAGCACGCTGCCCAGTTCCAGGAGCGGCGCTTTGCCGCAGAGGTTCCAGCACCCCTCCCCCAGCGCCGCGCGGATGCGCTCGCCGATCGCCGCGTCGTTGGGTCCGCCGAGGACAAACACATCCACGCTCCGCCGGGCGCGCAGGCGGCGAAGGGCTTCGATGAATTTCGCCTCGGGCCAGTCTTTGGCGGGCCAGCGGGAACGCGGGGCGACGGCCAGGCGCGGGGCGCGTCCCGGCAGCGGGGCAGCGGGCGGAAAGGTCAGCGGGTATTCCACCGGTTCGATGGGCACACCCAAATAACGCAGGGTGTCGAAGAGCCGATCCATCGCGTGCGGCGAATGCGCGACGGCGGGGGCTGTTTCGTTGGCAAAAAAGCGGCACAGTTCGCGGGGGCTGCTCGGGGCGATTTTGCGGGAGGCGCGGGAGAGTCCCAGCACCACGCCGCTCTTGCTGAGTCCCTGCAAATCGACGGCCAGGTCGTAGGATTCCGCGCGCAGCTCGCGGACGAACGAAATCCAGGCCTGCAAGCCGCCGCGGCGCGGAAAAGCCATGACCCGGTCCACAGCGGAGTGGCAGCGCACCAACTCGACGTATTCCGGCTGGGTGACCCAATCCACCGGGCAGCCGAAATGCGAGTGAAGCCGTTCCACCACCGGCACGGCGTGGAAGAGGTCGCCGAGGGCGCTCAGTTTGACCGCCAGAATGCGGCGGACCTCAGCCATGGAGGGCCTGGGCGCGGTGCAGCAGGCGCAACATCACCGCGTTCTGCGCGTGCAGGCGGTTTTCGGCCTGGTCAAACACGACAGACTGCGGACCGTCGATCACCTCCGCCGTCTGCTCAAATCCCCGGGCGGCGGGAAGGCAGTTCATGAAAATCGCGCCGGGCGCGGCTTCCCTCATAATGGCGGAGGTCACCTGATAGGGCATGAAGCGGGCCACGCGGCGTTCCATTTCACTGGCCGCAATGTGGTAACTCATCCACGAGTCGGTGTACACCACGTCCGCGCCCCGCGCGGCTTCGCGGGCGTCGGAGGTAACCACTACCTGGCTGCCGTTGACCGCTGCAAGACGACGGGTCGTCTCCAGAACCGAAGGCAGGGGTTCAAATTCTTCGCCGGCGGGACATCCGACGCGGATGTTCATGCCGGCCATGGCGCAGCCGTGCAGCAGGGAGTGCGTGACATTGTTGTTGCCATCGCCCAGAAAACAAAGGGTTTGACCCGCAAGTCCGCCCTTGTGCTCCGTGATGGTCAGCAAATCGGCCAGGATCTGGCAGGGATGCGTGAAGTTGGTGAGCCCATTGATGACGGGCACACCGGCGTTGGCGATCATCTCCATCAAATCCTCGTGCTTGAAGAGGCGGGCAACAATGAGATCGGCATAACGACTCACCACTTTGATCGTGTCGGACAGGCTCTCTTTGCCCGCGCCCAAGGGACTGGTCGAGACATCGTAGTTGATGGCATGGCCGCCCATGCGCACAATGCCGGTCTCGAAACTGACGCGGGTGCGAAGACTGGGCTTTTCGAAGATCATAAACAGGACTTTTCGAGCGGCAGCGCTCGAAAATTTTTCAGGATGGGCCTTGAGTTCCGCCGCGCGTTTGAGGACGGCGTGGAGAATTTCGGGCGACCAATCGGTAAGGGAAGATAGATGTTCCATAGGAGTACCCAGTTTGGGAGAAAGGGCGGAGTATACTCAGGAGACGGGTACTGAAAAGAAGAAACCCATGAAAAATCGATGCGAGAAAAAGTCAAATTCCGGAGGCGGCGCTCCCCGACATGGGGTTGGGCCCTCGATGGAACATGGGAACGGCGCTGAGGTCGGGAACCTGCGGCAGGGCCTCCACTTTTACGCGCAGGAGCTCCCCCTGCATGGAAAAGGCACTCGTAAACGTCACCCGCGCATCCACCAGCGCCCCGGTAAGATTTTTATCCGATTCGATGAAGACAATGCGGTTGTGCGGCGTGCGGCCCCGCCATTTTCCCTTGTGCCGCGTTTCCACCAGAACCTCCACCTCCTGTCCAAGCCAGCGCTGGTTTTTGCGCTCCAGTATCGAACAGAACAGCTCGTCGAGCATAACATGGCGCCGCTCCTTCTCAGCCTCCGGGACGTCGTCGACGAGTTTGCGCGCGGCGATGGTTTTGGGCCGAACAGAATATTTGGCAATGTGGACTTTGTCGAGTTCGAGCTGTTCGATGAGCCGATAGGTGTCCATGAACTCCTCCTCGGTCTCGCCGCAGAAGCCCACGATGATGTCGCTGTGAATGCTGCTGTCGGGACAGATGCGCCGCACGCGTTCGATGAGAGCGATGTAGTCCTCGCGGGTGTAGCCGCGTTTCATGTCCTCCAACACCTTGTTGTTGCCCGCCTGCACGGGCAGTTCGAAATGCGGCATCACTTTGGGTTCGTCGCGGGTCACTTCAATGATGCGGTCGCTCATATAATTCGGATGACCGGTCAGGTAGCGGATGCGGAGAACGCCTTCGATTTTGGCCACGTCCTGCAAGAGGTCGGCCAATCCGTAGCTCTCCTCGAAATCCTCCCCATAGCGGTCCACGATCTGTCCGAGGAGCATGACTTCACGCACGCCCTGGGCGGCGAGTTTTTCGATTTCCCGCAGGATGTCCTCTTTGGGACGACTTCGTTCCGGCCCGCGGCGATACGGTATCACACAGAAGGTGCAGGCGTGTGAACAGCCGAGGACGATGGGCACATTCGCCTGGACCGTGTTGTTGCGGCGCAGCGCGGGCAAAATATAGTCTTCGTCCTGAATGGCATGTTGCGCGGCCGTGCTGCGCGCCTCTTCAAGACGGGCATCCGACGTCTCGTCAGTCAACTGCTGCAAATGCTGCATCAGCGGCGCGGGATCCGAGGGGGGCATAAACACATCGACATACGGATACTCCCCACGCAAACGCGGCTCCTCCTTCATGCCGACCATGCAGCCCATCAGTCCCAGAACCATGTCTGGTTTGCGGCGTTTGAGCTGGGCCACGTGTTTGAGGCGGGTGATGCCTTTGTCCTCCGCCTGCTGACGCACCACACAGGTGTTCAGCACCACCACGTCCGCGTCCTCCGGACGTTCCGTCAAGGAATAGCCCAAGGCTTCAAGCTGACTGCCCACCTGGCGGGAATCCGCCTCGTTCATTTGGCAGCCAATGGTCCAGATATTGTATTTTCGCGAAGACATGGAAGCCCTTTATCGAAGGAATCTCCCATAGCAAAGGCCAAAATCCATGGGAAAAGGCCTTTCGCGCATTTTCTTACGTATGAAACGGATTGACCCGCCGCAAGACCCCCGCTAAGTTACCCGTCCTTTTGATTCCCACCCTAGGAAACCTCCGCTATGATGATCATGCGTTTTCACCGTCTTATCCAATCCCGCCTCCTTTGGCTCTTTTTTCTTGGGATTGTGGTTGTTTCCTTTGTGTTTATGCAGGCAGCGAGTGACAGCGACACCGGCAACCCCACGGTAGGCCGTCTTCGCCAGACCATGGGCCACATCAACGGCGAGCCCGTCGATTTCCAACGCTTCGACAGCACCCGCCGCATTTTGTCCCGCAGCGTCGGTCGCCGCATCTCCTCCGAAGACCTCGATCAAATGGTCTGGGACCGCCTCACCCTCCTCGCGTTTGCCGAATCGAGCGGTTTGCAAACCCCCGTCGCCCTCGCCCGCCGTCAATTTGCCATGGAATTCGTGGGCACAGACGGCAAAGTGGACAGCGCCCGCATCCAGGATTTCCGCGACAGCCTCCGCGGCGACAACTTGAGCGAAGAAGATTACGTGCGCTTTTTCCAAGACGATGCCACCCTCCAGATCCTGCAAAGCGCTTTCGGAAGTTACGCCCTCGTGTCCCCCTTCGATGCAGAACGCTGGGCCTCCCTTCTCTCCGAGCGTTTTGAAATTGAATACGCCTCCGTCGAGGATGAGCACATCAAAGAACCGGTGACGGTGGCGGAGGAACAGCTTGTGTCCTTCTATCAGAGCCATCAGGACCGCTTCGGTATCCCTGAAAAACGCCGCGTCCGCTATTTCAGCGTTCCCGTCGAAGCGTTTAAAGCCGATATCCCCGTTCCCACGGAAGAGCAAATTCGCGCGGAATATGATGCCAATCCAGATCGTTTCACACGTTTTGTTCCCCAAGCCGAAGGCCAGCCCCCCCTGCGCGAACCCCTGCCCTTTGAGGAGGCCAAAACCACCATTCAAAATCAACTCATTCACCAGGCCGCCCGCAAAAAGGCCGAAGAATTGGCCATGAGTTACAGTGTGCGCCTCACCCCCCGGCGCGGTCGCCCCGCCGCAACACTGGAAGAGATCGCCGCAGAGGCCAAATTGGAGATTCAGACCACTCCCCCCTTCAGCGCCCGCGACCCCCTTCCCGGCATGCGCAACGCCCGCGCCTTTGCCCAGGCCGTGTTTGAACTGGACGAAACCCCCATCGGCCGCAACGGTCAGCCCGTCGCCAGTCCGGATGCCGTGCATGTTCTGCAGTTGCTCGAAATCATTCCCGCCCGTCCCTCCGTGCTCGAAGAAGTGCGCCCGGACGTTGCCATCGCCGCAACCAATCACTTCCGCCGTGTCGCTCTCAACACCCTTTCCACCAATCTTGTGGCGGAAGTCAAAACGGAAACCGCGGCCGGGGCTGTCTTTAAAGAAGCTCTCGAATCCCGTGGCTTGAAAGTTGTCACGCCACCCGCATTCCAGTTGAAAGATGTCAACAACAGCAATCCGCTGCTGCCCCCCGGCCTGCCCCAGACAGCGAGCGCGTTTGGAAAGGGCGAAATCTTTGGACCTGTTGAATCCATGTACGGAGGCATCTATTTGGGCCGCGTGATTCAACGCACCCCGGTTCCCGAAGACGCCGCAATCCTGCGCGGACAACTTCAGGCGCAACTCGGTCCCGAAATCCAATTCCGAGGATTTTTTGAGCGCTTCCGCGCCCAGGTCCTGCGGGAAGGCTTGAAAATCGCCACCAATGACTGAGCCCTCCCCCGGGAGACCCCACGCACGGCCCCTCTAAAAACACCCCTAAACAATCAAGCGGAAGAACCAAGGATATGAAAGAATACATTGATTACATCTCTCACCTCAACGGAAAAATCCTGCTCGGATGTGACGGTTTCGTGGACGAGACGTATCATATCGTGGATGTCCGGCGCAGTCCGACAGACTTCAGCGCCATGGACAAGCTGAAAATGTTCGGCGAACTCCTCGTCAAACGCGCCGACGGGGGCGTGGGTCTTGAGATCGTCGCCAAGCGTCGCTGTGAGGGCGGTTTTGGCATCAACACCGGCCGTGTCCCCGCCATCCTGGGCCTGAATCCGATTCTGCCCGGCCTCTACGGGCGCAGCGAGATCGATCCCGCGTTCAAAGAATTTGAGAGCATTTGCTCCATGGAGTCCCTTGGCGACCCCGCGCTGACCCTCGCGTTTGAGTTCTCCGACGGGAAGCTGCTGATGAGCGATTTGTCCCGGGTCTCCAACCTCTCCTGGGAGCAGTTCCAATCCCACTTCGGAGAGGCGAAACTCCGCGACATGTTCGCGGATGTCGATATCCTCGGCCTGGGCTACTGGTCGCTGACCTCCAACTTCGACGGCTTGCTCAAGGGATTCATGTCACGGTACACGAACACCCGTCCGCCCCGCCGCATGTTCTTCGACTTTGCGGACATCAAAAAGAAATCGGCGGAGTCCTTCATGACCAGTCTGGAGCTGATCCGCTCCTACAGCGACAAAATTCCCATGACCTTCAGTTTGAATGAACACGAAGTCATGGAGTTGTTGTTGAGAATTGGGGTCGACAAGCCGGCCTACACGCCCGCCGCAATCGCCTCCGCCCTGACCATCGCCCGGAAGAAAATTGGCTTCGATGAACTGGTTGTGCACACGCCTGACTTCGGTGCCGCTTCCAGCGCCTCCGAAGGCGAAGCCACCGCGCTGCAGGAAAAACAAACCAAGATCGTTCGCCTCGCGGGCGCGGGCGACAGCTTCAACGGCGGCTACCTCTGCGCCTCCCTCGGCTCCCTGCCCCTCAAAAAGCGTCTCGTCATGGCCAATGCAACCACCGCCTTCTTCGTCACCCATGGGACGACCCCGACGCGCGAAGAACTGATCGTCCAGATCGAAAAAGCCTCCGACAAGTAATCTCCCCCAACCCCTTGATTCCGATGAAAACACTCTATTCAATCCCTCTTCTCACCCCAGGCTCCAGCGAAGAATTCCCGGCGCTCACCCTGGGCGGAAAACTCCCCACTTCGACGGGAGCTTCAGAATGGTCCGTCAAGACCTATACCCTTCGCGGCGGCTTGCAGGAAGGGGTTCAGGTCATCGAGGTTCACAACGGACGCCTTTCTTTCGCTGTTCTTCCGACGCGGGGAATGGGCATCTGGAAAGGACAGTGCGGCAAGGTTCAGCTTAGCTGGAATTCCCCGGTCAAAGACCCCGTGAATCCGATGTTCATCAACGAACAGGACCGCGGCGGACTGGGCTGGCTCAAGGGCTTCAACGAGTGGTTCGTGCGCTGCGGTCTCAACAGCATGGGGGCCCCCGGCATGGACACCGTTCTGGATTACAGTGGTAATCCCTACCAGGTGCCTCTGACCCTGCATGGCAAAATCGCCAACATCCCCGCCCGATGCGTATCGGTCGAAGTCACCGATGCCTACATCTCTGTGCGGGGCGAAGTGGATGAGACGATGATGTTTGGCCCGGCTCTGCGGCTCAACACCGAGATACGGACCGACTTCGCTTCCGGGGCCATGACGGTCACCGACACGGTGACAAACCTTGGCGACAATCCTGTGGAGCACCAGATGCTCTACCATATCAACTACGGGGCCCCTCTCCTGGAAAAAGGCTCTCGGATGGTCGCGCCCTTCCAGCAGGTCGCCCCACGCGATCCGCGATCCACAGAGGGCATCAAGACCCACGATCGCTACGGCGCATCGGAAGTTGGATTCGTCGAGCAAGCCTATTTATACGAACTGGCGGGCAAGCGCGGGAGTCGCGAGACCCTCGCACTGCTTCGCAACGCCGCAGGGGATCAGGCCTCCCTCTTGCGTTTCTCCCTGAAGGATTTCCCCTGTTTCACCCTTTGGAAAAATACGGCGGGCAATGCCGACGGATATGTGACGGGTCTGGAGCCTGCGACCAGTTATCCCAATGTACGCCGTTTTGAGCGGGAACAAGGACGTGTCATCACCCTCACCGGCGGTCAATCCCGCACGACGAAGATCACGATTGAAGCGCTGGAAACCCGGCAAGCTGTGGAATCGGCCGAGTCGGAAATCGCAACCCTTCAACAAAATGCCAAGGGTGTCGTCCACCCGAAACCCGTTCCCAGTTTTTCTGGAAATTAATCCGCAACCCAAACTCCCCCCAAAAATCCCATGCCTACTCCCAACCGCTACATTGGTTCCCTTCCCACCATCGGCATTCGCCCCACCATTGACGGCCGCCTCGGCGGCGTCCGCGAATCGCTCGAAGACCAGACCATGAACATGGCCAAGTCGGTCGCCAAATTCCTGACCGCCAATCTCAAACACTACAACGGCGCCGCCGTCAAATGCGTGATCGCGGACTCCTGCATCGGTGGAGTTGCTGAATCAGCGGCCTGTGCCGACAAGTTTGCGCGCGAAGGTGTGGGCGCTTCCATCACCGTCACCCCCTGCTGGTGCTACGGATCGGAAACCATGGACATGGACCCGCTCATTCCCAAAGCCGTTTGGGGCTTCAACGGCACCGAGCGCCCCGGCGCGGTGTATCTCGCCGCCATGCAAGCCGCCCACAACCAAAAAGGGCTTCCCATTTTCACGATCTACGGACGCGATGTGCAGGACGGTGGCGACACCTCCATCCCCGCAGACGTCCAGGAAAAACTGCTTCGTTTCGCCAATGCCGCCCTCGGCGTCGCCCTCATGAAGGGCAAGAGCTACCTCGGCATGGGCGGCGTCTCCATGGGCATCATGGGCAGCTACACCGACCACGAATTTTTTGAAACCTACCTCGGCATGCGCGTCGAAGCCATCGACATGGTCGAGTTCGTCCGCCGCATGGACCGCGGCATTTTCGATCCCGAGGAATTCAAAATCGCCCTCGCCTGGGTCAAGGCCAACTGCAAAGAAGGCAAAGACTATAATCCCAAACACAACCAGGCCACAGCCAAAGAACGCAATCAGTGCTGGGAAACCTGCGTTAAAATGGCGCTCATCGCCCGCGACCTCATGGTTGGCAACCCCAAACTCGCCGCCCTCGGTTTCGGCGAAGAAGCCCAGGGCCACAACGCCCTCGCCGCCGGTTTCCAAGGCCAGCGTCAGTGGACCGATCATCTGCCCAACGGCGACTTCATGGAGGCCATCCTCACCACGTCCTTCGACTGGAACGGCAAGCGCCCTCCCTACATGCTCGCCACCGAAAACGACACCCTCAATGCTGTGTCCATGCTCTTCGGCAATCTCATCACCAAGGGCGCGCAAATTTTCGCCGACGTCCGCACCTACTGGTCGCCGGAAGCCGTTAAACGCGTCACCGGCCACGAACTCGAAGGCCGCGCCGCCGGTGGATTCCTGCACCTGATCAATTCCGGACCCGCCGCCCTCGACGGCACGGGTGCGCAGAGCGACAAAGGCGTTCCCGCCATGAAGCCCTTCTGGAAAATCAGCGACGCCGAAGTCAAAGGCTGTCTCGACCAGACCACCTGGCATCCCGGCATCGTCGAGTATTTCCGCGGCTCCGGCTTCTCCACCCGTTTCCGCACCAAAGGAGGCATGCCGGTTACTCTCTGCCGCCTCAACCTGACCCGCGGCCTCGGACCTGCGCTGCAGATCGCCGAAGGCTACACCATCGAGCTGCCCGACGCCGTTCACGATGTGCTCGACAACCGCACGAACCCCACCTGGCCCACCACCTGGTTCGTGCCCAACTGCTCGGGCGAAGGTGTGTTCCGCGATGCCTACTCCGTCATGAACGCCTGGGGTTCCAACCATGGTGCCTTCAGCTACGGCCACATCGGCGCCGACCTCATCACCCTCGCTTCCATGCTCCGCATTCCCGTGTACATGCACAACGTCGACAGCGCCAAGGTCTTCCGTCCCAGCGCCTGGAACGCTTTCGGCACCGCTGACCTCGAAGGTGCCGACTTCCGCGCCTGCCAAACCTTCGGACCCGTGTACGGATAAGAAGAGTGACGAGTGACGAATCCTTCGTCATTCGACACTCGACACTCGTCACTCCCATGACCTTTTTCCGCCCTTGCATTGACCTTCACGCGGGTCGCGTGAAACAGATCGTGGGTGGATCGTTGCGGGATGACGGGTCCGAGCCGGCAACAAATTTTGTCAGCGAACACGAAGCCGCCTGGTTTGCGGCACGTTATCGAGACGATGGTCTGGAGGGTGCGCACGTGATCCAACTGGGGCCCGGCAACGACGCCGCCGCCCGCGCCGCCCTCTCCGCCTGGCCGGACGGTCTGCAACTCGGGGGCGGCATTCATTCTGACAACGCCGTTGCTTGGCTGGAGGCCGGTGCGGCCAAACTCATCGTCACCTCCTGGCTCTTCGACACAAATGCCCGATTTCAGGAGCAGCGTCTAGAACAACTGACCGCCCTCGTTGGCCGCGAACGTCTCGTGGTGGATGTCAGTTGCCGCGGACGCATCGTCGCCATGAACCGCTGGCAAACGCCCACCGATCTGCGCGTCGATGCCCCGACTCTGAAGCGGCTTGCACCCTATTGCAGCGAATTCCTCATTCACGCCGCCGATGTCGAAGGCCTCCGCGCGGGCATGGATGAAGACCTGATCCGCCTACTCGGCGACATCAGTCCCCTGCCCGTCACCTACGCGGGCGGGGCCTCCGCGTTCAGCGACCTTGCGCGCGTGGAAAGCCTCAGTGGCGGACGCGTCGATCTCACTATCGGATCGGCCCTCGACCTGTTTGGCGGGACCGTCTCCTATACCGACTGCGTCGCCTGGAACCGCCACCGGCGGGAGCGCTGAGTTCCCTCAGCCAATCTGTTCGATTCCGCCCATGTAGGGCCGCAGAATATCCGGGATTCGCACGCTGCCGTCCGCCTGCTGGTATTGTTCCAGAATAGCCACGATCAAACGCGGCAACGCGACGCCCGAACCATTGAGCGTATGCACCAACTCGGGTTTGCCTTGTTCGCTGCGGTAGCGGATGTGGGCACGGCGGGCCTGGTAGTCTTCGAAGTTGCTGCAGGAAGAAACTTCCAGCCAGCATTTCTGGCCCGGGGCCCACAGCTCGATGTCGTAGGTTTTCGCGGACGAAAAACCCATGTCCCCGCTGCACAGCAAAATCACCCGATAGTGCAACCCAAGACCTTGCAAAACGGCTTCCGCGTGTCCGGTCAGTTTTTCCAACTCCGCATACGATTCAGAGGGTTTGACAAACTTGACCAGCTCCACTTTGTCGAACTGATGCAAACGGTTCATTCCCCTCGTCATTTTGCCCGCCGCGCCGGCTTCGCGCCGGAAACAGGGCGTGTGCCCGGTCAAATTTTTGGGCAGCTCGCCGTCGGCGAAAATCGAGTCCCGGTAGAGGTTGGTCAGGGGCACTTCGGCGGTGGGAATCAGCCACAACCCATCGGCCGGAATGCGATAGAGTTCTTCCGCAAACTTCGGCAGTTGCCCGGTGCCCATCAGCGCGTCGTCGTTGACGAGGTAGGGAGCCAGAATTTCGGTGTAGCCGTGGGACGTGGTGTGCAAATCCAGCATGTAGGAAATCAAGGCGCGGCTCAGACGGGCAGCCACCCCGCTCAGACAGGCGAAGCCCGTGCCACTGATGGCGGCGGCGCGTTTGAACTCAAACAGTCCATGTTTGTCTGCAATATCCCAATGGGCCAGGGCCTCAAAGTCCATGACTGGCGGCGTTCCCCACACGCGCACGACCGGATTGTCCTCGGGGGTGTGTCCCACGGGCACCGAGTCGTGCGGAAAGTTGGGCAGTCCCAGCAGGCTGTCCTGCACGGCGAGTTCCGCCTCCTGACGTTCTTTTTCCAGGGCCGTGATCCGTTCGCCCATCGCGCGAACGGCCTCCATCGGCTCTGTGGCATCCTGGCCGGCTTTTTTCATTTGTCCGATGCGTTTGCTCTGTTCGTTGCGCTGCCGTTGCAGCTCTTCGACTTCGGCGATCACCGCGCGACGGCGGTCATCCCGCGCCAACAGGCCGGCGACATCGACATCGAGTCCGCGGGAAGCCCATTTGCGACGGGCGGTTTCAGGGTCCTGACGAAGCGTGCGGATATCGAGCATGGCGGTTATTCCTTGGGAAGTTCGGGGGCGGGCACTGGGGCCCGGGTTTTGGGAAGAAAAGTTTCGGCGGCTTCCGACAAGGGAAGCCCTCGTTTTTCAAGGGCAGCGCGGTACTGAGCCATCGCCGGCGGGGAAAAACCGCGCCCGATCTGGTCGAGTTGCTCCATGTCCTTGTAGGGAAAAAGGGCGCAAAAGGGAATCGGCTGAGGCGGCACGCCCAGACTGAACCCGACGATGCGGATGGCCTGGCGGTCCAGGCGACGCAGCGTTTTTTCGTTCTGCTCGGGAACGAGCAATCCGACATGGATGAACCCAAGCTGTTTTTCGGGCAGAACCACCGCATGTTTGCCCTCTTCCAGACGCGGGCTCAAGACCACGGTGACAATGCCCGGCTCGGGAATCGGCCCCAACGACGCCACTTGTTCCTCGGCACTGACGCCCTCCCACTGCGGCAAACGTCGGACCCTGACTTCGTAATACAGGTTCGTGGCCATCCAGCCCTGCACGCGTTGAACCACGGCGTCATCCATTCCCTCCGGTGCAATCACCAAATACGAAGGCAGAACCTTCTCTTCCGCAATGATGAAAAGGTTCAGGCAAACACAAAGAAAAAGGCAGAATTTTTTCATGAAGCCCGTTGTGTATCCTGTGCGGGCGCTTTTGACAATCAAAACTCGTCCTGTGTAAGCCCAACTGTCTTTTCCATTGCCAGCATTAGGCCGAACAGCGTAAAGAATCTTCCGAAGCCCCCTTATCTCATCCATTCGTATGCGTCTGAATACACTCCTCCTTGCAGCCCTATCCTTCGTGCTGGCCACCGCAACCCTGCGGGCCACGGATCGGCTCGATTTGGTGAATGGGGATCGACTGCACGGCAAATGGCTGGGCTCAACAGACACCCATATTCGTTTCCGCACCCGCTGGTCTGACCAGGATCTCACCCTCCTCTCCGGGCATGTCCGCGCCCTCATTGCCACGCGTCCACATCACCCCCTGCCCCGTGGTGATTCTGTAGTCCTTCGCCTTCACGACGGCAGTCACCTGAGCGGAACCCTGTTTTCCGTGAAGGGGGATGTGCTCCAGTGGACAACTCCGTGGGGACAGGAAGTCCGCCTCCGCAACTCCGCCGTTGCGGAGATTGCGTTGTATCGGGAGGAGGATGTGTTGTTTTCAGAACCAGGAACACCCGACGAGTGGACCCATCAGGACGGGGGTGGAAATCTCAACAAAGCTCCTCTGCGTGAAGCGGGTGGACGTTTGATTTTCCCATCGAATATCGGAATCAAACGACGTCAATGGAACGTGGCCCTTCCGGATCGATTCCGAGTTGATTTCCACTACAGCGCCCTCATCGAAAACAACGCCAACTTTCAGTTTTCTCTGTTTGGAAACCGCAACGCCGGCAATCAGTCGAATCAACTGCATGTTCTTATTCAGCCTGAATCCATCCGACTGCAATGGCCCCGGGAAGATGCGCGGCGGAGTATGGAAATGCAAAGTTTCAAAACACAAAACGGAGTGCACACGAATGCCGATTTCAGTTTTTTCGTGGACACCCCTGCGTCGGAAATCCATGTGTTTTTCGCTAAAAAACAACTGGGAACACTTCGCGGTCCTTGGATTCAAGGCTTAAAAAACAATCCAAACCTTTCCTTCACCCTTATCTCCGGAAACATGACCGCGGACCTTGTGCTAAAGCAGTTGCGGATCCTGGCGTGGAATGGACGGCTTCCATCCGCCGAGGCCGCCAACCCCGAAGCCGGAGAGCTGCGGGTTCATCTTCGGGATGGAAGCATCCACATCCTGCGTGACGAGGCCTTGGGCCCTCTCGGCCTTGAATGGAGCGAAAACGACACCGATGTGCGCCACGTTGCGTATGCGGAAATCGAGAAAATCGACTTCCCGCCCTCGGAGAAGGAGGGCCCGCATCCACAGGCAATCCGCGTCTTTGCCGGCTGGCCGGGCGACATGTACACACTCATTCCAGAGGCGAGCGAATCCGCCACGTTGAAAGGGAGCATGCCTTACTGGATCACCGCGCCTGAGGCCCCCTACGACTGGATTGGCTTAATGCTTTTCCACGCTACCCCCGCTGCGGAATCGGCTCCAACTAGCTTATTGCGTCTCCTCAATGGAGATCGACTGACTCTTCTTACCCCCCGCATGGAAAAAGGCATCCTCTACGCTCGCAGTCCCTGGCTGGCCCCCGACACCCCCGAACTCCAGATCCCTCTTCACTTCGCCGGATCCTGGTTCAATGTCCCTGGCATGAGAGCCGAAAACGTCGCCCCACATCTTGTAGTGGACCTATCCAACGGGGACAGCGTCACGGGGCAACTGCTCTCGTTGGATGCGGGACACATCCAGATCCAAACCTCCTGGAAACAGCATTCGACTTTGGATCGCTCCTTTGTCAACCGCCTCACGTTTCATCAAAAAAACGAGCGCATTCTTGATCGGATCGGCGAGGCAACGGCATGGTCGCATGGACGTTCTGACGATGGCAAAACCCGTCCACCAGAGATCACAGGCCAGGGGGCAACTTTTTATACAAACGGAAGCATCGGGCGGCGTCTTGCACAACTGCCACAACGCTTTTTGCTGGATTTCACCATTCGACCCGAATCCCCTCAGTATTCCGTTGCCGTGGCGCTGTCCACCTCGCTCGGATATCAGGACAACCATTCCATCTCCTTCACTCTGGGCCAATACAATCTGTATTACTCCCTGTCACGGCCCCGGAACTCTCCTCTTCAGTTCTGGCACTCCTCCACTTTTCAAGGCGGTCAGCTCACCCCTCAAAACAGACGGTTTGGCATTCTCGGAGACAATATTTCCCGAAATTACACGCTATTTGTGGATGGAGCCCCCGCACATCGATGGACTCTCCCCAAGGATCTAAAACCTGCCCTTTCCGATTATCGATGGCTGGTTCTCGCCTGCCAGTACGCCGGAGCACCCACCCACATTGAATCCCTGAGCCTGACCTCTCTTCCGTTGGATGTGGATCTCGATTTGCCTGCCGTCTCCCCCGGCAAGATCAGGGCTCTTTTCCGCAACGGCGACATTCTCATCGGGGATTTGGTCCGATTCCAGGAGGGCTCCATCCTCCTTCGCGACAAAGAGGCCCCGGAACTTCGCGTCCCCACCGAACGTCTCTTCCGTTTGGAACTCCCTCCTGTAAACCCCAAACGCATTCGGAGAACTTCCCGGGATGTCGCCGTGGTCCTGGCCGATGCTGCGGATCAAATGACCTTGGCACTCCAGACCTGGAACGCTCAAGGTTTCACGTTTGTACAAGAAGGTTGGAAGGAACCCCTCCGCATTCCCAGTGCAAACCTGCTCCGCCTTCGCTTTAACATCCATGCCCGTCAACGACGCGACGAATCCCTGCTGGAATCAAATGACTGGCTCGATTTACTCTGATGCCAATCTTCCTTCGGAAAACGGGTCAAGGTTCTACCTTCATCCTTTTCACCCCTCACGAAACAAACCCATGACAAACAACGCAATTTCTGCTATAGTTTATCAAATCACGGAGACACTATGATCAATGACACCCTGCACAAACTGGAAGACCGACTCGCATGTTCGGAACAACTCAGTCCTGAAAACCGGATCGCGTTGGAATCCATCGTGGCGGAACTCCGCCGCGAAATCGCCGAAATCAGCGACAAGGAACAAGCCGAAAGCATTGTCGGCTTCAGCGACGCCAGCACCCGCGAAGCCCTCCGTCAAAGCCCCGACAACACCTTGGTCGATCTTTCGCTGGCTGGATTGCGGCGTTCAGTACACGTCTTTGAAATCAGCCACCCCCGTCTGACCGCCGTGGTCAACCAATTGTGCAATCAGTTGAGCGATCTCGGTATTTGATATGAATACACAGCTTCGCGTCGGCATCATTGGTGCCGGTGCCAATACCCGTGCCAAACATATTCCCCTGCTGCAAGCGATCCCCGGCGTGCGCATCGACGTGGTCTGCAACCGCAGCCGCGAAAGCAGCGAACGCGTCGCCCGTGAGTTTGCGATCCCGCAGGTGGCCGATGCCTGGCGCGAAGTCATTGAAAACCCCGCTATCGACGCCATTATGATCGGCACCTGGCCCTACCTGCACGCGCCAATCACCCTCGCCGCGCTGGCCGCAGGCAAACATGTGCTCTGCGAGGCCCGCATGGCCATGAATCTCGACGAAGCCCGCCAGATGCTGGCCGCGTCCCTCGCCCATCCCGAATGCGTGGCCCAAATTGTGCCCAGTCCCTTCACCCTTCCCTGGGATCGCTGCCTGCAACGCCTCCTCGCAGAGAACAGCATCGGCGATCTTATCGCGGTCGATGTCTTCGCCAACTCCGGGGCCTTTGCAAATTTTCAACGGCCAATGACCTGGCGGGATGACCGCAGCCTGAGCGGTCTCAATGCCATGGGCCTTGGCATTTACTATGAGGCAATGGCCCGCTGGACCGGACACGCCCGCAACGTCCGCGCAAACGCCCGCGTGGTTGTCCCGCAGCGCAGGGACGCCAATGGCACGCTGCGCCGCATGGATATTCCCGACTATCTGGACGTCTTTGGCGACCTCGAAAACGGTGCCGCGTACCACATCCGCTGCGCGTCCGTCACCGGCGCATGTCCCACCCCAAACGACTTCCTTCTGTACGGAAGTCACGGCACGCTGCGCCTCGATCTCGTCCGACGCGAACTTACACTCTCCCGGCCCGGAGAGCCCCCTCAGCCCATCGACGTGCCGGAACACGAACGCGGGGCATGGCGCGTGGAGGAGGAATTTGTGGCCTCCATTCGTCAGCATGAACCCGTGCGGCGCACCTCTTTCGCAGAAGCCTTTCGCTACATGCACTTCACGCAGGCCGTCGCCGACGACCTTCTCACTCCTCGCCCCTCCCTCCCAATATGACGACGCATTGGCAACGAATCCTTGGCACTCCCGGCTTCCATCGCGCGGCACTCGACGCACACAATCGCTGGTGGATGCTCGACCCGCAGGACCAACCCTACTACGCCCGCGCCGTCGCCGGTGTAAACCGCGCAGGCCGCGCCGGCGGCCGCTTCGCCAAACCGGGCCCCTACGCCGACAGCGTGGACCGTCGCTACAACTATCCTCTAAATCCCGCACCCTTTGTCCATGCCGTGCTCAAACGACTTCAGGACTGGGGCTTCAACTGCCTGGGCTCCTGGACCACCGAGGAGTTTTTTGACCAGGGCCTGCCCTGGACCGAAATCCTCGATTTCCGTAAAGAAGTCCCGGAAGCAACCTTGAAAGGCCCCGGGATCCACCTCAGCGATGTCTTTGATCCTGTTTTTCGTCACGGCGCAATGGCCGCCGCCGAACGGTACTGCGCTCCCTGGCGCGAGTGCAGATCCCTCGTGGGCTACTTTACCGACAATGAATTGAGCTGGGGACAGCCTCAGACGGATCAAATATGGGGCGCCTCCAACGAGCAGAATTCCGGCAAGGGTAACCCCACCCTCCTGCAATTCTGCCTGGCCCTCCCCCCCGAACGGCCGATCCAGCACGTCGCCTGGCGCTGGATTCTCGAACGCTATGGAAGCCTGGAATCCCTTTCCACGTCCTGGAAAATCTCCTGTGATTCTCCCGCATCCCTGCAAAGCCAAAGCGCAGCCGGTCTGGTGCTGAACAATCCCGCGTACAACCGCGATCAAAATGACTTTTCCACCCTCTTTGCCCTTGAGTATTTTCAAGTGTGCGGGGAGGCCATCCGACACGCCGACCCGAACCATCTGATTCTCGGCTGCCGCTTCGGAGCCCCTCCCGGTCCCGCCATCGCGGAAGCCGTCCGACGCAGCCCCTGGATCGACATCGTCTCCGCCAACAATTATCGGGACAATCAGGCCGAACGCATGGACGCCTATTTCACACACATGCAAAAACCCCTTTTTATCGGCGAGTATTCCTGGGCATCCGATTACCACACGCGCATTGTCGAAGAAGACGCCGGGTTTGTCGACGAATCCATGCCGCCCCGTGTCCGCGCCGCGAAAAAAGGACGCCGGGCCCTGTTGGAGGCCTTCGCCCATCCCGCCGTCCTCGGCTACACCTGGTACCGCTGGATTCAAAACCCTCATCCCGATGCGGAAATTCCCTGGCAGGGCTACGGCCTGGTGGACGAACAGGATGACCCCATCGATTTTAATGTCTCTTTGCTGGCGGACCTGAATCCACAAGCCGAAGCCCTTCGCGCTCAGTCCTGACGAATCCGCCCCAGAAAACCCCCACAATCAGGCTTGTGATTCAAGTGAAGCTTCCATAGGGTCACAACATGGGCCGCCCTCTGCTGATAGTCCTGCTTTCCTTCCTCTCCGCAAGTGCCGGGTGCTTTGCGATGAAAGCGATTGCCCCACGGCCCACGGCTACGATCCCGCACCCCGAAACAGAACCTATCCCGCCGGATACAGCTACGATATGGAGCGCAGCTCCATCCCGCAGCCA
>CAZCFM010000059.1:0-21418 GCA_964497855.1 uncultured Verrucomicrobiota bacterium | reverse complement strand
AAATTGTTTCGCGTTAGGAGATTTGAGCCCCCTCTGCTGTACCCCGGTTAGGGAGGTTCAAGGGTCGCAACAAAGCGAAGCCGCCCGGAGAAATCAGCTCTCCGGGTTCCCTGTTCGCGTCCCTGTTGGGGAGCGGGCGAACCTGGAAAAGGCCAGTTCGTCAGGCCTTTTTTTGCTCAATCTCACATCGCCCTTCGCCGCCAGGCAAGGTTCGCGGAAATGCCCTTCCAAGCGCCGCGGAATACGATCATAGACTTAGGCGCACAACCGGGTGAATTCAGCTTCCACCGCACCCTTCCGCCCATCCGCGTGTTGTGCCCGGATGGCCGCATCCAGTTGCCTGAATATCTGGAAAGTCGCATTGCCTCTTCAGAAACGTTTCGTGAACCGCTGACGACTTTGTTGCGCCTTTCGGGGAAAGGTCCTGTGCGCAGAGCTTTTAAGGGCGTGTTGAAACTTGGGCGTGGCTAAGCCTTTGAGGGATCGTTCATCAAACGATTCCACATCTCGATTTCCTGTTTGCTGCGACCCTTTGGCTGCCGTTCAGGCTCGGCTTCCTCGATTTCAAAAAGCAGCACCTCTCCCGCGTGGAGCACAAACGGCAGGTGAGCCATTCCATCCCGAAGTTCGGCGACCTCCAGCAACACCTCCGGTTGGCTGTGGGCCGCCAGGAGGCGCGACGTGGCCGGGCTCAGGTTTTGGGGCCGGCCCAGCGCCACAAAGGTTTCATAGGCGCTTCCGCAGCCGGGCGCAATGCGGCTGCACACCACGATCGGCGGTTTCGAGCTGTTCCATTCCAGGATCAGGGTGTCGGCCCACACGGCCCCGGCCTCTTCCGCGCGGTCAAAGGCCAACAGAACACGGGTCGCGCATGTGTCACGGGTCGCCACGGCGGCACCCCACCCGGGGACGGGTTTGCCGCCGGTGATGTCGAGGCGGTCACCGCGCATGCGTTGAAGAAACGCGAAAGCGTGAAAATGGGCCTTGGGCTGTCCATGAATATTCAAAAGTCCGTAATTGCCGTCGAACGCCGAATGGGGCAGCCCGGACTCTTCAAAAATATCCGAGGCGGTCCAATAACAAAGGGTGTCCACACACTCGTCCAGGGCCAGACAAATGCGGACAATCAAGGGAGCCCCGAAGCAGGCGTCGGTCGCGCTGTTCCGGGTCCATGTGACCGTTTCGGGCGTCTCGGCATACAGGGTGTTCCACTCCGTAAAGTGCAATTCCAAGTCCGGACGCGGGGAAGCGGTGATTTCCGCCCGGATTTCCTGTATCCTGCGGATAAAGAAATCGCCCCCCTCTTCCCGGGACGAGCCTCTCCCCCCCGCGTCGATATGGACATCCTGAGGATAGTGATGGGTGGAAATGAAATCCAGCGGAACCGCTTCCCGCTCGCAGTACTGAATCAGATCCTGAACCCAGGCACCTTTTGAGCTTGCGGGCCCCCCTACCCGCAAAGCGGGTTCCAGTTGTTTGATTTCCCGGGCCGCAACGGTGTACAACCGCCAATAGTCCTCCTGGTTTCCCGACCAGAATCCGGGGAGATTGGGTTCGTTCCAGACTTCAAAATACCAGTTTTTGACTTCTTCGGGTCCGTAACGTCCGATCACATGCCGGGTGAATTCCCTGACAAGTTGCCCCCATTCCTCCCAGACTTTCGGAGGAGTGACATTCATATGCCATTCAAAGATCGTCTGCGTGCCGGAGGCCATGGCCCTCGGCATGGGGTTCAGTTCCACAAAGGGTTGAAGGCCCATGGACAAGAGAGCGTCATACACCTTGTCCACCTGATGCCACTGAAAGGCAAGGGTGCCGTCCGGGCGGCGGCGGACCACATCCATATCATCATGAAACAATCCGTGAAAACGGCAGTACCGATACCCCATTGCGCGCGTGGCGGTTTGGAGATGCTCCAGTGTATCGGCCCGGAGGAGTTCATACGCTCTCCCCACGGAAATACAGTTTTTCCAGGGAGATCTGAGGGGTTTCCGAAGTGAATTGGAATTCAATTTCATGATCGTGGATGGGTACGTTTTTGAGGGCATATAAAGACGGAGCGAGGGCCCCGGACATTCCATCAGGGTTCCCTGAAAAATCCGGGCACTTCCAGAAGCAGGCGTCCCCGGCTGGAGGCGGGTAATTCCCATTTGCCTTTCCCGGTTTGCTCCAGGGGGGCGCCGCCAAAGACATTCACGCCGGTGATTTTCGCGGGCAGGGAGAGAATTTCGCCGGCAAACCCGCCCCGCTCCTCGATCATATCGATTTTGAGGGCCTTGCGAACCGGGATGTAATGCAGCAACGTGAGGACCAGATCTTCTCCGCGCCGTCTCGGATAAATCGTAATGGAGCTGGAAAGACCATGTCCAAATGGAGCGGGTCCCGCAAGGCGCAGCATCGCCAGACGCCACGCGTCGCGAACGGCAATGTTTCCGTATTCACGGTACTCGCGGAAAACAGGATCGGCAAAGACGACAAACCGCTCCCCGGCCATGAGCACCGGTTCGCCGGAAGCTTCGGTTTTGGGCGGGGTTTGGCGGTGGGAGCAGTATCGGACCGCATCGCGGTTGAAATAGGGGTGAACTCTTTCGGCCAGCACCTCGGCTCCACCCGCGTCGAAGAGCAGACCCCGGTGATACACCACCCGGTCGGACCGGGACAACGCCGGGGAGAAGCTTTCCCGTGTCCGCCAGTAGGCGGGTGCAAATTCACATTCTCCAAGCGGTCGAACGGGAAGGAAATCCAGGGCCCACTCGCCCTGTGCGTTGCAGCCGCCTTTGTAAGACACCATCAACTTCCCTCCGCCCGCATAAAATGCGCGAAGGCGGTCAACGACATCCGGGGTGAGGGTGGAGTTGTCCCCGAGAATGATCAGTTCCAGTCCTTCAAACGTGTCGACGGCGTCCAGCAGCCTGCAGTCGTAATGCGCCTCTTCGCACATCTGAATGGCCCCCTCGTCGGAGAGGGCGGAAACGTCGCCGTCGAGACCGGGGGTGCCGCTGGTGGTGATGCCGATGGCTGTGAGGGGTTCGGACCCGGCGTAAAAAGGCTCGGCGGCGGCAACCTGTTCGTAGACCGCGCCGATGAGTTCGTAGGCGGCGCGGTCGGGAACTCCGCGCGGAGGCAACTGGTCGCCAATGGAGTTTGCGCCCCCCATGGCCTGGGGACGGAAGCATTCAAATTCGAGGGCCGCCTGCGGTTTGAGTCCGCCAAAATCCCCCCACATGGTTTGGAATCGTCCGGTCATGCCCAGCCAGGGTTTTCCCCAGTGGCCGGTGGAGCGGGCGAGGCGGGGGAAATGGAAATAGCCCCAAAAGCCGGAAGGCAGGGATTCGATCTCCATGTGGGTCATGTTTTCATAGCGGGCGCGGGCGCCGAGACCGGGCTCAAGGAAGATGTCGGAGCCGGCGTTGAAGAAAACGGTGGCTTCGGGACGGGCGGAGCGGATCACATCCGAGTAGCGTTTGGAAAAGCATTCCTGAGCCTTGGCCTGAAAACGTTCGAACCCGGCCAGGCTGTCCTCCATGAAACCGTGTTTGGAGCGGAAGGCCAGACTTTCCGGGGACCAGCACGCGTTTTTGGGAAAGAAGCAGATGTCGTAGAAAAAGCCGTCCACCTCGTCGCCGTAGCGCTCCATCACCTCGCGGGTAATGTCCTCGATGTGTTGTTGGTATTCAGGATGCAGCCAGTTCATAAAGCGCCACATTCCAGGTTGCCCCGGCCAGTCGGCAAAGTGTCCGTCCCGGGTCATGGTCCGCCAGTCGGGATGGGTTTGGGAGGCCAGCTCGTCCCAGCCCACGGTGATATAGATGGGGGCGCGGATACCGCGCCGGTGCAGGGCCTGTATCTGTTCGCCGAGGAGATCCCGGTGATGTGGAACCAGCTCCGGATGGGGCGCGCAAACCGAGGAGGGGTAATACGTGTAGCCGTGATGACACTTGGCGAAGAGGGTCACACTGTTTACGTGAGCCTTCACAAAGGTGTCCGCAAAGGCCTCCGCGTCAAAATCGGCGGCGATGCCGGGGATGTGCGGGGAGGTGTGGAAGTCGAGATGGACCTGGCGCTGGTGGGTGACGAGGGGATGCATAAAGGATGACCGGGATTGAGGGTGACAAACAATTCATCACAAC
The DNA here is from genome assembly GCA_964497855.1 of uncultured Verrucomicrobiota bacterium. Taxonomy (GTDB): domain Bacteria; phylum Verrucomicrobiota; class Kiritimatiellia; order SS1-B-03-39; family UBA6053; genus CAYLNG01. The sequence continues at coordinate 17,288 of CAZCFM010000059.1, read as the reverse complement.
GGACGCTGGAGAACCGCCTGGCTTTCGAAGAGAAAATTCCGCAAGTCGGCATCCACGGTGTCCCAGATCAGGCGTTCGCCCGCCCCGCTGTCCGGGCTGCGGCGCAGGTGTTGGGCGGGAACATCCTTCACCGGATGACAAAGGGCCTGTGTGGCCGCGAGAGTCGCCGCGCGGGCCATGGGAAGGGTGCAGACGGGGCCGGCCCCAGAGTTGCCGCGAAGCACGTCGCGGATATTCTGGAAAATAGCGGCGCGCAGCGGTTCCTCCCCGAGACAGGGAATTTCCTCGGCAATCGCGCCGTTCCGGTCCAGCCAGACCGCCCTGGCATGTGTCCAGATCAGTTTGCCGGCCTCGCCGATTACATGAATTTCCGGATCCAGCCGGGTTTCGCAGACGTGGCTGAAGGCAAGATACACCGGCGCTCCGTCGGTTTCGATGTGCAGGAACGCGCTGTCACAGCTTTCAATCGCGTTGGCGCGGTACAGGGCTGCTTCCACATGGAGGGATTCCGCGGCGCGGTCGGTTCCAGGGTACGCGAAGCACAGCGCGGTGAGGAGATCGTGGGCAAAGGCGTTGTGAAACGGCGCGTCGTTGACAGGGGCCCCGTTGTGGCTCAGCCTGCCGGCCCAGGCGTTCCGCTGATAATACGCGGGAGAACGGGGCCATCCCCCCGCCCCGCGCACCTCGGACACGCGACCGATTCGCCCATCGAGAAGCTGTTGCTTCAGAATACGGGTCAGCGGATCATAGCGGTGTTGAAACCCGACAAACACGCGGCGTCCGGAGGCCGCTTCGGCAGTCTGCATGGCCTCGACGTCCTCCACGGTGGCGGCGGCGGGTTTCTCCACGAACACGTGCGCCCCGGAGGCAAGCGCACGTTCGGTCAAAGGACGGTGGGTGGCGATGCCGGTGGGAATCATCACCAGATCCAAACGGCCCTGCTCGCCGGCGAAAAAAGCGTCGGCGTCGGGATAAATGCGGCACCCGAGGGATTGAAGGCGGGCGGTCTTTTCCGGGACCTCCTCCGGATTGATGATGCAGGCCGCGGCGGCGGCGGCATGCCCCTGCTCCACTTCGCGAAGGAGGTCCTGATAGTGTCGGGCTCCGAACCCGCCGACGCCGATGATGCCGATGTTCATCTCAATGGGCGAATTCAATGGTGCCTTCCTCGATTTCGAGTTCGTCGCGGTTCTGAATGGCCTCGATTTGGCCTTCGCGGATGCGGACGACGCGGTCGGACTGGCTGAGCATTTTGTGGTCGTGGGTGGCGGTAATGATGGTCACCCCACGCTCGACGGAAAGGGTTTTGAGAATGTGAATCACATCCGATCCGGTCTGCAAATCGAGGTTGGCGGTGGGCTCGTCGGCGAGGATGATGCAGGGATCGTTGATGAGGGCGCGGGCGATGGCGACGCGCTGTTGCTGTCCGCCGGAGAGTTCGCCGGGGGTGTGATCGAGGCGATGGCCGAGGCCGACCTGTGTGAGCACCTTGGCCGCCCGTTCGTCGGCCTCTTCGGGCGGGACGCCCATGAAGATGCAAGGCAGGGCGACGTTGCGGAGCGCGGTGAGCGAGGGAATGAGGTTGAAGGCCTGGAAGATGTAGCCGATGTAGTTGCAACGGACGTGGGAGAGCTGTCGGGGGGTCAGTTCGGTGAGGCGGATGTCCCCGATCTGTGCGTACCCCTCCGAGGCGTTGTCGAGGGCGCCGACGATGTTGAAGAGGGTCGATTTCCCCGAGCCAGAGGGGCCCATGATGGAGAGATATTCGCCCTGGTAGATGGTGAGGCTGACCTTTCGCAGGGCGTAGACGGTCTCTTCGCGCAGGCGGTAGATCTTGGAGACCTCGTGCACCCGCACGATGGGAGTCGCGGTGGCGCCGGAGGGGGGCGGAGTGTGGAGGGAGGCTTCGGTCATGGGGAATCCTTAGAAGGGAAGGCTGATGACACTGCCTTTGAGGAAAACAAATCCAAGGGCGAAAACGGCGATAAGTCCCATGCCGCAGCTGAAGCCCGCGAAGATGACCGGAATCATCTGCCGCCACTTCTTCGCGCCGAATTTCCGCTGGAAATAGAAACGTCCGAGCAGGGCGCCGAAGAACTGGGGAATGACCATGAAGGGCAGGGTCTGGTTGAGTCCGCGCACCACGCCATAGATGAGGAAGACCGGCAGGGCGAACCAGCCCATGACGGCGAAGGCGAGACAGCCCAGACCAAGCCCCCAGCCGATGTACCCCGGGTTGATGGCCTGCTCGAATTCGGTGAACCCGCCCATGGTGGAAGAGAAGATCAGCGCTTTCTGGGCGGCGGTGACTTCCCACCATTTCTGGGCGAAGGGGAAGTTGGGGCCCGGGATATCGCCCATCTGCCAGATCATGTGCGCGAAGAGCAGGCTGAAGCCGAGAATGATGGGCATGAGCAGCACTTCGGATTTCCAGATGGAGGTGAATTTGGTGCCGGTGAGTTCGCACTGGCGGTAGAAGACCGTCATCTGTCCGTAATTGTGCAGGGGAATGGGCAGGAACCAGACCGCCACCCCGGAATAGCCGGAGAGAATGAAACAGGCCTCCCGGATAAAGGGAATGGTCACGACCTGCCCGGCGATGCCCTCCATGCGGGCGGTCATGTAGCTGATGAAGGGGGTGAAGACAAAGGCGTAAAAGAGCATGATCCAGACCACGGGCCAGTGGATGCCGCCGTCGGTGATGTGGAGAAGGTACATGGACACGCCGATGTAGAAGGAGCAGGCGATCAGGTAGGTGGCGAAGATCCAGAGCGCGCGGATGTCTCCGCGGCCCTCGGGAATGGTCGAGGGCGCGAGGGCGAGCGGGTTTTTCTCGCGCCGGCGCCGGGCGCGGTCGCGGCGGGTTTTGAGGGTGACGCTGACGATCCCGGCGATGGCGATCGCGAACGCGATGCCGATGGAGAAGCTGAAATAAAAGTCGATGTTGCCCTTGTAAAAGGTCTCCTGCAGATTGTCCCCCGGATTCCACGAGGTGAGCACCCCGCCATGGTAGAGCAGGGGATTGACAAGGAGGGTGACCAGGAGTCCGATGAAGGATCCGACCATCGCCCAATAGGGCAGCACCATGCCGACGATGACAAAACCGAGGTCGAAGGCCAGTCCCACGGCGGCGGCCGGGAGAATAGCGGCGGTGTCGCGGGTGAAATCCACGAACGGCAGGGGGATGAGGATGATGGGTTCGTTGAGCAGCGCACCGGTGATGGTGGGAATGCCCAGGTACACGAAACCGAAGATCAGACCCATGATGGAGCCGATGGAGAACATCCGCCACTTGGACACCCCTTCGCGATTGCTTTCGGCGGAGATTTCGTGGCCTTTCTGCTCCTCGGAGAGGGCGAGAATGCCCTGTGCGCCCACCGGGGCCAGCGGAAAAGGCAGTTTTTCGATGTCGCTGGTGAGCCGGAAAAGACCGTAGCCCACAATCATGCTTTCGATGCGTCCCAGGATCATGGTGAAGACCATGAGGCCGATGGGCGCGAGCCATTCGATACGGAAGAAAGACCGGCTTTCCAGCACGGTGGGATCGTTGGGCGCCACCCAGGAGGGCATGAGTTCGGCGATGCCGGCGGCGCGGGCGGCGTCGGACTGCACAAAGAACTGGTTGTAGATCGCCTGTAAACCGCCGTGGAAGTTGCCGGCGGAGCCGCTGGCGGTGGCCATCAGCGCCCCGGAGACATAGAAAAGGGTGAAGATTTGGGCGTTGGGGATGTCGCGGTTGGCGCGGCGGGCGACTTCCAGGAAGAGAATGAGCGTCACCCACTGCGCGGCGGGTCCGATGGACTCCCCCGCGAGCAGGGTCATGTAAATGGCGCCGGGGACCATCACCATGCCGATGAAGAGAGCGCCGATGAAGGACTCCCAGGAGAAGCCCTCCTCGAATTTCCCCGGGGGCCGCATCTGGTCGCGGAAAATCTCGAATTCTTTGTCAACGCCCCGTTCTTTGGGCTGGCGTTTGGGTTTGGGGGTTTGGTCGGACATGATCAGTTCTCCTCCCCGAGTTCAGCGAAGGTTCTGGCGCGGTAGGCTTCGATTTTTTCAGCGGAGAGCGTCCGCCAGACGAGGAATTGGGAACGGAGTTCTTTCAGGAAAACACGGGTGCCCCGAATCCAGTCCCGCTCCGCGCCGCTGAGACGGCGGAGAGTGACGCGGACCTCGTCGATTCCCTCGATTTCCGAGGGACAGGCCTGGAGGGTGAGTTCCTCGGTGACTCCGAGATCGAAAGGGGCCAGAGCCAGGGAGGCCTTCAGGAGAAGCCGGCCCTCCGCATCGCGCTCAATGGAGGCATGGGTGGTGGCGAATTTCCCGAAGCCCGCGTCGTCGAAACTGCGGAAGTGTTCGGCGAGGAAGCTGACCACGCCGGTGATGTCATAGGCGGAAACGGTGAAGGGGAACGTGAGCCGGATCACGCCGTCCACCGGATCGGGCATGGACCATTCGCGGGCCAGACCGGGGTTGGCGCTCTTGGAGGCGCGGTAGGCGGGGTAGAGCGAGGAGACCAGCACCAGGGCCATGACCACGCCGATGGCGAAGAGCGAGTTGGTGGAGGAGAAGTTCAGGGAAATCGGCTCAATGATGCCGTGACGGGCCATCACCGAGGCCACCCGGGCCACAATCTGGGCGATGAGCTGCCCCCCCATGCCGCCGACGACCGCGTAAACGCCGGCCTCGGCGAAAAAGAGCATGCCCACGTGGGCGGGGCCAAGACCCAGGGCGCTGAACGTGTAAATCTCCTTCTCGCGGTCGGTGATGGACCCGAGCAGGGTTCCGAAGATGATCAAACCGCCCAGCAGAAGAGGAATGGCGATGGCGAATACCCCTGAAATTTGGGTCAGTTGGGTGAGAATCATGCGTTCCACCCCGGTTTCGCCGACCGTCCAGACGGGAGTGGAAACCAGCACGGCCAGGGTCTGGGCCAGATCCCGGGCGCGCAGGGACTCCGAGGGATAGAGGGTGAGGATGTGGGGCTTTCCGCCGAGTTCCCGCACGCGGTTGACGGAAGTGAGGGCGACCTCGCCGACGCCAAGACGGATAAAATGGCGCTCCACTTCGCCGTCGAGGTTCAACAGATCGGCCTCCGTGGCCGGGGCCTGCGAGGTGGCGGGCTCCTCCTGGCGGCCGTCGAGGGGCAGGAGGGGTTCCAAATCGATTCCCCGCAGGTTCTGGAGGCGGTTAAGTTCGAGACCCTGCCCCACCGTGACCCTGCGTCCGCGGAGCAGCACCTCGTCGCCGGGGGAAACGTGGAGCAATTCCATCAGAAAGGCGGGCAGAAAAACGGCGTCCTGGAGGAGGGAATCGCGGAAGCTGCCGGGTTCCGGGCCGAGGGTTTCCAAAGCCGGCCATCGTTCCACTTCGCGCGGGTCGAGACCCAGGAGGGCCTCCACCTCCACGGATCGCCCGGTGGCGGGATTGGTGACGAGGATGGCGGGGCCGTCGGTCCCCTGGCGGCGCAGCCACCACTGGCTGGACAGGAGGGTTTCGCCGTCCTCATAGCGCATCAACAGTTCGAGGATCCCATTGGGAAGCGGTCCGTAGTTGAGGTTGCGGATCAGCACGCCGTCGGGCTGGTCTTCGGGACTGGGGCTGAGGTAGGTGGCGCGGACTCCCATATCGCGGGAGAAGGAGGCGAAACAAAGAATGGTGAAAGTGAGCGCCACCACGGTGATGGCGGTGAGAAAGGTGCGGGTGGGCCGGCGGCGCATGGTGGACATGCCCATGGCCACGGCGGCGAGCATGGTGCCCGCACGGGAGACCTCGGCGTCGTGCGCCTGGGAACCCTGTCCCTGCAGCAATTTCAACTCCTGCCGGAAGCGGCGGACAAGCATCTGAATGACGATGGAGGAAAGGCCCAAAACGGTAAAGGCCAGAAAAATGATCATCGGCGCGGAGGAAATGGCGAACCCGGGATGCAGGAAGTAGAGCAGTCCGAAGGTGGCGATGAAGAAGCCGCAGAAACCGCCGACACGTCCGTAGATGCCAGTGGCGCCGATGAGCAGCCGCTCCATGGCGAATGCAAAAGGAAGACTGAGGAGCAGGAGCATGACAATGGCGGTGACCAGGTCATCCATGGAACTGCGCAGCGGCTCGTAAATCCGGTGGGAGATGGAGGCGCTGGAGAGCAGAAGCGACTCTTTTTCGGCCTGGCTCCGGCTTCCGCCGGCCTGTTCGCGTGCGGAGAAGGCGCGGCTGTGGTAGCGCTCGAGATCGGTGCGGCTGATGCCCCGCGAACGAAGGGTGCCCAGGCGGGATTCGTTGAGGTCCCAGAGATTGGCGGCGGAGTAGCGGCTGACCCGGACGGGGTTGCGCAGATCGGAGGTCGGGAGACCGGGTCCGAGAACAGGGTCCTTTCCGGGAACGGCCATGACCACCGGTCCCAGACGCTGGAAAATCTTGATCCCGCTGTCCTGCTCGCGCTCGGCGAGGTAGGCGAAACTGAAGTCGTCCACGGTGCCCCAGAGCACGCGCTCGGGCTGGAAGGCGAAGTTGGTGGCGCCTTTGAGAATCTGAAGACTGGAGGGAAACGTGGGGTGTCCCGGGTTGGCCTGGAGCACGTGGCCCTCCGCGTGAAAAAGGGTCATCCGCAGGCTGGCACCAAAACGGGGAAAGAGCTGGCTGGCCTGATTGGCGATGGCCAGCAGTCGGCCGTCCTGCCCAAAGTAACCGCCCATCATGGCGAGGGTGGCGTCATTCCCGCGGTGCCCGATGATGGAGAAACGGCCAAAGGCGTTGGCGCGCTGAAAGCCGTAGGGCATCACATCGCGGAAAACGGCGGTGGGATGAAGCGTGCTCCAATGCGTGCCGATGCCGCCACCGGGAACAGGCCAGTGGGCCAGCAGGGCGTTTTCCGCGGGACGGCTCTCCGCCAGCCCCCCCACCACGGTGCGCGCGGCAAAGTCCCCCCAGGGCCGCCCGTTGCGCCACTCGGGCCGCTTGCTTTGCGCCTGACGGCTGATGGGACGGGTCACCCCGGGATTTGGAATTCCGAGAAGCCCTTCCACAAGGGTCAAGGCCTCGCGTCCCTGCACGAGCAGGGGGTCCAGATCGAGGGCGCTAACGGTGTCGCCGGGATGCCCGTCCCGCAGCCGTGCGTCGTTTTCAGTCATGAGGGCGAAATTGTAGACCGCATACATCCCCGCAATACGTCCGCTGGTGGTGTAGGGCTCCCCGGCGAAGACGGGTCCATAGAGGGTGTCGCGGAGGGTGCGGCGCACGAGGTGGGGCATCGTTTCCGGATCGGCGGCCAGTTCGTTCAACTGGGTCAATAGCCGGACATAATTCCCGGGAAGATCCCCCGAGGAGGGCTTGGACAAGGTCATCATCCCGTCAAGCGGATCGCCGAGCACCACGCCCCATCGGCTGCTGGCATCGCCCAAATTCAAAGCGATGTGGAGCTGGACCCCCGGGAGGACATCACGGTCGGCGCGAAGGCCGCGGGCCTTCACCCAGAAGCCCTGTTCCGCCGACAGCTCCTCCAGACGGCGGCGGAGCCGCTGCCGGGTGTTGTCAAGGATTTCATCCGCCACGGAAGGGAATACCTCGCGCAGGATGCGCCGCGTATCGACATCCTCCCCTTCGAGGGATGGCAGCTCCGGCGCGGTATCGCCTTCAAGGGAGGCCAGGAAGCCGGGCATCGTGCCGCGGAACAGGGCCCGGCGGAAATCGTCCACCACGGCGCGGCGTTCGACATGGCGGGCGATGGCCCGGGTTGCCGGCGACTCCTGTTTGGACTGGTTGCGGGGGATGGCCAGGCGTGCGCGCTGGATTTCCGCGCTCAAATCGTCATTGAGGAAGGAGGCCTCCTGCGAGAAGTGCCGCTGCAGCAGAAGACCGGCGGCGGAGAGGGTTTCCGCGGAGAGTCCATCGGTCTGCAGCAGATGGAGGGCCGCCTCGATATCCGAAGTCTCCAGGGCCAGGCCCTCCAGGATTTCGGCGATCTGGCGTTCGGGCATCGTGAAGGCCTCGTAGAAATAACGGGCCCCCTGATGGTGATAGGCGCGTGAACCGGTGAAGAGAAAGGCCACGTCGCGCCGGGGGCGATTTCCGGCGAAATGTTCGGCGAATTGCAGGAGGAGGGCGCTGTTGGCGGCGGCGCGGGCGGCGGGACTGCGGTGCGGCACATTGCCGAACGAATCCGTGTCGGCGGCCAGAATCACCGGCGCATGCTGCCCGGGCTCGCTGCCGCGGACGCGGGCGAAGAGCACCCGGTCGGCGCGGGGCTCCCAGCGGGTTTGACTGTGGAGCGTGACTTCCCGCCCCTCCAAGGCCGCCGGATCGGGAAAAATGTCGCGGTCCAGGTAAAAGCGGAGGAGGTTGGCGGGGGCGGTCAGGTGCAGGGGCGCGGAGGGGGTGTCCTCCGGTGAGCCATGGAAAATCACCGCGCGTGCGCCGAGGGAGAAGGCGAGCTTCCAGTTTGCGGCGCCGGCGTAGTCCATCAGGACAATGGCGCCGTCGGGATCGCGGTCGCCATAGTCGCCGATCTCCCCCGCCCCGACATAGAGCACGCGGGCGCGCAGGCCTTCGGGGGGCGTGTTGGGCCAAATCAGCAGATTGGGCCGCAGGGGCGGCATCGGAAAAACGCCGTCATCGACGTGCAGTTCGGAACGGAGGATCACGGGGGTCCAGGAGGCAAAGTCGAGACTGTGGACTTCGTCAAGCCCCAGAACCTTCAGCCTGGATTCAATATGATCGAGGGCGGCCCGCTGTTCGGGACTGCCGGGAAGGCGGTGGGGGGCGGAGGCAAGCCGGGCGAGGTCTTCACGGAAGGTCTCCTCCCGCAGGTCGGCGAGGAGCGGCAGGCACCCAAGGGCCAGCAACAGGGAAAGGCGGCGCATCAGGACTCTCCTCCAATCATGCCGGTTTTGATGCGGAGATCCTCGCGGCGCTCCACGCGTTCGACTTTGCCGTCCCGGATCCACATGATGCGGTGGCACAGGTGCAGCAGGCGGTGATCGTGGGTGGAGCAGATGACGGTGACGCCGCGCTCCTCGTTGATGCGGCGGAGAATTTCGAGAATCTCCTCGCCGGTTTTGAAGTCGAGGTTGGCGGTGGGCTCGTCCGCGAGGAGAATCTGCGGCTGGTTCGCCAGGGAACGGGCAATGGCCACGCGCTGCTGCTGACCTCCGGACATTTCGATGGGGCGGTGGCGCCAGCGGTCGCCCAGGCCGACAAGGCTGAGCAGTTCCATGCCGCGGCGGTGGGCCTCTTCGGGGGTGGTGCCGGAGAAGGTCATGGGCACGGTCACGTTTTCAAGAGCGGTCATGTAGCGGATCAGGTTGTAGGACTGGAAAATATAGCCGATCTTCCGGCAGCGGAGAAAAGCGAGTTCGGCGGCTGAAAGCTGGGCGACATCCACCTCGTCGATCAGAATGCGTCCCCGGCTGGGCGCGTCAAGGGCTCCGATCATATTGAAATAGGTGCTTTTGCCGGAGCCGGAGGGACCCATGATGGCGATAAGTTCCCCGCGGAAAATGGCGCTGTCCACCCCGTTGAGGGCGTAGGTGGCCGCATCCCCGCTGCCATAGACCTTTTCAAGGTTCAGGGTGCGCACAATGACCGCGCGGCGCCCGGGGGTTTCGGAAAAAGATGTGGGGGAAGTGGCGATCATAGGGGGAATGTCCGGAACTTATTCAACGCGCATGGCCTCCATGGGAGCCAGACGGGCCGCGACCAGGGAGGGCCCCACGGCGGCCAGCACCGCGAGCAGGATGCCGACCCCCAGGGCCAGGAGAGCGGAGAGGAGAACCGCGCCGAAAACCGGCGCCAGCACCAGCGTGTTGCCAAACTCGGACGCGCCGCGGATCCACGCGAGGAGGATGCCCAGCAGGGCCCCGAAGATCCCGCCGAGCACTCCTTGAATGGCGGCCTCGAAAACAAACATCAGCATGATGAATTTGTCCATCGCGCCCAGGCATTTCATGGTGGCGATTTCGGTGAAACGCTCGGTGACGGACATGAGCATGGCGTTGGCCACGCCGATGACGCAAACCAGAAAGGCCAACAGAATGAGCCAGCGGGAGCCGGCATTCAAACCGAAAAGACTGTCCGCGGCCGCGGGGTCGGGCGCATGGGGCACCAGCGTCTGCAGCCGGCGCAGGTGCAGGGTCCGCGCGGCCACGCGGTGCATGTTCTCCGCGCCCAGAGGGGCAAAGGCATCGGTGCCGGCCAGGATTTCGTCAAAAGCCTCCGCATGGTCCCGGTGGTCCGCCAGCCAGCCCAGCAGTCGGGCACTGTGTATTTCCGCAAGCGGGACGTTGAGGCTGCGGGAGAGGGCGCGGCGGATCACGGGCGATCCCAGGGTCTCCTCCATTTGGCGCTGCAGCCGCGCGTCGCGGGCAAAGGCGGCGAGCCGGGGGAAGTCCATTCCCCGCACGGCAAAACCCGCGGCGGCGGCGAGTTCCTCCACCCGGCCGGGATCGGCGACGAGGGCTTCGCCGAGATTCAGGGGCCGCAGGGCGGTCTCGAGCGTTTCGGTCGCGCGGCGATGTCCGGAGCGGATGCGCGCCAGCGCCTTTTGCAGAGCCGGCCACTCCCGCTCCGCCAAGCGGGTGAAGGCCTCCTCACTGCCCAGGGGCACGCTGCGCTCAATCTGGCGGTTTCGCTCCAGGAAAGCTTCACGGGCGGTGGGATCGGCCAGCGCGCCAAGCAGTTCCAGGGTGCCGCGGTCTCCCGCGAGAATGGCGCGCTGGCGGGAACCGAGGGACTCCATGGTCCGTTCAAAGCCGCGCAGCGTTTCCGCCATCCGCTGTATCTCCGCGGCTTCGTCGTCCCCGATGCCGGCCCAGGCGCGGTGTTCGGCCATGCGGGCGGAATCGGATTGCTGCCACTGGGCCAGTATCGCGGTCAGCGGGTCGGGGCTTTCCAGACGGCGGATATGCAACGCCAGGGCCCGTTCGGATTCCAACTCCCGCCAAATACGGCGGACGCTTTCCCCGGACATGACGCTGTAGGCCAGCATGTGCGCGAGAAATGCGACGGCCATCCCGAGAATCGCCACGGTGATCATCGACCGGAACAAACGGAATTTCATGCCCGCAAAGGCCAGTTGAATGCAGCGGGCGGATCCGAGATCCACCTGATCGTCGGCGACCATTTCTTTCACGAGGCCTCCCGACACGCGTTGGGGACCTGAAGGACGAGCAGCTCGCGGCGGGTCAGAACCTCCAGAAACTGGCAGATGGCCACCCGGGCCTCATGGAAGGAGATGCCGTGCCGGCAGGCGAATTGTTCGCAAATATTTTCCACGGTGCACTGCCCGTTGCAGGCCTCCCAGATTTCGAGACCGAAGCCGTCGAGACCGAAGCCCCGCCGGTCGCGGAAAGGAAAAAACCACGACAGGGGCGCGCGGGTCCACCAGCGGGGGCGAATGGGAGCGCGGAGGATGCCCCCCGGCCCTTCCCGAAGCAGACTCACCGCCTGGTTGCGAAGCGGCAGAGCCTCCAGAACAGGCATGTCCGTGGTTTTGGAGATCGCAACGCCCGCGGGAAGAGGCCCCGCACGATCCACCCCGCGCACCTGAACCTCGCCCAGCGGCCGCGACGTGCGGCGGGGGTTGTGCATCCGAAGCACGAACATGGCGTTCTGGGCGGGTTCGTGCCAGACACGGAGTTCCTCGTGATCCCGGGGGCTGAAACGCCCGAGCAGCGGGAAGCGCCCCTGCGCGGACCGGACCCAGACGGATTTGCCATCGTCGGGATCGGGCCGCACTTCCGGTTTCGATCCCATGGCCCGGCTTTTGGCAAAACGGACCAGATGGCCGTCGAACCATTCCCGGGCCATGCCGAGGCGGCGAACGTCGCAGATGGCCGGGTGGCGATGAAACCGGGAGCGTTTCGGACAGGCAAACTGCAGACGCGCGTCCATGGGGAGGATTTCGGCGCGCTGGAGGGTCCATCCCATCGGCACCGTGCAATCGATCCCGAAGGCCCGCCAGCGGGTGGCCCGGGACGGCGGCTCGGCCACGTCCACGGTGGCGAGAATATCGCGAAGGAGCCGTTTGACCTCCGCGTTCTCCCCTTCGAGGCTGAAGTTCAACTGCAACAAAACCGTGTGCCCGGGAAAGTAGGCCACGGTCTGGCAGATGCGGGGTTCCCTTCCGTGGAGAAGACCCTGCCAGGGGCGGAAACCAGAGGGCAGGTTTGAAAGATGAAGATCGGGCCGCTCCCGGCGGAGGGCCTCGCGGGTGTGTTGGACCATGCGGACGGGATCCGGCTCTTTTTGCGGGCGAAGCCAGCGGAGTTCGAGGCGTTGGCCGCGGCGGTCCGCCCAGACCAGGACGCCGGCGTCCGGGGACATGCCGTGTCGGCGCAATTCCCAGTGGGCGGGCACGGCGATGCGCAGCCCCATCCAGGCATAGGTTTCCAGCAGTGTTGCCGTTTCGTTCATGAGGGAAAAATGAGGTAGGTGATGGGCGGACGGCCCGTGTTCAGATAGAAAACCAGTGAAACAATTCCCCACAGGATGGCGGAGAGCACTTCGGCGGAAATGATGCCGACCATCAGAGGCTTGAGGTGATGGAATCCTTTGGTTCCAAAGGTCTTCACCACCCCCTCCTTGATGAGCCAGCCGAGGAAAAAGCTCCCGCCGAAAAGCCCCATGGGATAGGTGCCCCAAATTAGAAAAATCACCGGATGGAAGGGCCACCAGGTCAGGCGCAGCCGGGCAACGGCGAAGATCAACACCAGCCCGGCGCCCAGCAGCAGCCACATCAGCGCCCCTTTTTCCGGCGAGGGAACGGGGAGGGACCGGGTGGAGCTGTCGCGGGTCACGGCGGACAGTTCGCCGCTGGCCGCCAGCTCTCCGACCACCCGGTCGAGATTCAAAAAAGACATGGAGGGAAGCGAGTGGTTGGCCCATCGGTCACTGCTCACACCGCGGTTGTACTGAAACCAGAACGTCATTAGCCCCGCCACCGCGAAGGAAAGGAGGACCATCAGCAACAGGAGGGTCCCGATGCGTCCGGTGGCGGACTTTTCCCGGTCATCCGCCGCGTCGCCCAGCTTCAGTCCGTTGAGCAGGAACGGCATCAGCGTGGTCCGGGGGTCTCCCACCAGCAAGGCGCTGGCCAGGGCCATGACGATATAGGGGGTTGGTCCAATGGCCTCCAGACCGAAAAGGGTGGTGAAGACACCGATGGGCAGCCATTGGGGCTGCAGGAAAAAGGCGCCGGTTTCGGCCACGATACGGCCCATGACCAGGAACATATTCAGGCAGACGGCGGTGAGAAGGAGCGACCAGAAAAAGTTCAGGCCGGCGGCGTGCAACCCATACATGGAGAGGGCCACGCCCAGGGCCATGCCCCGCCCGGCCCAGGCCACATATCCTGGAAGCGGTTGGGGTCCTTTGCGGCCCAGGGTTTCCAGAAACGCCTGCCGGTAATAGTTGCGTCCCGTATAGAGGATCATCAGCCCAAAACCCAGAAAAGCCCCGAAGCGGAGAAGAGGTCCGTTTTCACCGCCCATGTAGCTGGAGCCCACCATGACGCCGTTGGCGATGAGCAGGGATCCGAACATCGTCCAGAACAAGTTGGTCAACCCGAGTGACAGGGAGGTGCGGGAGTCCAGGAAAAAAGCAAAGGCGATCACGGAGGGAATGACCCCGAACGAAAACAGGCCCTGAATGGCGCGGGGGACCCGGCGGGCGTTGGGAAACAACTCGGCCAGGGGCGTGAAATCAATCCGGTTTGGGAAAGTCGGCAGGGCTTCAAACCAGGCGGCGAGGCCGTTTTGCAAATGGAAGAGGAAAATCAAACCGAACCCAATCCAAAACAGCTTGTTGCAGAAGATACGCGGCCAGCGCCGGCCCTCGGTTCGTTCGAGAATTTCCTCTAGAAATCGGGCCACGGGATAGGGCAGCAATTCGTTGCCGGCCCACTGGCGGTGGACGATGAGGGCCATGCAGACCGTGGCCAGACCCAGGGCCAGCACCACCGTGCCCCACACGCGGATGGTGGGAGCCCAGGTCCGCCAGGGAAGCTGGAACACGGTGAGCCCCGCCTCCGGAGGACTTCCCTCCAACAGGGGAGTCAAGGCCGTCTCCCGGTGTTCCCGCACATCCAGCAAAACGGGCAAACCCTGCGGAGGTGGCAGAACCAGATCCGGGAACGCCTGAACCAGGCGATGCCGGTTGAGGCGTATCCGTTCGGTCCCGGACAACGCGTCGGACGCGGGTTCCCCCCGCCCCGCCAGGACCGTTCCATCCCACAGGGCCCCCAGCCGGAGAAGGCGGTTGAGCACCAGGGTCATTTGATGGGTGGCGTTGGCCGTGACCAGATCCATCTCCGCCGCCCGGCTGAAAACCCCGCGCTCCTCCGCCGACATCCACCCCTTCAGCGTTCCGGCGGGGGAAGCGGCCTCCGTGTCGGCATCCCGCAGCAAGGCCGCAAAGTGTTTCCAATCGGTGACATGCCCCTGCGCCAGTTCGTCCGAGGCCCCCGGCACGTAGGACATCAGGTTGTTGGCCTGCCAACTGCTGTTGAAGTTGATCAGGTGGTTGGGCATGGCGGTGACCCCCGTGGACACCCGGAAAAAATTGGCGCCCGGCCAGGCGCAGGCGGCCAGGCCCATTGCGGTGATGATCGCGATTTCCCCCCCGCGCAGAGCCCAGGAGGCCCGCAGGGACGCCAGTATCGGGTTCACCAGCAACATCAGCAGCAGCACCATCCCGAATACACCCACCGGCAAAAAATTCCCGATCAGAAAAGTATTCTGCACCACTTGGTCATTGAAATACGCGAAACTTGCGATGAAGAGCCCCAACAACAGTCCGCAAAATACAGATCGGAACGTGATAAAACCAGGTTTAGAAATCACGAATAAAATCCTCTTCAATCGTTGTACCGGTCTGGATCGGGCCAGGTTCCTCCGTCACACGGATGGGCCAAAGGAGGAAATGATTTGTTTTCGTGCCTTTCACCCCGTTATAAGGCCCCCGGTGGGGCAAAGGGACGCCTTCCTGACGGAGCTGATCTTCCAGCACCATGGATTGGAAGGGACCGGGCAAGGGACACCGAGCCGGAAGAGGCGACCCGAAAAAATCCCGGTCTGTTCCGGGCACCCGCTGTGTCTGGATTTCCGAAATACGGGAATCGATGATCCAGTCCAGGAAAAGGGAACGCGCGGAAAGCATCGGGCGGAGCACATGCAGGTAACGGCTGTTCCGGTCCTGACCGCCGCGGGCCTGCCATTCGGCCAGGTCCAGCATCACGGGTGGGGACGTTTCCGGGACCTGCCGCCCCTTGTTGGTGCTGAACAGAAAAAGAGGCCGGTCCATCGACATGGCATGGCTTTCCTGGGTCAGGAGATCATAGGGCCCCGTCAGCAGATTCCCATCGGAGACATTTCCGGTGGAGCGATCCGATTCCAAGGGCAGGCTGATGGTTCCGCGGTGGTTACCCACCAGCATGTTGTTCAGAATGCGCCAGTCCGAGGCCGCAACCTGCGCGGTTGTGCCATCGGGTTTCTGCACGGGTCGGTCAGTGGCCACATGCAGCCAGACTCCGAAATTGGCGTTAAAAAAGACCAAATTGTGGGCGAGAACGACACCGGAGGCATCGTGGCTGTAGACCCCATCCCCTCCCAGGGCAGTGGTGGCCCGGGTGAACGCGATGATGTTATGGTCCACCAGGAGCGGCCCATATCCCATTTCGATAAAGATCCCCGCCCCCTGATTGGCAATGATGACATTCCGGGAGACACGGCTGTTGTGCCAGACATTGTCGAGCCAGATGCCGCACGTGTCATTGTCACGGATCAGGTTCCCCTCGATCACGCTGTCGGTGAAAAAATGGAATTTCATGGCGGCGGTTTCCGGGGCGGTGAACCCCAGGCGGTTGTTCCGTTCCAGGATATTTCCGAGGATGCGGGTGTTTCGGGCGCAATACCCGACAATCCCCGCCGCGCCGTTGTCCGAAATGACATTGTTTCGGATCAGATGATGTCCACTGTTCTCCGGCATGGGCTGGTTGAGACCATCGGCATCCTGTTCACCCTCTGAACCACAATCCAGCCCCACGGTTTTCGCAAAGCGGATGATATTGTTCTCGATGACCCAATGATGGCCTCCCCGGGTTCCCAGCGCACCCGCCTGGGGAGTATCGCTCACCCAAAACCCCCGCGGAAAATCATTTGCACAGTGCTCCATCACAAAACCGCGCACGGTAACATACCCCAGCCCGCGTGTGTGGGGGGCAAAAACCCGGTTGCGCAGCGTCAGTTCCACTTCCCGGTTTTCCCACGCGGTGGAAGACGGCGGGGCATGCACCAAAAGGGCGGTGCCCTCCTCCACCGCCATCCAGCTGCCGGGGAGGGCGAAAACATCGGCCGCGCGGTCCATCTCGAAAAGGGGCTCCCCGTCCACAAACACCTGCCCCAGGGTTTTTCGTCCGTGACTGCTGTTGAGGGAACGCGCATAGGGATTAAAATCCGACAACCACCGGGCATCGAGACGCCCATAATACACCCCGGGGCAGTCCGGAATCGGCTCCCATTTCGGATGCCAGCGTTCCGATCCACGAAGGACCACTCGCTCTCCAGGCGCGGCCTCGTACACAACGGGCTTTCCTTTTTCGCCTCCAAACTTCGGCGCAACACGCTCCCGGTAGACGCCCTCATGCACGACGACCCGGTCCCCCGCTTGTGCCACAGAGGCCGCCATGCCGATGCTGCGAAAGGGTTTCTCCGCAGTGCCGGGATTCGCATCATCCGCAGACGGATGCTCCGGATTCACCACCAGGATTCGGGTGCAGGTAGGATGTGGATGGGCGAGAAGGGGCATGGCAATCAGTTCTTTTTAATGACTTACTTTCGATTCAGGACCTTTCCAAGGCAGACGGTCTTATCTATCTCCGGGAGGTAGACGGGCGCCCACTCAAGAACGTTAATATTCATAACGTTCATACGGGATTTGAAAAGACTAAAACACAGAATTTTTCAGATACCCGCGCAAGCGGCTTCTGTTTTGCTTTTCCCCGGGGCACGGGGGACAGATCCTCCCTGACAACGAAAACATCAGCGCCTTCGCCGTTTTGAGCTGAAACGCCCAGACTGACGCCGGGGAGTTGAACAGGAGAGCTCCGGGAGAACAGTGCCATTCCACGGTTCTTCTTCTCTGCTCTCCCTGCTTCCCCCTGTTGAAAAATATTTTCCGCAAACCAAAATACCTTTGACAATAATATGAACGTTCGTAATACCTTCTTCAGAAGGTGAGGTGACACCCAGTAGGAGAGCCATGTATGCTTACTCGGAATTTTTCAATGTTTTTGTTTGCACTGTCTG